>NZ_LT607412.1:6628396-6929687 GCF_900091455.1 Micromonospora coriariae | reverse complement strand
CCGCCCGTGCGGAACGTCGGGCGGGCGGACCTCCGGGCGGGTCGAAGATGAGGGCGCGAGCGCGGTGAGGCAGAGGTCGACCACGGTGTCGACGTAGGTGGCGTCCTCCCGGCTCTCCTGCCTGTCGGGTTCCAAAACCCTGTCACCTGGCCTGAGCTGGGCCTTCTAAGCGGCTCGTTCGTACTCGTTGATCAGCCCGCCGAGGACGGGCCGGCGTTTTGATCCGCTCGTGGGCCCGGTCGACGACGGGTCGGTCGGAGCGTGGAGGCAGCAACTGCAGCGCCCGATGCGGACGCCGCCCGTTGTAGTGGCGGGCGTACCGATCGAGTGTTCGGCGGAGGTGCCTGTCACCAACGATGAGCATCCGGTCGGTCACCTCGGCGCGGACGGTGCGCACAAACCGTTCCGAGTAGGCGTTGACCGCGGGCTACGCGCTGGGATCTTGCGCGGGGTGATGCCGGCGTCGGCCAGTACGGCGTCGAAAGCGGTGGTGAACTGCCCGGCCCGGTCCCGGATCAGGACCTGGAACTGAGCAACCCCGCAGCGGTGCGGGCGAGGAGAGCGAGCCAGCCGGCGATGCTGCAGAACCTGAGGTAGATCAGGCGGGGCGACACGAGTAACGATGGTGTGCGACATCGCTGCGAAGCAATGCATCCGGCCAGGTCACTGATCCCACTCGCGAAGCGGTGGCCAGCGGATCTTCTGTGTTGACCTCTTCGACGGATCCGAAGAGGTCAACACCGCAGCTAGACTTGCGCATGCTGTGCTGACACCAGAGTGACTCATATGTTCGTCGGTACTCGGCCTGCTCCACTCGGGTAAGGCGTCCTCTTCAACCTGCTGCTTGACCAGGCCGGCGGCCCGCTGACCGGGTGCCGCAGCGTCGGCTTGGCGACGCTGGTCATCGCCGGACGGCGTGGTGCCTGGAAGGCGACATTCCTGCGACGAGTGGGCTGCGAGGTGCCGGGGCAGCTCCGATGGCAGCTACGGGCGGGTGTCAACCCGGGGGGCCGCCGGTGGCGGTACGACGTCGCGCGGCAGTCGCGACGCGGGGCGGGTTCGGGCGCGCAGCAGGTGGTGCAGCACCACCAGGGGAGCCACGCCGGCCGGATACCAGGCCAGGTCGACGGGGTCGAACTGCACACCGAGCGTCAGTCTCGCCGCGAGGCTCTGCGCCGACAGTTCGGCCGGCACCCCGGTCAGCTGCGCGCACTCCACCACCCAGCAGAAGACGGTGGCGACCATCCCGGCCGGCATGGGTGCCGTCCGCGGCCGCAGGAACAGCACTCCGGCCCAGACCATCGACGCGTACAGCGCGGTGCCGGAGTACTGCCGCAGTGCCCCGTCGTCGATGACGCGGATCAGCAGTGCGATGCCCAGAAACAGCAGCGCGGCCACCGGCATGAGCAGCCGCATCGTACGGGCCGTGATCGGCGTTCTCGCGATGGTAGCCACCGCACCAACGTACGCGTCCGGTCCGCTGCCCTCGCCGACCGTTAGACGGGGTCCGCCGGTCTCGGCGGTCCCGGTCGCACCGTCGGCCGTCGACGCGCAGCCGACGCAGCGCAGACCGAACCAGCCGACCGTGCACCGAGCGAGAGCCTTACCACAAAGCCCACCGAACCAGCCGCCCGCGCCTGAGCTGGCACGGTGCCAGCCGCACCCTTGGTGCGAAGGCGGGATCAGCCGCCGCCAGGTCCTGCGGCTCACTCTTCTGGCCGATGAGCGAGCGCATTCTCCGAAGTGGCAATCGTGCAGAGGAGCCGGTTGCCGTCATACGGGCAATGCCGATGCCTCATGTCCACGCTGGTTCGGCCTCGTTGTTGGCCAGTTGAAGCTCGCCATCAGCGGCCAGTCGGTGGCGAGCTAACTGACCGCTGGTGGGCGCTCTACGTCACCATGCGCCGGAGTGGTCCGAAGCCAGTACGAGTGGGCCGCGATAACCAGCGCGATCCCGTATGCAGCAAACGCGGCCAAGCCGATCCAGCCGACCAGCAGTGCATCGCCCGAGGAGTGAAAGTCTCCGCGCCGTATCGTCACCACACCTGCGGTGGCCAGTGCCAGGTAGCCGACGCCGAGCACTCCGTACGGAGCGAGGGTGGCCGCACCTATCAGCGCCGGGGTCAGGGGGAGCCAGCGGGGGACGCGCCGACCGTGGAGGAACAGTGTCCACCGCGGGAAGACCTGACCCCACGGGCGGACCAGGCCCCAGAGCAGGAAGACGCCGATTGCGGCCAGCAGGGCGGTGGCGTCCAGGCCCCAGGACTCCAGGGTGAGCCAGATCCCCGAGGCGCCGTTGCGTTCAGAGATCGCGCGCATCTCCTTGCCGCTGACCCCGGCGAAGGTACCGCCGGATGCCCAGACCAGCTTCATCGTCGCGTACGGAAGGAAGGCCACCGTCCCGATGCAGGCGGCGAGTTGGACCGGCCCGGATGCGCCGCAGTGTGCCCGAAGGGGGGCCGCAGCAGGCGGGCGGTGGTCCGACCGGGCGGTGGCCGCCAACAGGAGCGTCCCTGCAGCCGCCAGCGCATGGTGCGCAGCGGACGCCCAACTGTCCACCGCCTGGCCGAACATCAGCGTGATCATGTCCATCAGCAGGCCGAACGCGGCCATACCCGCCAGCACACACATCACCCACAGCAGCGCCCGCAGTATGGGTCGTAGCCCGTACCGCGCGGCCACCGCACAGACTGTCGCCGCCAGTGCGCCCCCTGCCGCGACCGCCCAACCCAGCACGGACGATCCCTGATGGCCGCCGAGAGAGAGCAGCGAGGTTCCGGTCAACGCGCACGCCAGGGCGAAGCCGGTGTAGACGGCCGCCCAGAACATCGTTACCCAGCTCACCCAGCGCGGCCATAACTGCCACCACCTACGCCACAACGTCCTCATCATCTGCAGGCCACCAGTCATGCGCTGACCATCGCACCGACCGAGGCGCACAGCCTCCCTCGCCGGAGCGATCCCTGTCCCCCTGCCGAGTCAGCGGTCGTGCGGCGCAACCGGGTCGTGGAATGTGACACCGCGACCGGCCGTCGGTGGGGAATCTGAACCGGGCCGCTGTCACCTCGTCCGCCATGCGTGTGGCCCAGGTCCCTCTTCCCCCGCGCGAGTGATCCGGTCCCCTCTCAATGGGATGCGGGGGGCCCGGCGTGGCTGCGATCTTGAAACAGCAACGCTGGCCGTTGCCCACCGGCTCGCGGAATGCGCATCGTCAGCCGCAACGATCAGCGTTTGGACAAGGAGATTTCCCGATGACCGCTCGCACCATCCTGAGCAAGCTGCACGGCCGCTCGGCGGTGGGTGTGCCCCGCTGGGCCATGCTGGCCGCATACGCCGCCGCCCTGACCACGTTGCCCTCCACCATCTGGCGGATCACGGCATTCGTCTTCGAGGCTCCGCTGGTGAAGCGCTTGGACGCCCCGTCGCCCGGCCACGGTCCGATCCTGGTCCCCGAAGGGGTCTGGTACATCATCACGCTCAGCCTGGTCAGCGAGGTGCTGTCATTCCTCGCCCTCGGGCTGGTCTGCGAGTGGGGCGAGGTGTGGCCGAGGTGGATCCCGGGCCTGGGCGGGCGCCGGGTACCGGCCCTGGCCGCAGTCATCCCCGCCAGCGTCGGTGCGACGGTTCTGCTGATCTTCCCGTACGCGCTGGCCATGATGGCCTCTGGCCGGATGCTCAACGGCAGCCCGAGCACGCCGATCATCGAGGGCTGGCAGAGTGCCGCGTTCTGGATCGCCTACCTGCCGCTGGTCGCCTGGGGACCGCTGCTCGGTATCTTGACCGTTCACTACAGTCGGCGCCGTCGAGCTGCCCAGTCTGCCGTCGCCAGCATGAGGTGACTGCCCGAGAGCCCACGCCTGACGGGTACTGTCTCGATCCATGATCCGTGGAGCGGTGTTCTTCGATGTCGATGGAACGCTGACGCCGACCAGCAGTGGGCAGCACCTCGCCGAGCTCGTCGGCAATGCCAAGGAGATCGCACAAATACAAGCCGGCTACGGAGCCGGCACCTTGAGCAGTGACGAGGCTTGCGTGCTCGAGGCTCGCGGGTGGGCAAGCAGGACACCCGCTGAAGCCCAGGCGTTTCTGGAGTCGATGCCGCTGGTGGACGGCATAGTGGAGACCGTTTCGTGGTGCCAGGCTCACTCGCTCGTGCCTGTGCTGGCCACGCTGGCGTGGGACTTCGTCGGCACCTACCTGTGCAGCCGCTTCGGCTTCGACCGAGCGTGCGGACCACGCTTGCAGATAGTCGACGGCCGCTACAGCGGCGAGGTCGCCGAGCAGTTCGACGAGCAGGCCAAGCGCGATTTCGCCGTCAGGGTGGCCGCCGAGTTGGGCGTCGAACTCCGGCATTGCGCGGCCATCGGCGACGGGCGATCGGATGTGCCGCTGTTCAGCGTGGTCGGTTGCGCCATCGCGTTCAACGCAACCCCCGAAGCTCGTGCCGCCGCCAGCGCAACGGTCAACGGCCCTGACCTCCACGCCGTCGTGCCCGGCCTGAGCGCCTGGCTGGAGACCATCGCCTTGCCCGCCAACTGACAAACGCTTGGTCGGGTGAGCGAGTTGACGGCAGGACACCAGCCCAGCCGCTGGGCGCGTCACCCTCCTGTTAGGACTCGGTTGCCCGGAGCGCCGCCGAGTACGCCGGCCTGTTCCCGCGGGCCGAGTTGGCGGTGCAGCCGGGCGCCGGGCACTATCCGTGGCTCGACGATGGGGAGTGGTTCGTGGAGACGATGGCCGGATTCCTGCGTTGAGCGGTGACGGCCGCGGCGCCCAGGAGCGCCGCGGCCGTCCCTACCTGCCGTGATTCGTCAGCTGGTCGGCAGGACCGCCCGGCCCTTGCTGTAGTTCTTGCCGCTGCCGTCCGGGGTGTAGTTGTTCTCGACGTTGCCGGCCGAGTCGACCGAGAACCAGTTGATCCGGGTGCCGGCCGGGATCGTCAGGGTCTCTCCGCCCTCGCGGATGCCCGCCGAGCCGTAGAGCGTCGACGAGTACGTCGGCGTAGCGCCGTCGAGGGTGTAGAAGACCGAGGCGGGCTCGGAGACGCCGAAGGTCACGTTCACCATGCCCGGTGTCGAGCTGGGGGCGACCGTGAGGGTGCTCTCCGGGCGGGTCCGGTCCTTGGCGAAGTCCCGGGCCACCCGCATCAGCTCGACCAGGCCATTGGAGAACTCCATCGCCTCGGAGTGCGCCTCCTCCCAGTTCGGTTGGAAGGACGTGCCGACCTCGAAGTTCCAGGCGTAGATGCCGTACTTGTACCAGAGCATGTCGCCGGAGTTGCCCGCCGCCGAGTAGAGCACGTCGGAGATCGGGCCCGTGCGGGCCGGGGTGACCGCCATGTTCCGGTGCTGCTTGATGGCGGTCAGGATCCGCGAGGACGCGCCCCAGAAGGCCGACTCCTCGGCCAGCGTCGGCCGCGGCGCCGAGGTCCGGTCCGGCAGGGCGTACGCGCCCGGCGACCACATGAAGTAGTTCCCGGAGGAGTGCAGGTTCATCGAGAACTTGATGTTGGGGCGGGCGGCCAGCCAGTCGACGTTGCGGTTCTCCGGCTCGGAGAGCTCGCTCGGCCCGGCGTAGGTGCCGCTGGTGCAGCTGCTCGACGCGCCCGAGTACCCGTCGAAGAGGCTGTACTCGGTGTAGTTGCGGTTGTTGTCGACGCCCCACGAGTCCCGGCCGAGGAAGTCCGCGGCCCCGGTCGACGGGCAGTGGTTGGTCATGTTCTTGCGCTGCGAGTTGAAGTCGTAGAAGGAGTAGTGGCCGCCGTCCGGATTGACCGACGGGGCGATCCAGATGTCCAGGTTGTTCAGCAGCTGCTTGGTCTGCCCGTCGTGTGCGTAGTTGCGCAGCAACCGCTCGGCGGTTTCGACGGCGACCAGCGGCGGCACCCACTCCCGCGCGTGCTCCTGGGCGTAGGCGAGCACCCCGGGCTTCGAACCGTCCCGAACCTTGCCGATCCGGATCGCGTACACCGGCTGCGGATCGCGGGAGACGGAGGCCGGCGCACTCAGGTCGTCGGTGAGCGCGGTCCGCGCCGCCGGCGCGACCACGCCGTTGCCCGGGCTGCCGCGATAGGTGTACGCCTTGACCAGCGACCCGGCCGCGGCGTTGAGCGCCGCGACGACCTCGGCGGCGGTGCTGGTCACCGCGCCCGCGCCGTCGGTACCGAGGGCCACCCGGATGGCCTTGCCGCTCACGGTCACCGCCAGCGCCGCGTTGTCGGCGCCCGGGTTCACCAGCTCCACCGAGATGTCGTTGCCACCCTGGTGTCCCCAGGCCAGGGAGTCCACCGCGACCCGGCTGGCGTTGGCGCTGCCGAGGACGGCCTGGGCGTGCCGCCGGTAGCCGTTTGTCTTGTACGGCAGCTCGACGATCTCGGCCAGGTTGGGGAACTCGGCGGCGAGCTGGTGGATCCGCGCGTACAGCTCGGTCGGGGTGAGGTAGCTGGTGACGAAGTCCTTCTGGTAGCCCGGTCCCTCCGGGCTGGTCTCCGGGGTGGGCAGCCACTCCTGCACCTTGACCTCGGCCACGTCCCCGGTGGGGCTGGTGATCCGGATACGGTCCGGCCGGCTGGTCACCGCCGAGGCGCCACGGTGGTAGAGGTAGACGCCGGCGTCGACGAAGCGGGAGATGGTCTGCGTGCCGCCGGAGCCGATCGCGGTACCCGGCCCACTGTCCCGCTCGACGGTGAGCGTGTTGCTGGCCGTCTGGCCCTGCGCCCACTTCGCCTCGACGGAGAGGACCTGGCTGGTCCCGGAGGTGTAGTAGTCCGCGCGGATGATCTTGACGTCGGAGACGTCCGGAGCGGTCGGGTCGGCCGCGGCGGCGGCGAACTCCCGGTTCTCGGCGAGGTGCGCGGCGATGGTCGACTCGCGCTCCTCGACGCGGGCCCGGGCGTCCTCGGGGCGATGCAGCACGTCGCCGAGGGTGAAGCCGGCCGCGGTCAGCCGGGCGGCTTCGCTCGGCGTGAGCACCGCGTGCGCGACCACGCCGTTCTCCGCGCGTTCGACATGGTGGTCGAGGTCCACTCCGGTGGCGACCAGCGCGTCCAGCTCCGCGGTGCCGGCGAGCAGCACCTCCACGACGTTCGCCGGCTCGCCGGCGACCGGGCCGGAATCGGCCGGTGCGGCGGCGTCCGGCGCGGTCGCCGAGGCCGGACTGACCAGCAGCACGACGGCCATGGCGGCGGCCAGCGCCGCCGGGACCGGGAGGCGGCGTCGCCACCGCGCGGGTAGGGATTTCGGCATGGTGATGTCTGCCCTTCTGGCTACTCGGCCTGATGGCCGTAGGAGATGGCCGAGGGGCACGCCCGGGGTACGCGGCTCCATCCGTTGGGTCGCGTGCGGTCGTTGCGGCAACCGAGCGCGCGACACGCTGAGAAAGGGAAGGTGACGTCGTCCGGCTCCGTCGCCTCGACAGGACCCGCATCGCCGAATTGCGGGGCGTCGACCGATGGTGACGGAGGCTCTCCGGTGACAGTTGGTGGACTGAGGCAATCCTCAGCTGTCACAGCGTGAACTGTCAATCCTCTGCTGGGCCCGTTGACTCTCGGGCGGTAGTCCTCACCGAACGCGCCGAAGAGGTGGGGTACGTGGGGCAGGTTCCGCGCCAGGCCTTCCCGAGCTCAGAAGGCGTCGACGGGCCGCCTGCTGTCTCGGGTCAGGTCACCGCGGAGCGGACGCCGAGGTCGATGAGGACGGCGCCGGTGAGCCGGTCGAGGGTACGGCGCACGCGTGGGGTGCGCAGCAGCCGGCCGACGACCGCACCGTCCCACTCCCCAACGAGCACCAAGCC
Organism: Micromonospora coriariae; assembly: GCF_900091455.1. NCBI lineage: Bacteria > Bacillati > Actinomycetota > Actinomycetes > Micromonosporales > Micromonosporaceae > Micromonospora > Micromonospora coriariae. Next base: position 6,921,896 of record NZ_LT607412.1, on the reverse strand, counting down.
ACCGCATGAAACCCCAGCTCAACACCGACCGGGTCTCGACCAGGACCGTCACTCATCCGGCCCTGCGAGGAGCCCATGGCCGGGGTCCATGACAGTTACGTGCCTCGATGCAAATCGTCGCTCAAACCGCGTCTGGTGGATAGATGTTGCCCTCTTGACGAGGCACTTCTGCCGCAGTCTAATTGGTGATCACATAGAGAGGCCACGCGTGGGAGATTCCAGTTCGCCGTTCTGACGTGGCAGGGTTTCCTTATTTTGTCTCGACCAGCGCGTGCAGATCATGGGGCTGGGACGCAACAGGCCGCCCCGGTCCGTTGGAGATATCGACCCATCGAAAAGGAGCCGGAGATGAGCATGAGGTCCACGAGTCGGCGACAGTTCCTGCGGCGACTGGGAGGCACCCTCGCTGCCGGAGTAGGCATCGCGTTTTTTCCGGCCGGGTTCGCCTCGGCATCGTCCAAGACCGGTCCGACATCGACCCCTGGCCATACGGGCGGCGGGCCGGCGTACCCGGGAGACCCCGGATTTGTCGCCACGAGTCCTGGGGAACTAGATGCCGCTAAAGCCAGTTGGGAAACGCCAGAATACGGCTATTATACCGGCCACGATCCTTCAACTCCTGGCACAGCGGTCAATTCCCCATGGCAGCTCGTCGCGGTAAACGCGTCCACCGCCTACGCCCTAGGGTACCGCGGGCAGGGCGTCACGCTGGGCATGATGGATTCGGGCTACAGGGCTACACACGAAGCATTTCAGACCGGGCTGATCGCATCGGTGAGAGCGGAGGGTGTCTACGGCACGTCCGGCTTCGGGTATCGTGGCGCGACCCCGTCGAACCCGTTTACTGCGGGCGCGCCGTTCACTGTGGCCGGTGATCAGGCGAGAACAAGTGACTACGGGCACGGAACCGGCATGCTTGGGGTTACCTCCGGCATCCGCGATGGTAAAGACCAGCACGGCATCGTCTTTGGATCGAAGATGTATGTCGCCAGGACCGGCGGTTCCGATACTCAGTCCCACGGCCCCTTCCACGATTACGTGTACTGGCGTACAGCCAATAAGGCCCTGGTTGACGCGGGCGCCCAGGTCATCAACAGCAGTTGGGGCTCTTATGTCCAGACTATTGACAGAACCCGCTTTGACGGCTCAGGAAACGACCTTGGAGTCAATGGCAACCTCGCCAACGCTTACCAACTGCGTGGTAAAGACAGCGCCAGCGCCACGGCAATGGCGACCATTATCCCCAACGAGTACCTGAAGGATCTGGAGTACCAGTATCTCCTCTTCAGGAAAAGTTATTCGGAAGGCGGCATTCAATACAATCCGAACTACCCCGGACGCTCCTTCATGGATGCCATCTGGGACGCTATCAAGGGCAGCGGTACCGTCAACGTAAGGTCGGCCGGCAACAACGACTGGAGCAACCCGTATTTTCGTCCCGCGTATCCGTTCTTCAATCCCTTGGCGGAAAAGCAGTGGGTATCCGTCGGCGGGGTGCAACCGCCCACTGCGGCCAGTCCCGAATACACAAAGCAGTTCGGGTACAACGAGGCGGGGCTCGCCAAATGGTGGACCGTGTCTACCCCATCAAACAGCGTTCGGACCACGAACAGCGGTGGTGACACTAACTATTCAAACTCAAGCGGCACGTCACCGGCAACGCCCGTTGCGACAGCGGTGATGGGAGTTCTGCTCTCCCGCTATCCGAACATGGACGCCAAGCAGGTGCGTGAGCTGATGTTCACCACGGCGAAGAACAAGATGTCCGACGGCGTGAGATTCCTCGGCACCGGGCAAACCTCCCCCTCCGGGGCGTCCATCGCCTGGACCGCTCCCGACGGTCTTCCGGACGAACGCTGGGGCTGGGGGATTCCCGATCTGGCCAAGGGCATGTACGGCCCCGGCCAGCTCCTGAGCCCCATGACCTACAACATGGATAAGGCGCCCCTGGACGTCTGGTCGAACGACATCAGCCAGATCGCGATCAAGGAAAGGGAACGGGAAGATCTGGAGTGGCTGGCGGGCTACAAGGAGCAAGGCATTGCCTACGCCGGTGAATTCAGCCCCAACGTGCTGAACCCGGACGGCACGCTTAACGAACAGGCCTTCATGCTTCAGGGCATTTTGGCTGATCCTTACATCCAAGCTATCACTAACGGCCATCCCGAGTTGTACGACAAGATCACCTATGAGGACGCCGTCAAGTGGCGCAAGGAATGGATGGACGAGCGGGCGGCCTACATTCAGAACAACATCGACAACCATCTTTACACGGCTTCTCTGACCAAGCAAGGCACCGGGACGCTGATCATGACGGGCGACGACACCTACGAAGGCGGCACGACGGTTGAAGGCGGTAAGCTTTCGATCACCGGCTCGCACGCAAGCTCGATCCACGTCAAGGGCGGCACGCTCGGCGGCACCGGTTTCGTGGCAGGCAGCATCGACGTCGACAGCGGCGTGCTGCAGCCCGGTCTGTCGTCCGGGGAAGCGGCGTCCGCGGCGTCCATCACCCTCACCGACGTCGCGCCCGGCAACGTCCTGAACGTCGGCGGCGACGTGACCGTCAGCCGAGCGGGGCGCCTCGCCATCACCATCTCCGGCGACCACGACTACACGAGGGTGCGGGCCGCGGGTGACCTGGTGCTGGACGGCGAACTCACCCTGGACATTCGCGCGTCCCTCACTCCGGGCACGGTACTGACGATCATGAGCGGCGACTCGATCCAGGGCAACTTCCATTCCCTGCCGGGACGGCGGATCCTGAACGCGGGCCACCACCTGTTCAGGGTGTCCTACCAGGACGGCGATGTGACGCTGACCGTCGTGCGGACGCTGCCCGGGGCAGGGTCCGGCGGCGTCTAGCCGCACGTGGCCTGGCCAGCCAGGCTCAGGTTCGCCCGAGCCTGGCTGGTCGTCGGTGGCGGCGAAGACGTCGTCGACGTACCGGCCACGCTCGCCGCTCGCGCCCCGGCTGCTGGACATCGGCGGTGCCCGCCAGAGCGATCCCGCCGACGCCGCCAGCGTCGCGCACGCCGCGATGCGCCACAAGCGGTTGCGCGCGGTGGTCGCCGAGGACCACACCAACACCTGCGGCTCCTGGCCGAACGCCGTGACGACCTGGCCGGTGAACGCGTTCGCGTCCTCACCCGCCTGCACGCCCTGGTCCGCGACCTGATTCCCGGCGGCGCGCCGCCGAATCCTCCACTTGAGGACGCCCGGCCGACCGCTCGGTCAGCTCCTCCGATGGAGCGGCGCCACATCCATCCAGCCAGTTCACTGGATAACGGCTCGCGTTCGCAGCCGGCTCGATACTCTCGGCCTCGGGATCCACACGGACATCCGGAGCCACTCGATCGGCGAGATCGCCGGTGACGCGGGCGATCGACGTCCCGGCGCGCAGCCGGCTCTCGCCACGACTGGCGCCGGGGACCTCTCAGGCCGATAGGAGCGCCATGCCCGGGAAGTTACGATCGCCTGTTCTGCACCTCGTCGTTTGCCACGCCGAGCCCGCTGTCGAGCTCGGACCGTTCATCACGGCCTGCCAGGAGTTGAGGTGGAAGGTCCACCTCATCGCCACCCCGGACGCGGTCGACTCGATCGACCGGGACGGACTCGCCGATCTCACCCACCATCCGGTACGCGAGGACGACCAGCCGGATACGCTCCATCCCCTGCCGCCGGCCGACGCCTTCGCCGTCGTGCCGGCCAGCTTCGACCTGGTGAACAAGTGGGCGTACGGCCTCAACGACAACCTGGGCCTGCGGATGCTCAACGAGGCGATCGCCGTCGGCCTGCCGGTCGTCGCCGTGCCGGCCCCGGATCCGGCGCTCGCCCGGCACCCCGCCTTCCTGGAGAGCCTGGAGCGGCTGCGGCACTGGGGCGTGACGGTGATCCGGCCCGCCGAGCCCTCCGAGGTCGCCGACCCGGTTCCGTGGCACGCCGCCGTACAGGTGATCTCCGCCTGGACGCGGTTCGCCCGGGTCCCCGGACAGCCCACCGGAGAGCGACAGCGCACCGCCGACAACTTGGCGCGGCAGTCCGGCTAGCGCCTCATCATGCAGCCTTGAACGGGTAGTCCGGGTGGCGGAGCTTGGAGTTGATGGCGAATCCGGATTTCGGTTGGGCGCGGTAGTTGCGCCAACGGATGTACGCGCCGATGTATGGGTACGCCGAGAAACGGATCCGCTGAAACGCCGGCGGCTGACGTTTGGACGGAAGGACCGGGGTCGTTGCCCTTGGCGGTCGACTGCCTCGAGCGGCTCGGGAGCGCAGTCCTTCGGACCCCGACCTTCCGCGCGGTGAAGAGTATCGGCGCCCACTGACCCTCGAGCGCCGCTTATGGCGGATTTAATCCGCAAATAAGCCGCGCTGGCCCGACCGGACGGGGTGGCGGCACCTCCGGCATGGAACCTGCCGACCCAGCCTCTTCGGCCGCAGCCGCAGCGCTCCGGTGAGCGGTGGCCGTACGTCATGTTCGGCGGAGTCACCCTGCTGCTCGGTGCCCTTGCCACGCTGGTTGTTGTCCTGGCCAAATGAACCCGTCCGGGGTGAGCACCTGGCCACGGAAGGGTTGGCCCTGGCTGCATCCCGGGTAGGTGTAGCCCATGGATTCGGGTATGGAGAACTGGCTGGCAATCGCCGGCAGACATCGTCAGTGCGATGACGATGCTCGGCGGTGCCGCGACTGTCAGGCGTACTGGCCCTGCGCGTACCGGCTGCGCGCCGATCACGAGCTGAGCGGCGCGCCGAGGCTCGCCACCTCGGCTCCGGCAGGGTAGGTACGGTCGTTGGATCGTGCATGTGCCGTCACTGCCCGCCCGGGACCGGCTGGTGCTCGCGGAGCTGTCCGGCGTCGCCGCCCGGTGGTCACGGCACCGACCGGGGGAAGCCCCGCGCCGACGCCCTCGCCGCAGTGCACGCGGTCACTCGCGACCCCAGGCTGCTCGGCATCCAGTCGGGCGGAGAGGGCAGCACCGCCTCACTAGCGATCCCGACGATCGCCACGATCGCGGGTAGCTCGATCGGGGGGATCGTGTTCGTGCGGCGGAGGCGGCCGGGGAGGTCACGCCGCAACTAGCGGACTGACGCGGATTGGGTGCCGTCTCGGCCCGGTCCCCTGCCTCGCCGCGCCGATTCGGCTGCTGCCGAGCTGCTGCGCTCGGCAGGCGCCGACATGGAGATCGCCGCCGAGCACGCCGAGGAGGTGCGGGCGCGGATGGAGCGCCACGGCGCCCGGTACGCCTGATCCGGTTCGCCGGTGTTGGACGAGGCCCCGCAAAACGGCAGTACCTGCGGGGCATGCGCCGCGAAGATTACGCCTTGGCGTCGACGTCGGACCGCGGTCGGCCCGGCGCCGCCCCGGACACCTTCGACTACCTGCCGGCCTGACGTAACGCGGCGAGGCGCGGCGACGCAGGTGGACTGGGGGCCCCGGGCGGGCCCGGTCCACCTACGGAAGGAAACGCCCAGCGATGCGTCGCCCTGTTGTGCCGATCATTCTGTCGCTGCTGGTCGTAGGCGGGCTCACAGCCTGTGGCGCCGCGGAACCGGCCGAGGCGCAGTGGCAGGCGGCGGCGGCCCCCGCTTCGCCGACGGCCAAGCCGGCGCCACCACCGCCTCGACCCGCGCCGAAGAACAAGGAGGAGGCGGGCCGGCAGGCGCAGCTCGCGCTCGTCGACCTGTCGACGTTTCGCCAGGAGACGACGGAGCACACCAGCGAGAACTCCGACGACTGGCGGCTGCGTTCGCTCTGTCGCGACATCCTGCCGTCGGATCGACTCGCCTCCGCTGGACGCGAACGCCGCTGGGTGAAGTCGCCGATCTGGATCCGCCAGCACGTCGTCGGCTACCTGACCGTGCCCGGCCGCAAGCTGATCGGCGAGCTGCGAACGGTGTTGAAGACGTGCCGGTCGTATCGGACTGGCGAAGGCCGGACCGCGACGATCGTGCCATGGACCCCGGCCGGGGTACCCGCGAATCCGGACGTGGTGACCTTCTGCGAGCGCCAGCAGACGGACGACGGCCCTGTAAGCCAGTGCACGATCATGATGGCGCGCGGTTCCTACGTGCTCAACCTGGACGCCTCCGACGGCGACGGGGACCTCAAGAAGTCCCAGGCGATGGTGGCCAAGCTCTATCCCCTCGTCACCGAGGCGTTCGTCAAGGCCACCTGACCAGGCATCCCGCCGCTGTGCCGGTGAGCCGAGCCGTGACGTGTCGCCACTGAGCGGGCGAGGCCACCGCCCCGCCACATCGGCATGGTGAGAAGCGGGTCTGCATGCGGCAGCGCAGTGGGACCGTTTCGGTCGGTGGTGGACATGGTGCCGTGACCGTGGACATGCGCTCGGGTCCGACGGGCGGGGCTTCCTGGGTCGCAGCCAAGATCCTCATCTCGACTAGGGCGGATAGCCTCGTACTGATTTCGCCTACGGGCCGGAGCCAACGGACGTCAGCGGACTCTGCGACTCTTGCCCAAGACGCTTTGTAAGAGAGTGTCCGTGGCCAAGCGTCGGGCCGTCTCTGGCCAGTATGCGGCCGAAGCCTCAAGCTTGCGCGCCGGTCAGCCGGACTGCGGGCGCCCGGGCCAGTCGCCACCGCGCCGCGCCGTAGCCGAGCAGGAAGACGATCGCGGCTGCTTCCAGGCTAGGAAGCATGGTCGCGGCGAGGGCCGGTCGGCTCGGAGCAGTCAGGGCGCCGAAGAACGGGTCAGCGGTCATGTACAGCGACCCGCAGATTGCAACGACGACGGCCACCGTAACCGCCCACCAGCGGTTGAGTAGCGCGGCCAGGCCGATCCCAACGATCGCGAACAGCGGGACACCGGCCGCCGCACGAAGCACCACCGGCCACACCGACTCCTCGGCCAAGATCTGCACTGGTAAGAAGATGTCCTTCGGGGCCAGCTCGCGCCGAACCCAGTGGTCGGCGACCACTCTGGGCGCCAGCGGCAGCACTGCGGCGAGGTCGGCCACGGCGAGGAGCACACCGAACAGCGCGGCCACGCCCGCCTTCACCACCAGGTACGGGCCCGGACGGGGCGGCGGGGGGAGCGGGGCCGGCGACGATTCCAGGGCCGGGCGGCCGGTCAGCCATGGATCACGTAGCACCAGGAACGCCCCGGCCGCCAGCGCGGCCAGTTGAGCCCAGCCGAGGCCCGAGGTGTAGATTGCCTTGACGTCGAAGTGATACGCGTCAAGCTGTTCTTCTAGAGTCTGCGGGTCGTAGTAGACGTAGAACATGTAGGCGTCGGCGTTGAACGAAAGACTGCCGAGGCCGGCGAGCGCGACCAGGGGCGGCAGGAGCCACAGCGCCCGACTGCGGGTCAACCCGCGCAACTCCTGACGCAACAGACCGCTCATCGGCGCCAATCTACCCCTTGGCCGATTTGGCTCGCGGACGGCGCCGGACGGGGCCAGTTCCTGCTTACGTCTGCCTTTGGCGGCCAGGTGGCGAACAGATTCGCTGTTCCACCGGCCGCGTTGCCGCCGAGTGATCGCCCCGGGGAGCCTTGCTGCCGGCAGTGGCGAGGAGCAGCCAAGCGAGCAGCCAAGTCCGCGGGCGTCAGCGGGACTGGTGCGCACACCGGCGCCAGCCGGGCCGCTGGTCGACCGGGTGTTACATGCTGTCTGGTATGTGGTCACCGGACGATTACCGCTCCCGATCGAGGACCCGACGCGACGAGCGGGGACGGGTCATCATGGACTCCTGGACCGACCCTCTCGCTGTGGTGTTCCTGGCCGAACTCTGCTCGCTGATTCTGCTGTTGCTGGCACGTCTGACTCTCTCCGGACGTGCCGCGTCGGTAGTGACCGGCGTGTTGGCGGTGGTTGTTTACTGGGCCTTGCCCTACGCCTATCTCGGACGGGAGCATTCGGTTCGTGAGGACAGAAGTCTCCTGGGGCAGGTACGGATACATGACGCGCTGAGCGTCGGGGACGTTCCGACCCACCCTTGGTGGTGGAAGGAGGGCGGCAAACCCGGCCGGCCGCTGATCCGCCTAGCCGTGCTGGCGACAGTGCCAGTCAGTATCGCGTCCGTGGCCTTCCACGGCTGGGTGATCAGCACGGCTACGACGATCCTTCCGGACCATTATTCGTATCTCCCCGTCGAAGACGGCGACCTGCCTACGCTGCTGTGGGGCGTGGGCTGGCTGGGGTCCTTCGGCGTATTGTTCTGGGCCCGCTCGACGCGACGCAGAGCCTTCCGGGCCGCCGTTGACGCCCTGGTCGAGCGGGAGAACCTCGACCCCCACCTGTCGGAACGGGACCACCTCCACCGGGAGACGACGGAGCTGAACCGCCAGCGAGCGGAACTCGGCAGCATCCTGAAGAGCCTGCGAGAGACCGACGACGCAGCGCGTTCCGAAGGGGTGCCCCCGGGCCTCAGAATCACCCTGGATCGTCTTGTGCGGCTGACCGAAACGGCGCTCAGCAGCACCGACGTAATTTTGAAACGAGACCAGGAGACCACCGAGCGAGCTGATGCCGAGAGGCGGCAGAGCATCCGGCGCGAGCGTTGGATGCTCGTCATCGGAGCCCTCGCCGGTCTGCTCCTCGCCATCCTGAGCCACCAGGTGGGGCTTACCTGAGGCGCGTGATCACTTCGGTCAGCTCCAGCCGTATGTGAGGTCATGGTAGACACGGCCTGCCGCAGCTTCTCGCCTAGATCAACTCTTTAGCGATGATTTTCGCTGGAAGTTGTGGCCGTCCCCATTGGCGCAGTACCGGCGGTGACGCGGCCCCTCGCTGACATAACGGCGATCGTGGCCCGGATCTCTCTCGACGCTGTGTGTGGGGGGTTGACTGCCGTGGGCGGGTGAGTCGATCACTACGGGGCACATGACCGACGAAGCTGCGCAGCCTGCGCCGCCGCGAACTGTGGACAGCGCGATCGGAAGATTGCAGGATCAGATCGGCCACGTCACGTCCACGCTGGAGCCCGGTTCGTCCTCTATGCGGCCACGCACCCCGAGCACACTGCCACCCGCACGAGGTTTTGGGCGGCCGGGCAAGGTCGACTGGCAGCGAGGAAACACGGGCCAGCGAACGCCTGACGTTCAGCTCTAGATCACTCGATCAACAACGGCACCTCAGACGCTGACATGTCCGCCCGTAACCGCAGGTAACGAACGTGGTGTCGCCATCGGTGATGTTCGTAGGCGGTGTCGACGTCGATTTCCGCGACGATGGTGGGGATCACGGGGCTGTACGGAAGGGGTTGGGGCCGGTCGAGTTGCCCCGTCCACGAGGCGGGGAGAGGCTGCGGCCACGGGTGTGACCCCTCCGGGCCGACGGGCGTGAGCAGGGCGGCCAGTTCGGCGCGCTGTACCGGTCGCAGGGGGGTGGTTCGGCCGGTGTAGCGCAGTCGTCCGTGCTGGTCGCAGCGGCCCAGCAGGAGGGTCTCAGGGTTGTTGATGCTGGGGGTGGCGCCGCCGATGATCGCTTCGGTGGTGCGGTAGGCCCGGACTTTCTGCCAGCCACGGCGACCCGGTTCGTAGCGCCCGTCGAGGCGTTTGATCACGATGCCCTCGATGCCTGCGGCGGTCCAGGTGGTCATCCATTCGGCGGCCTGGTCGGGGTCGGTGGTCTGTGGGGACAGGGTGAGGTGGGCGGGTGCGTCGGCGAGCACCTGTGTGAGCAGGGCACGTCGCTCGTGCAGGGGCCGGTCCAGCAGTGGTCGGCCCGGTGGGGCGCTGAGCAGGTCGAAGACCACGTAGTGCGCGGGGTGGCGTCGGGCGATGTCGGGCAGCTGCGCGCCGGCGGTGACTCGTCGCTGCAGGTGGGCGAAGTTGGTTCGCTCGCCTTCCCACACCACCAGCTCACCGTCCAGGACAGCACCCGGCTCGACGGCTTCGGTGACGGCTCGGGTGATGTCGGGGAAGTAGGTGGTGACGTCCCGGCCGGCCCGGGACTGCAGGTAAACGCCGTCGGGCCGGCGGAAGGCCAGTGCCCGCCAGCCGTCCCACTTCGGCTCGTAGGCCAGATCCGATGCCTCAGGGACAGCGTCGACGGCCTTCGCCAGCATCGGCGTGAGCGGCGGACGCAGCCCCTCGGTGGCGCCGACACGCCGGCGGGCCGGAGTCACCGCAAGACCGATCCACGCCATTGAACCCGAATTCCGCTCACCTCCTCTCTCATGGTTGAGGCGCGAGCAGGGGTGGCGCTGGAAGATGCCGAACGGTCGATGGCGGTAGCGGAACGAGAAGCAGGGCGAGGTTCGCCGGGTGCGCCCAGCTCGTCGCCGCACCAGGTCGCCCGCTCACAGCCAGCCGCGGCGTTCCGCCAGGCAGCCTGCCTGGAACCGGCTCGACGCTCCGAGCTCGGTCATCACGCGCTGGAGCCGGCGGTACGTCGTTCGGGTGCTCCAGCCGTTCACGCGCGCGATCGCCGTGTCGGTCAACCCCGCCATCATCATCGTGAGCAGTGACCGGGTTTCCTCGTCCGGCCGAGTGAGGCCACCAAAAGCACTAGGCGTCACCGCGGACGCATCGAGCGGGGCAGCCTGGGCCCATTCGCCCTCGAACAGAGCTTCGAGGGCGGTGAGCAGCGGGGAGCGCCGGACGAGGTAGGCGACCTGCAGGCCGCTCCGGCTGAGGTCGAACGGGATGAGGGCGTCCTGGTCGTCGCGGATGATCAGCTTGATGGGCAGGGTCCGCCGGGTCCGGGCTTCTTCGCCGCCGCGTACGGCGGGCAGGATGTCCGTTTCCAGCTTCTGGGGCCAGGTCACCGCGTCCAGGCTGTAGATCACGCGGTGCGCCACGCCGTCGTTCTGGTGGCGGGCGATCTGCGCCTGGGTGTTCCTGGCGGCGCCTGCGCCCCCGGGCACCTCGTAGTAGGGCGGCGTGTCGAACACCCGGACCTGCTGGTGCGCCTCGGATTCCAGGTGGGCGACGGCTGCGGCGATCGTTTCCCGGTCGGTCAGCTGCTCGATCACGAGTTCGGGGCTCGTCCGGTGTGCGCTGCGGTGAATCTCCGAGAGCGAGTGCACCTTCGCGCGCGCCGCGCTCAGTTCGCGCTCCCGCAGCTGCACGAGCTGGTTGATCGCGATGTCAGGGGGAGCGGCCAGGTACCGCGCCGGGTTCCCACTACCGGCCACCAGGTGCTTCGCGTTGAGGGCGGCAAGGGTCCGCTGCAACGGGCCCGCCGGGGTCGACAAGTGGTCGGCGAGCGCGACGACCGTCGACCCGGGCAGGGCGACCAGCGCTTCGTAGACCCGCTCCTCGTCTGCGGACAACCCCAGGACTGCGAGCTTCATTGTCGAGATTCTGCCAGCTGGCAGTAAGCAGCCACGAGGGGCTGTTGCGGCCTTGATCGACGGCTGGCACCGTTCGGCCTCAGTGGCGCCCGTTGAGCTGCGCCCGCGCAGGAAGGAACCCCATCGTTGAGAACATCACGCACGCGTCGGGCCATCGCGGCGGCCGCATGCCTCGCGTTGTCGCTCAGCTCGATCGTGGTCGCCGGTTCAGCGTCGGCCGCTCCCGGCAAATCTTCGGGGCGCACCGCCCCGCAGACCCACACTGTCACCCTGATCACCGGTGATGTCGTCACGGTGAACGCGACCGGTGACGCCGGTGACAGCGGAGGGACGATCTCGGTCAACGGACCGGACGGCGGACCCGCCGACGCGAGGATCTTGGAGTCGGCGGGAGACGTGTACGTCTTTCCGTCCTCGGCGCTCACCTACCTCGGCAAAGGCGTGCTCGACCGGCGGCTCTTCAACGTCACGGACCTGATCGCCGACGGCTACGACGACGCTCACCGCGCCGACCTGCCCCTGATCGTCTCCTACGCCACCCAGCCGGCGGGGTTCCGCGCGAACGCCGCGCCCCGGGGATCGGCGCTGGTCCGTCCACTCACGAGCGTCGACGGTGCCGCCATCACCGAGAACCGCGTGCAGGCGCGCGATTTCTGGGCTGCGGTGACGGCGGGCACGCCGTCGTCCTTCGCGGCGGGTGAGGCGACCCCGGCTTTCGCGAACGGCATCAAGCAGATCTGGCTCGACGGCAAGGTGCACGCGGACCTGTCCGAATCGGTCGCGCAGATCGGCACGCCGGAGGTCTGGGCCGGCGGCGACACCGGGCAGGGCGTCGACGTCGCGGTCCTCGACACGGGTGTTGACGAAGGCCACCCCGATCTGGCGGGACGCATCGTCGAGACCCGCAGCTTCATCGCCGGCGAGGACACCCGTGACGTGCTCGGCCATGGCACCCACGTCGCTTCCACCATCGCCGGCACGGGCCTCGCATCCGGCGGCGCCGAAAAGGGTGTCGCCCCCGGCGCTCGCCTGCACATCGGAAAGGTGCTGGCGAACTCCGGCTCCGGCAGCGACTCCCAGGTCCTCGCCGGCATGGAGTGGGCGGCGGTCGAGCAGCACGCCAAGATCATCAACATGAGCCTGGGTACGCAGGAGCCTTCCGACGGTACGGATCCGTTGTCGCAGGCCGTGAACCGGCTCAGCGCGCAGACCGGCGCGCTGTTCGTGATCGCGGCGGGCAACACCTCCGGCCCCGGTACGGTCAGCTCGCCAGGGGCAGCCGACGCCGCCCTCACCGTGGGCGCCGTGGACAGCGGTGACCACCTCGCCGATTTCTCGAGCCAGGGTCCCCGGGTCGGCGACGGCGCGCTCAAGCCGGAGATCACCGCCCCCGGCGTCGGCATCCTGGCCGCACGATCGCAGTACACCGCCGAAGGGGAGGGCTATTACCAAACGATGAGCGGCACGTCGATGGCCACGCCGCACGTGGTCGGCGCTGCCGCGCTGCTCGCCGCAAAGCACCCCGAACTCACCGGCGCCCAACTGAAGGACCTGCTGACCAGCACCGCCAAGCAGACTCCCGACTACACCGCGTTCCAGGCCGGCAGCGGCCGCGTGGACGTGGCAACCGCCGCCCGTGCCGGGATCTTCGCATCGGCCACCGCCTCCGCCGGGCAGAACGAAGCCGGCCCGGTCCGCCGCCCGGTGACCTACACCAACCTCGGTGGCACGCCGACGACGCTCGCACTGTCGGTCGCGGCCTCCGGCGTACCCGAGGGAATGTTCCGGCTCTCGGACGACCGGGTCACCGTGCCCGCCCACGGCACCGTTACGGTCACCGTGACCATCGATCCGTCGGCCGCGCCCGGCGGGTCCAACGGCTTCAGCGCCCAGATCCTGGCCACCGAACCGAACGGCGCGCTCGCCGCGCACACCGCGGTCTCGGTCGGCTCGCCGGCGCACCTGCTGACCATCAACGTCAAGGACGCCGCGGGCAAACCCGCGTCGGCGTTCGTCATCGTGCTCCGGGCGGGCGATCCAAACCCGATACCGGTGCCGGTCGACGGCACGGCGAGCTTCTACGCACCGGAGGACCAGTACTCGGCGCTCGGCTACCTGGCCGTGTCCGGGGTCCACGGCCCGAACTCACAGGGACTGGCGCTGCTCGGCGATCCCGACTTCACGCTAACCCGGGACCGCACGATCACGCTGGACGCCGGCCGCGTCCGGCTGGTCGACGAGACCACCCCCCAGCCCGGCGTCCCCACCTACCTGCGGCTCGAGTACTCGCGGATGCTCCACGAGGACGGCCGCTGGCACGACTTCGTTCTCGCGAACGAAAGCGTCGACAGCCTGTGGATCCAGCCGCAAGGCAAGGTGACGCACGGCGACTTCATCGTCGGTGCGCGCTGGCGCAAGGAACAACCGGCGCTGACGGTGTCCGCCCGGGGGACCGACTACACCGACGTCCTCCGGCAGCGGGGCGTCACCGCACTGCCCGACGGAACCCGGACCCTGCCGTTGGTCTTCGCGGGTGCCGGGGCGCCCTCGGACTACGCCGGCCTTGGCGCGAAGGGCAAGGCGGTGGTCATCCGGCGGTCCGCGTCGGCGACCCCGTCCGCGCTCGCCAAGGCGGCGGCTGACGCGGGCGCCAAGCTGCTGCTGGTGGCCAACGACCGGCCCGGACGCCAGAGCCTCTACTTCGGGACGGACTCCGGGCAGCCGAGCCCCGTCGATGTCGGGCTCCTCAGCTCCGACGAGGGCGAGAAGCTGATCGCCCAGGCCCGGCAGCGCAACGCGCTGCGCACGGAGTCGCACCCAGCGCCGGCCTACGTCTACGACCTCATGCACACCTGGGACAACGAGTTGCCCAAGAGCATGGTCGTCCGCGCTTCGAACAAGAACCTCGCGCGCATCGACCAGACGTTCGCCGGCGCCGTCCCCGCTGGTGCGGGCGAGGAGTGGCGGTACGACTTCCCGGCGTACTCGGAATGGGGTATCGGGAACTACGTCGCCATGGCCGCCAACGGCCGCCGCACGGACTGGGTCAGCACCGACGGTGCGAACCGGTGGGGCCACGAGGTCTACGACGGCCTCCTGGGCCAGTGGGGCGTCCGCCGGACGTACAAGGCCGGCACCGTGTCGGACGACAAGTGGTTCACGCCCATCCAGCGGCCCTACCTCAACAACAACTACCTCGGCCCGGCGCGTACGGAAAACGAGATGCGGATCGACGTGCCGGGGTACGGCAACGCCGACCACACCGGCGCGATCTCGGACCGTCAGCACGCAAGTCAGACCGTGACCCTCTACCAGGGCGACACCCAGCTGGGCACGTCCAGCAACGGGCTCATCATGTACCCGACGGCCCCCACCGCCGAGCCGCGGCAGTACCGCCTGGTCGTCGCGAACCAGCGCGACGCGTCCGTCAGCCCCTACTCGTCCTCGACCACGACAGCATGGACGTTCACGTCCGCCGCCCCGAAGGTGCCCGGCCAACGGGACCTGCTGCCGCTACTGCAGATCCGCTACGCCGTTGACCCGGACGCCTCGGGATCCGTGCGCCGTGACTCGACGATCGGCGTCACCATCGAACAACGCGCCCCTGTCTCAGTCGGCCTGACCGAGGTAACGGTCGCCGGCGGCGGCACCCCTCGCTCGCCCGCCGTCGAGGTCTCCTACGACGACGGCGCCACCTGGAAACGCCTCCGCGAGGACCACCGAGGCGCCTACCGCCTGGACGCACCGAAAAAGGCGCACTTCGCCTCCCTCCGGGTAACCGGCACCGATTCCGCCGGTAACTCCGTCACCCAAACAATCCTTCGCGCCCTCGGTCTTCACTAACCCTTACCCCTTGCGGCCCGCCCCAATGGGGCGGGCCGCAAGTACGCGAACCTCAACGTTCTTTCGCGGCCAGTTGCACCACGCATCCGACAGGGGAGTGGGTCACCCAGCAGGCCCGGAACCTGTCGATGGACCTCGGCGACCGACGTCGCCGGGCCGGCGGGCCTGGCGACGTCCGGATTGCCGTGGCTAAACGAGGTCAGCAGGTGCGGGAGTTGTAGGCGGCCCAGTAAGGGCCGCCGCCCTGGGGCGGGTAGAACCTGTAGTTCCCGTCGGGCGAACGCTGCAACACGAATTCGTGCGAGCTGTACGGGCTCCTCGAACCCCTTGCCCCGCGATACACCGCATACAGCCACCCGTTCTGGTTGTCCTGCTGCACAAGCTTGTCGCCAGCCTTCGTCCAGCTGTTCCGGCCGGCGGAGCCGTCCGCGGCGAGGCTCTTGTCGCGCTGGAAGTTCTTCGTCGCGGCATCGGTCTGGTCGCCGAAGACGCCGTCGATCCCGGACGAGGGCAGGTAACCATTCGCCCATCATCCGCCCGATCACCCAACTCGCCCATCGTCTGCGATGGTCACAGTGGCGACGCCGGCATCAAGCCCGAGCCCGACGATGCCACAACACAGGTCGCCTCAACCTCGAACTTCAGCTCTGATCACGAAGGGCGGCTACCTTGGCAGCCGAGGCCGTAGGCCACCAGGGCGGCGTCGAGCATGCGTTCCTGCTGATCCGCCGGGTAGGCAGCGGGATCCGCGGCGGCGAGAGCCGCGACCCCCTCGGTCATTGCGATCAGCCCCAGGGCGATCGCGCCGACCTGGTCGACCGGCCAGTCCGGGGCGGCCGCGGCGACCAGCCGCTCGACCCGTTGCCGCCAGGCTCGGTTGTTGCGGCGGTGCATGCCGATTAATTCGGCGTCCGCCACCGCCGCAGCCAGGAAGCCCAACCAGACGATGCTCCAGTTGGTCGTCTCCGGATCGGTCGCCATGCCCTGGCGGAGGACCGCGTGCAGCGCTGCCCGCGGCGAGGTGGCCGCGGCCTCGAGTGCGTCAACCCGCTGCCGGGTGGTGTCGTGCAGCAGTTGCCGGGCGTGCAGCAGCAGCGCTCGACGGTTCGGGAAGCGGTGCATAACCAGACCCGTCGTGCAGCCGGCCGCCGCGGCGACCGCGCGCACTGTCAGCTTTTCCAGGCCCTGCTGCGCGAGCACGTCCCAGACCGCGCGCGACAGCGCCTCGCCCTGGGCCGTTCGGTCTGCAGGCAGTGTCACGACTCTCACCTCTTCATGGTCGTAACGAATGTTACCGTAACGCTTGTTACGGAGTATTGGTGAGGAGCGGCATGACCTGGATCATCACGCAGCGGCCGTGGACCGACCCGGTGGGCGAGGCGTTACGTGTGGCGCAGAAAGCCGAGCTCGACCTCCGATACGGTACCGACGACCATGAGCCCGGCACGCCGCCGACGGCCGAGAACATCGACCTGTTCCTGGTCGCGGTCGAGGAAGCCACCGGCCAACCGCTCGGCTGCGCCGCGCTGCGCCGCCTCGACCCGGTCACCGTCGAGGTGAAGCGGATGTACGTGGTACCGAAGAGCCGCGGCTCGGGGGTGGCGACCGACTTGCTCCGAGGGCTGGAGGAGGCCGCACAGGAGCGCGGTTGGACGACCATCCGGCTGGAGACCGGCCCGGCCCAGCCGGACGCGATGCGCTTCTATGAGCGCGAGGGCTACCGCGAGATCCCTCTGTTCGGCGCGTATGTGGGCTCCGACAACTCGGTCTGCTACGAACGCGTCCTCCCTGACGGAGCACCCCGGCCGCAGCTCACAGCGCGGCTCCGATCACGCGGTGGCCGCCCCTACATCCACCGGCCCTGACCTAGATCCCAAACGGCGGCTGCCGTATTGGCTGCCGTGCTCGAACCATGGCGCGGCGCAAGCGTCACTGGGTTGGTGCTCTTCCTGTGCGGTTGCCGATGGAGTCGGTAGGCTCGCGCGCTGGTCAACCGCGAGCGGGCCGGAAGGATCGCGACAATCCTGCTGGCCGTGCTGGGGCACGATCAGCCCTGGCCGACATGGCCGGCGCCAACCACCGATGCGCGTGAATCCTCTCCAGCTCCGCCGCCAAGGTCACTGCTTGCGACTGGAGGCAGCGGCCGAACCCGTTGCGGGGCGGGGCAGTAGGACCTGACCGCTGTATCCGGGACCCAGGACGATGGTCGCCTCGTTGGTGGGTGGGGCGCCGACGACGCTGCTCTCCACCGCCGGTATCGCAGGAGCGAAATCCGGCCCGCCCAGGTCTGCGGCGTCCGCCGCGTCACCGTCGCCCATGATCACTCCTTCTTGTCGTGGGCTCCGCGGGTGCCGGGGCCCGGTGAACCCGCCCGGCCCAACTCGGTTTCCGGCACGCAATATATCTTGCCATCCACTATATTGGGTGGATGAGTTCTCGGGCGATGACGGAACCAGCCTTCTTCATCCTCACCGCGCTGCTCGACGCTCCGCGCCACGGCTACGGGATCGTCGCGGAGGTGGCGGAACTGTCGCGGGGCCGCGTACAGCTGAAGATCGGCTCCTTGTACGGGGTCTTGGACCGACTCGTCGGCGATGGCCTGGTCGAACTGGACCGCGAAGAGGCATGGCAAGGACGGTTACGCCGGTACTACCGGTTGACCGAACAAGGCCGCGACGCCCTCGACGCAGAGGCTCAACGGCTGGCCGCCAACGCGCGCCTCGCCTCGACCCGCTTGCGCGAGCGGCGGAACCCGATCACGGGGACGCCGTCGTGAGCCGGCTGGAGGAGCGCTACCGGTTCGTTCTTCGGCTGCTGCCCGCCGCCTACCGGCAGGAATGGGAAGACGACATCGTCGCCGCCTTCCTGGACAGCATGGACACCGGCGACGCCGAGACCACCGCGTATGTCACGGACTACGGCCGGCCGAGCCTGTCCGAGGTCGCCAGCATCGTGTCCCTCGCCGTTCGTTTGCGTCTCGGCGGGGCTGACGCGCCACCCCGCTCGTACGCGTGGGGACAAGCCGTGCGACTGGCGACCCTGATGGCGATGCTGGCCCACGCCGTCATGGTCACCGCCAGCATCGCCGTCACACTGTGGCTCTCCGGGAAGATCGCCTTGTTGCCGGCTCCTGCACCGGAATGGCCACTCAGCCCGCCGTCGAACATCTGGCACACCGCGTGGAATCTCGCCGGCTACGCCTGGTTACCGGCCTACCTCGCGCTTGTCCTCGGACACCGGCGCGTGGCCCAAGCGGTCGCTCTGCTCGCCATCGTGCCTCCGGTCATCACCACCGCCGTGGAACAAGCTACCGGTGACGTACCGCTGTCCGTGTCGCCCTGGGCGATGCTGCTCATCGACGTCTTCCTGCTACTCGCGATGGCGGCCTTCCACCACGGCGCCCCACCTGTGCCGCGCCGCCCGTGGCTCCTCGCGCTGCCGATCGGCATCCTCCTCGTCCCCGTGCCGCTGTTCACCATTCAGGCGACCACACCGGCGCTGAGGCTCCTGGACTGGCCGGGCCTGTCCTGCGCGGCGGTCACCTCCGCCATGGTGATCCACCTGACCGTTCGAGTATCCCGTCATCCGTCTCGCACACTGCCATGGTCACTGGCGCTGACCCTGCTCGCCGTAACCACGCTCGCCCAGCGAACCGCAACCCTGCCCGACTACAACTACCAGGCGCAGCGCACAACACTCGCCGCGATCGCTTCCGTGGAGGTTGTCGCCGTCCTAGCGGTAGGCGTACCGCTCGCCGTACTAGCCATCCGGGCACTGCGCCGACTTCCATCGATCCCCACCGTCGCCCCAAGACCCACCACACCGACGTAGGAACTCGCGCAACCTCATGCACCACCGCCCCCGAGACGCAAGCCCCATCGGCCGCGCAGACCACAACGGAACGTACTGTCATCAGCGTAAGTCGTTTTGGTCAAGCTTCTGGTCGGTGCCTCGGCCGTCGTCTGTCCCTGCATAGCGGTGATGGGGTTGGTCCCCAGCAGCGTGTAATCGGGTTGATGAGACGACGGGCCGGGGCTGCCCATGATGACAGGCGAGATCACAGTGCGTGTCTCAATGCCGCGTAGGGCTCGCCCCGGCCGTCAGCTTGAACGCCGCGACGAAGAATCAGGCGGCTAGAGCCACCTGCCTGCGGTGGTGGCTGCCGTAGGTGGCGATGTCGGCGTTCCACGCTCGTCCGGTGGTGATGACGGCGTGCAACTGGCGCAGGATCGCCGCGGCGATGACGGTCTGGGCTTGGGTCGCCGTGAGCTTGTTGGTCTCCCGGGTGGTCAAATGCTGGTAGCGGGCGGCATAGACGGCATTGCTGCGCTGGGCGCCCCAGACTGCCCGCCAGGCGGCCAGACGCAGCGCGGGTCGGCCCTGGCCGGTGAGTTTGGTGCGGCCGACGAACGTGCCGGACAGTTTCTCCCGCGGTGCGAGGCCGGCGTGCTTGACCAGGGCGCGGGCGGTGGCGAACCGGTTCGGGTCACCGGTCTCGGCGAGGATCGCCGCGGCGCCAACCGCGGATAGGCCGGGGATGGAGGTGGCCAGATCGGTCAGCTTGAGCTCGTCGAGGACGCGGGTCATCCGGGTCTCGGTGTCGGTGAGTTTGTCGGTGGCGGTGTGCCAGTCCTGCAGCAGGAACGCGACCCGCTCCAGTGCACCGGGCCGGTGGGCGATCACCCCGGTGGGGTCGGCCAAGGCGGTGAACAGGTGCCGCAGGATGCGCAGCGAGGGTTTGCACCCGCCTCGGCGGGTGATCTCACGGCGTACGGCCTGCTCGAATCGGGTCGCGCCGAGGCGTCGGGTGCGGGCGAGGTTGCCGCCGTCACGCTGGCAGATCACCGTCATCGCTGCAGCCCAGGTGCGGGACCGAAACGGCTGCTTGGCGGTATCGAGCGCGGCGGGCCAGACACACTCGAGCAGCGCGCGGATCTGCTGGACCTGGCTGACCATCTCGATGATGAGCTGTTCGCGGCGGGCGCCCAGATGCCGCAGCCGGCCCCAGGTCTCATCGATCGGCTCCGGCACGTAGCAGCGCAGCTGCGCGGTCAGCCGAGCGATGAGCACCGCGTCCTTCTCATCGGTTTTGTCCGAGGTCAGGTCCTCGCTGCGCCGCGCCCACGAGGTCAGCATCGGCTGCACGCACACGAACGGCATCGCCCGGTCCGCAGCGAGCTGACCGAGGACCCGCCAGCGGTGCCCGGTCGGCTCGCACGCCACCGTCACCCCCGCCCACCCTTTCGCCGCGGCCCGCTCGGCGGCCCAGTCCAACGCTGCCCCGAGATTCCAGGCGCGGCAGCGGAATGTCTTACGGGCCAACACTTTCGAGTCGTGATCGGTGACTACGACCATCTGCTTCGCGTCGGCCAAGTCGATCCCCACGATCGCGTTGGTCACCGGCACCAGCGCCCGCAGCCGAGCAAGCCGCGCGTTGCGGTTGCGATCACCCCGGGACACACCGCTACCGTTACCCATGAACGTCCTCCTCCTGCGATGGGACACCAAGCCCGACAAGCGCATCAGGGGGACGTTCCTACGTCCTGCATCGACACGCAGAACGTCTTTCTATGCCGCCGACCGCGCGCTGGCCCTCGACGAGCCCTGACGCTCGGTCTTCAACAGCAGCTGGCGCGGCTGGGAATCATCCGAGTGTGGTCCTCACCGAGCGATCGGCGGCGGTCTTGCGGAATCGGCGAGCCGCGCGACGCCGCCGAGCCCGGCGGGTCAACCCACGCCTAAGTCGCATGACATGCCTCCTTATCAATGCTCCGGAGGCTAGCAGTCAATTTTGTTAAATGTTATTGCGCAGTAATCTGTCAGGACTTGGTTCACGGCGTGAAGCAGGCCGCCGGGGCGGCCGGGAGAGGATGGCGGCGGACGTGGACGCCAGACGCACCACCGTGCGCGACATGCGTCGTGCCAACCGGTCGGTCCTGCTCACCCGGATCTGGCTGGACGGCCCGCTGAGCCGCCACGAGCTGGGGCAGTCCACCGCGCTGAGCCTGGCCAGCGTGAGCAACCTGGTCGGCGAGATGATCGCCGAGGGCCTGGTCGAGGAGGCCGGCTTGGTCGAGTCCGACGGCGGCCGCCCGCGGGTGCTGCTGCGGGTCGCCCCCGGCTACGGCTATCTGGTCGGAGCCGACGTCGGCGAGACCCGGGTGCAGGTCGAACTCTTCGACCTGGCGATGACCGCCCTCGCCAAGGCGGAGTACCCGATCGCCGGCGCCGAGCCCGACCCCCGGCAGGTCACCGACCACCTGCTGCACGGTCTCACCGCGGTGATCGAGCAGGCCGGCATCGACCCGGCGGCGGTGCTCGGCTTCGGCGTCGCCGTCTCCGGCACGGTCGAGCGCGCCGCCGACGCTGTGGTGCACGCGCAGACCCTCGGCTGGGACGGTGTGCCACTCGGCGCCATGCTGCGCGCCGGCACCGACATCCCGGTGCACATCGACAACGGCGCGAAGACCCTCGGCCAGGCCGAGATGTGGTTCGGCGCAGGCCGCGACGTCCGGCACGCGGTCATCGCCCTGGTCGGCTCCGGCGTCGGGGCCTGCGTGATGGCCAACGGCGTGGGCTACCGCGGCGCGCACAGCAGCGCCGGCGAGTGGGGGCACACCACAATCGTGTACGGGGGCCGCCGCTGCCGCTGCGGCAACCTCGGCTGCCTTGAGGCGTACGTCGGGGCCGAAGGGGTGCTCGACCGGTTCCGCCAGGCCAACCGCGGTCGCCCGGCGACCGGCGGCGACGAGGAGACCGCCTTCGGTGAACTGCTGCGCGCCACCAGCCGCACCGCGGCCAAGGTGCTCGACGAGACGGTCGGCTACCTCGGCGCCGGGGTGGCGAACCTGGTGAACCTGTTCAACCCCGAGCGGGTGGTGCTCGGCGGCTGGGCCGGCCTGGCCCTGGGCGAGCGCTACCTGCCGCAGATCCGCGAGGTCACCGCGCGGCACGCGCTGCGCCAGCCGTACGCCCAGACCTCGATCGAGCTGTGCCGGCTCGGACCGGACGCGGTCGCGATGGGCGCGGCCACGCTGCCGATGGCCCGGCTGCTGCGCGACGGCGGCGTGCCGCGCGAGCCGGCCGCCCGGGTGACCTTGACGCCGGCGCTGACGGCGCCGCGGCCCCGGTCGCGGACCCGCTGAGCCACCGGGCCGGCGGCGAAAGTGCCGCCGACCCGGGAGATCCCCAGCGGCCGGGTCAGCGCTCCCCGCGCACCCGCCGCACGGTGTCGCGGTACCACAGCGCGCTGCGCTTCGGCGTACGCCGCTGGGTGTCGTAGTCCACCCGGACGATGCCGAACCGCTTGTCGTAGCCGTACGCCCACTCGAAGTTGTCCATCAGCGACCAGGCGAAGTAGCCGCGCACGTCCGCGCCGGCCTGCCGGGCCCGGGCCACCGCCCGCAGGTGCTCGGTCAGGTACGCCACCCGGTCGTCATCGGCCACGAACCCGTCGGCGTCCGGCTTGTCGTCGAAGGCCGCCCCGTTCTCGGTGATCACCATCGGCACGCCCGGGTAGTCCCGGTGCAGCCGGACCAGCAGCTCGGTGAAGGACTCCGGCACGATCTCCCAGTCCATCGCGGTGCGCGGCAGGTCCCGGCGGATCACCCGGCGCACCGGCTTGCCGTGCTCGTCCCGGTCCCGGCCCTGCTCGTCCACCCCGGAGTGGACCTGCCCGAAGTAGAAGTTCACGCCGAGCACGTCGATCGGGGCCGAGATGACCTCCAGGTCGCCCTCCTGCACCGGGATGCGGACCCCGTCGGCGGCCAGGTCGGCCACCACGTCCTGCGGGTAGGAGCCACGGAACACCGGATCGAGGTAGAGCCGGTTGCCCAGCCCGTCTGCGGCCCGGGCGGCGTCCCGGTCGACCGCGCTGTCGGTGGCCGGGTCGGCGGTGGACAGGTTGACCGTCAGGCCAAGCTCGATCGGGGTGGCCGCCGCCGCACGCAGCCGCTGCACCGCCAGCCCGTGCCCGAGCAGCAGGTGGTGCGCCGCGGCGATCCCATCGCCCAGGTTCCGCCGGCCCGGGGCGTGGTCGCCGTACGCGTACCCGAGCATCGCCGAGCACCACGGCTCGTTCAGCGTGGTCCAGGTCTTCACCCGGTCGCCGAGGGCGCCGAAGACCAGCTCCGCATAGTCGGCGAACCGGTACGCGGTGTCCCGGTTCGGCCAGCCGCCCGCGTCCTCCAACTCCTGAGGCAGATCCCAGTGGTAGAGCGTCACCCACGGGTCGACCCCGCGGCCCAGCAGCTCGTCCACCAGCCGGTCGTAGAAGGCCAGCCCCGCCGGGTTGGCCGGCCCGCGCCCGCCCGGCTGCACCCGCGGCCAGGCCACCGAGAAGCGGTAGGTGTCCAGGCCCAGGTCGGCGATGAGCGCGACGTCCTGCGGCATCCGGTGGTAGTGGTCGCAGGCCACGTCGCCGTGGTCGCCGTTGGCCACCGCCCCGGGGACCCGGCAGAAGGTGTCCCAGATCGACGGCGTCCGGCCGTCCTCGGCCACCGCACCCTCGATCTGGTACGACGAGGTCGCCACCCCCCACCGAAAAGTCGGCGGGAGGGTGTCGATCGGGTCGGCCTGCCCGGTGGTGGTCGGGCGGGTGAGGTCGGTGTCCATGGTTCTCCTCGCGGTTGCGGGTAGTTCGGTCGGACGAGGCAGGTCAGTGGGGGACCGGCGTGGCGGCGGGGTGCAGCCAGCAGGCGACGGCCCGGCCCGGGTCGCCGCCGGGCGCTCCCAGTGCCGGCACCTTCTTGTCGCACGGGTCGAACGCTTTCGGACAGCGCGGGTGGAACGCGCACCCCTGCGGCATGGCCCGTAGGTCCGGCGGGGAGCCGGGAATGCCGGTCAGCTCGCGGCGCGGGCCGCGCAGCGCCGGGAAGGAGTGCAGCAACCCCTCGGTGTACGGGTGCAGGGCCCGTCCGTACAACTGCGCGGCGGGCGCCTCCTCGACGATCCGGCCGCCGTACATGATGGCGATCCGGTCGGAGAACTCGACAAGCAGCGACAGGTCGTGGGTGATGAACAGCACCGCGAAGTCCAGCCGCTCGCGCAGCTCGGCGAGCTGGCCGAGGATCTGCCGCTGCATCACCACGTCCAGCGCGGTGGTCGGCTCGTCCATGATGACCACCTGTGGCTCCAGCGCCAGCGCCATGGCGATCATGACCCGCTGCCGCATCCCGCCGGAGAGCTGATGCGGGTAGCTGTCCAGCCGGTCGGCGGCGATGCCGACCAGGCGGAGCAGGTCCCGGGCCCGGGCCAGCCGACTCGCCGCAGTGCTGCGCGGCTCGTGCGCCTTGATCACGTCGAGCAGCTGGGTGGAGACCTTGTGCACCGGGTTCAGCGAGTTCATCGCGCCCTGGAACACGATGGAGGTCTCCGCCCAGCGGAACTGTCGCAGCTGGGCGGGACTGAGGGTCAGCACGTCGACCGGCGGGCCGTCGACCGGGTGGTAGACGACCTGGCCGCCGCTGACCACGCCGGGCGGCGGCAGCAGCCGGGTCAGCCCGTACGCCAGGGTGGACTTGCCGCTGCCGCTCTCCCCGGCGAGCCCCAGCACCTCGCCCCGGTGCAGGGTCAGGTCGACGTCGCGGACGGCGTGCACCGCCGCGTCGCCGAGCCCGTAGTCGACGCGCAGTCCGCGGATCTCCAGCACCGGATCGCTCATCGCACAACGTCCTCTCGGGTGGTGGCAGCCCGTGGCGTCGGGACGGACGGGAGCGGGGCCAGCACGGGGGTGAAGCCGACCCGCATCCGCACGCTGCGACCGTCGGCGGTGCGGATCCGGGTTTTCCCGGCGCTGCGCAGCCGGGGGCTGACGAACTCGTCGATGCCGAAGTTGATCAGGGCGAGGGCGGTGCCGAGCACCGCGATGGCCAGCCCGGCCGGGACGAACCACCACCAGGCGCCCTGCGCGAGGGCCTGCTGGCCCTGGGCCCAGAACAGGATGGTGCCCCAGTTCCAGGACGAGACCGACGAGATGCCGATGAAGGCCAGGGTGATCTCCGACATGACGGCGAAGATGACGGTGCCGACGAAGCCGGACGCGATGATCGCGGTGAGGTTGGGCAGGACCTCGAACAGGATGATGCGCCACGTCCGCTCGCCGGTGGCCCGGGCTGCCTCGACGTAGTCGCGGCGCCGCAGGGACAATGTCTGGGCCCGCAGCACCCGGGCGCCCCACGCCCACGAGGTGAAGCCGATGATGAGCGCGACCAGCGTGTCGCTGGCCTGCTCGACGATCGACGTCACGATGATGATCAGCGGCAGCGCGGGAATCACCAGGAACACGTTGGACAGGGCCGACAGGCCCTCGTCGGCCGCGCCGCCGATGTAGCCGGCGGTCACGCCGATGAGGATGGACAGGATCGTCGCCAGCACGCCGGCCACCAGTCCCACCACCATGACGCTGCGCGCGCCGACCAGGATCTGACTGAAGATGTCCTGACCGAGGTGGGTGGTGCCGAACCAGTGCCGCAGCGACGGCGCCTGGAGCACGTCGCCGCTGCGCGCGTCCGGGTTGTACGGCGCGACCCACGGCCCGATCACCGCGAAGAGGCAGTAGATGCCCAGGATGGCCAGCCCCGTGGCGGCCTTGGCGTTGGCGATGAACCGGAACCGGCGCCGCTTGGCCCGGCCGGGCGCGGCCGACGGCTGGGCCATCGCGCCCTGACCGGGAATGACCTGCTCGATGCTCGACGGTGAGATTGTCATCGCTCAGCTCTTTCGGGTCCGAGGGTCGAGAAGCAGGTACGCGACGTCGGCGAGCAGGTTCGCCACCAGCACGGAGATCGTGATGATCAGGAAGATGCCCTGCATCAGCGGGTAGTCCTTGGCGCCAACGGCCTGGAAGAGCTGGTAGCCGAGCCCGGGATAGGAGAAGACGATCTCCACCAGCAGCGTGCCGCCGACGATGAACCCGAGCGACAGGGCGAAGCCTGAGACGTTGGGCAGCAGCGCGTTGCGGGCCGCGTAGCTCAGGGCGACCCGGCGCTCGGACAACCCCTTCGCGTGGGCGACCGTGATGTAGTCCTCCGAGGAGACGGTGACCATCATGTTGCGCATGCTCAGGATCCACCCGCTCATCGAGGAGACCAGGATGGTGGCGGCGGGCAGGATGCTGTGCTGGATCGCGCTCGGGATGAAGTACTGGTCGAACGCCGGCACCAGGCCCGCCTCGTAGCCGCCGGAGGACGGGAAGAAGCTTCCCGGGCCGGCGAACAGGGCGATGGCGACGAGGCCCAGCCAGAAGTACGGGATCGAGGACAGGAACGTGGTGGCCGGCAGCAGGCCGTCGACCCAGGAGCCGCGCCGCCAGCCGGCGCCGACGCCGAGCGCGGTGCCGAGCAGGAAGCTGATGATCGTGGTGATGCCGACCAGGGCGACCGTCCACGGCAGGCTGTCGCCGATCACCGTCGACACCGGCGCCGGGAAGAAGGTGAACGACAGCCCCAGGTCGCCGTGCAGGAGCTGTCCCCAGTAGTGCAGGTACTGCTCCCAGACGTTCTCGTTCGCGTCCAGGCCGAACAGCACGCGCAGCGACTCGATGGCGTCGGCGCTGATCCGGCCCTGGTTGCGCGAGATGAGGGACTGCACCGGGTCGCCCGGGACCAGCCGCGGGATGAAGAAGTTGAGCGTGATGGCCGCCCACGCGGTGAACAGGTAGAAGGCCGTGCGCTGCAGGAGGAATCTCATCGTGTCTCCCCCAGGGCGGCGGTGTCGTCCCGCTCGACCGCCGCCGGCGGCGGTGGCACGGCCGGATCGGCGTCCGGCGCGGCGGAGCCGGGATTGTCGGCGGCGACGGTGGCCGGGTCGTAGAGCCAGCAGGCCGCCCAGTGGCCGGGCCGGTCGTCGATGGTCAGCCGTGGCGGCAGGTCCACCGTGCAGCGCCGCATGGCGTGCGGACACCGGGGGTGGAACCGGCAGCCGGCGGGCGGGGTGATCAGGCTCGGCGGCTCGCCCTGACCGCGGTCGTTCCCGGCGGCCGCGTCGACGCCGGCGCCGTCGCCGGTGATGCGGTCGGGGTCCGGCGCCGAATCGGTGAGCAGCCGGGTGTACGGATGGGCCGGGTTCTGGGTGACGGTCTCGCTGTCGCCACCCTCGACCATCCGGCCCGCGTACATCACGATCGTCTCGTCGGCGAAGTAGCGGGCCGAGGCGATGTCGTGCGTGATGTAGAGGATGGCGATGTTGAGCCGCTCCTTGAGGTCCTGGAGCAGGTTGAGCACGCCGAGGCGGATCGAGACGTCGAGCATGGAGACCGGCTCGTCGGCGAGGAGCACCTCCGGGTCGGCGCCGAGCGCCCGGGCGATGGCGACGCGCTGGCGCTGACCGCCGGAGAGCTCGTGCGGGAAGGCGTCCAGGTAGCGCTCGGGCGGGGTGAGGCTGACCCGGGTGAGCAGCTTGCTAAGGGCCGCCTCCAGTTCCTCGGCGCCGCGCCCGGCGTTGCCGTGGATCCGCAGCGACCGGGTGAGGTGGTAGCGGACGGTGTGCACCGGATTCAACGACGCGAACGGGTCCTGCAGGATCAGCTGGACCCGCCGCACGTACGACCGGAACGGACGACCGCCGCGCACCCTGGTCGACGTGCCGTGCAGGCGCAGGTCGCCGGCGGTGCGGGGGTAGATCTGGGCCAGCAGCCGGGCCACAGTGGACTTGCCGGAGCCGGACTCCCCGACCAGCGCGGTCACCCGGCCGCGACGCAGCGCGAACGATACGTCGTCGACGGCGTGCACGACTGCCGGCGTCCGGGAGAAGAGGCCACGCAGCCGCCTGCGGACGGGGAAGTGCTTGGTCAGGCCGACGGCCTCCAGCACCACCTCGTCGGCCGGCGCCGCCACGCTCTCGCTCAACGTCATGCCGAGTTCCTGTCTGGGATTGCGGGTCACGAACATCGGGTGCCGCCTCCCCGGTCGGCTGGGGCCGACCGGGGAGGCGGTGCGGGGGTCAGCTACCCGCGGGCTCCAGGTGCAGGACCACGTCCAGCGCGTTGGGCTGGGTGGGCTGCATGGCGCCGTACGGGTTCGAGTCGTCCGGCCAGCCGGTCCAGTTCTTCGTGCTGTACGCGCCGCCGATGTTGTCCGCGCCGACGGGGATCATCGGCATCTGGTCGACGAAGATCTTCTGCAGCGTGTTCATCGCGGTGGTGCGCGCCGCGTCGTCGGTCGCGTTCGCGTAGGCGACCAGGGCGTCGGTCGCCTCCTTGTTGTTGAAGCGGCCGAAGTTGCCGGCGGGGGAGGCGGTGCCGACCGGCTTGAGCTGCCGGCCGTCCATGACCGTCCGGTAGATGTCGTACGGCGTGGCGCCGCCCTCGGTCCACCGGAAGGTCGCCTCGAAGTTGCCCTGCTCGACGTTGCGGAACCAGGCGTCCTGGTTGGCCTTGTCGATCGTGGCGGCGATGCCGATCTTCGACAGGTTGTCCTTCACGATCTCCAGGCTGGTCTGGTAGTCGGACCAGCCGGCCGGGTCGGTCAGCTTCAGCGTGACGGCCTTGCCGGTCTTGTCCTTGAGGGTGTTGCCCTCGAGCTTGTAGCCGGCGCCGGTCAGCAGCGCCTTGGCGCCCTCGACGTCGACCTTGTGCTCCTGCCCCTTGAACTCGGGCGCGACGAACGAGTCACCGGCCGGGCTGGGCAGGCCGGTCACGCTCTTCACCTGCGGGTGGAAGTAGCCGGCCTCGGCCGTGGTGAAGATGTCGGCGCGGTCGATGACCATGTTCATGGCGCGGCGCAACGTGGGGTCGTCGAACGGCTTCTTCGTGGTGTTGAGGTAGAGGCCGTGGATGCCCAGGATCGCCGGTGCCCACACCTTGTGGTGCTCCTGGTCCTTGGCCACGAAGACGGTCTGGTAGTTGGGGATGAAGACGAAGCTCCACTCCGACTCGCCGTTCGCCAGGGCGGTGGTCTGCGCGCTGTTGTCCGTGTAGGACGTGTAGCGCAGCTCCTTGACCTTCGGCAGGTCCTGCCAGTAGCCGCTGTCGCGCACCGTCAGGGTCATGCTGGCCGGGGTGAACGACTTCAGGGTGTACGGGCCGCTGCCGACCGGCTGCTTGACGGTGTCGGTCGTCGGGTCGCTGATCTTCTCCCAGATGTGCTTGGGCACGATCGGCACCCGCCACAGCACCTTCTGCTGGTTCACGAACTGCGGGCTGGCCATCTTGATGGTGACCTCGTTGCCGCTGGCGGTCGCGTCCGTGTAGGGCACGCCCTGGTCGTTGAGCGCCGGGTACTTCTTGACCAGGTTGTACGTGAAGGCGACGTCCTCGGCCGTGACCTTCTGCCCGTCGGACCAGGTGGCGTTGTCCCGGATGGTGACCTTGACCGAGGTGTAGTCCGACGACCACTCGGCCTTGGTCGCCAGCCACGGCTTGAACGGGTCGGCCGGCTTCACCGGGTTCCACATCATCAGCGGCTCGAAGATCTGCCAGCGGTAGCCCAGCGAGGCCGCGGCGGACGTGGTGAGGAACGGGTTGTTGTTCTCGGCCTGCGGGCCGTTCGGCATGCCGACGTTCAGCACCGTGGCCGTAGGGCCGTCCTTCTTGTTCGCGTTCGGGCTGTCGCCGCACGCGGCGACGCCGGTGGCCATCGCGCCGGCCAGCGCGACGGCGAGGAACTGCCTTCTTCTCATGGAGGTCTCCCTCGGTGCTCCCGCGGTCCTCGTGCGGGATGTGGTGGATGGAGGGTGTGCGGTGTTGCCACCGGAGGGCGGGCGCCCGCCGGTGCGGGTGGTGCTACATCGGTGGCGAGGTCAGGTGGTGCCGGTCGAGGCGCGCACGGTGAAGTCGGTGGGAATGACGGTCGGGGTGTCCGGCAGCGGCGTGCCGGCGAGGTGGGCGATCAGGGTGCGGGCGGCGGCCGCCCCCATCTCCCGCAACGGCTGACGGACCGAGCTCAGCGGTGGGTGGGTGTGCCCGGCCAGGGGCAGGTCGTCGAAGCCGACCACCGCCACGTCGTCCGGGACCCGCCGGCCGGCGTCGCGCAGCGCCTGGAGCGCCCCGGCGGCGGAGAGGTCGTTGTGCGCGAAGACGGCGTCGAACGGCACGCCGGCGGCGAGCAGGCGTTCCACCGCAACCCGCCCGCACTCGAAGGTGAAGTCGCCCTCCACGACGAGGGCGCTGTCGATGGGCAGGCCGGCGTCGGCATAGCCGCCCGCGAAGCCGGCCAGCCGCTCCCGGGTGCAGCCGAAGCGGCGCAGGCCGGTGACGACCAGCGGCCGCTTCCGCCCGTGCGCCAGCAGGTGCGCCGCCGCGGCTCGCGCGCCGGACTCGTTGGTGGTGCGCACCGACGGGAAGCCGGGCTGGTGGCCGCGGTCGTCGATGAGGATGACCGGCAGGCCGCCCTCGTGCAGCTCGGTGATGTAGTCGAGGGTGCCCTCCGGCTCGACCACGAGCAGGCCGTCGAAGGACTTCGCGGAGACCTGGGAGGCGAACCGCCGCATCGACTCGTCGCCGTGGGTGCAGGTGAACAGCAGCATGCCGTACCCCTCGGCCTCGACCACGTCGGCAGCGCCCTGGAGCACCTCGCCCATCCAGGGCCAGGTCAGGGCGGGCACCAGCATGCCGACCACCCGGGTACTGCCGCGGGCCAGGCCGACCGCCCGGGCGCTCGGCACGTACCCGAGGGCGTTGATGACCGCGCGGACCCGGTCGGCGGTGCCGACGCGCACCTCGCCCTTGCCGTTGAGCACCCGGGAGACCGTCGTCTTGCTCACCCCTGCGCGGACGGCGACATCGGCGATGGTGATCGGCACGTCACGCTCCCGGGTCGAAGGGGTGAGGCGGTGTTTCGGAACCGGTTGCGGAAGCGGTTCCGTCGCAGTCAACCGAAGTGGCGGCGGTCACGTCAATAACGGCCGCGTAACAAAACATGGCTAAGTTCGAAACCTGAAAAAAGTGGCCGTGGTCGGCGCGGCCGATCCAGGGCGTGGCCAGCGTCGATGCGAGGAAGCCGGGCCGTCCGCGGCGTGGAGGTTGATCACGTCACCCTTTACCGGTGGGTACAGCGGTTCACGCCGCTGCTGGGCCCTGAGCTGATTCGCAAGCTCCGTCCTTCCGTGACAGACGTCGACAAACGTTGACACCCGCGAGTTGAGGGGGGCCCATGACATAGAAAAGCGTCGCTACGCTCCGGTCGTCATGTCCACACCTGACGGACGGGGAAAGTCTGTGCGCGGACGGTTACGAAGAAGGACCCTGGCTGCGGCGGTGACGACCGCTGTCGTGGCGCAGGTGGCGCTGTTCGGTGCGGAGGCGACGGCAGCCGAGAAGCCGCTGTGGCAGGTGGAGGTCGCAAAGATCCCCACCGCCGAGTACACCCGGGACGCGAAGGTCTACGTCACGGAGTCCTGCCAGGCGCTCAGCCCGTACGTGGAGGGCGGGCTCGGCGACAGCCGGCTCGCCCCGGTGCTCGCCGACGTCGAGAGCCGGTACTTCGACGGCGCGCGGCTCAAGAACGCCGCTGACGGCGAGGTCGCGTTCGAGAACCTGAAGCACTTGGAGTCGTTCCTCAAGAGCCGGCTGACCGGCGCGAGCCCGCCGAACGGTGAGGCCGAGCAGGCGCACGTGCGCGCTCTGGTGGAGACCCTCAGCGGTGCCCGGCTGTTGGCCGACGCGGCGATCCAGGACGCCGAGGTGACCATCGGCCCGTTCCGGGCCAGCCCGCCCCCTGCGCCCGCCCCGGTGGGACTGACCGAGGCGTTCGCAGATCTCGAGGCGGCGAAGGTCAATCTCGCCAAGGCCGACGAGATGCTGGTCAAGGCCAACCCGGTGCCGGCGACGATCGAGGCCGGCCGAGCCTGGGCGAACGGCTTCAACGTGCTGGCCCGGCTGGGCATCACCTACGCCGGCGACCACGACAACGACGGCGTGGTCGACGTGGTGGAGTTGCGCCTCGGCGCCAGCCCGCTGCTGGTCGACACCGACGGCGACGGTCTGACCGACAAGTTCGAAATCACCGAGCTGGCCAGTTGGACCGCGCCGAACAAGGCCGACACCGACGGGGACTCGGTCGCCGACGGCGCCGAGGACGTCGACAACGACGGCCTGACCAACCTCCAGGAACAGGACCTCGGCACCTCGCCCACCAACCCGGACACCGACGGCGACGGCGTCAAGGACGGCACCGAGGTCGCCCAGGGCAGCAACCCACTGGTCGCCGACCAGCCCCGCGCCCCGCCCGCGCCCGGCGACGTGCCGCCGATCGTCCCCGTGCCCACCGACCTCGACACTGACGGCGACGGCGCACCGGACATCGTCGAGGAGGACGACGGCACCAACCCCAACAACCCGGACACCGACGGTGACGGTCTGTCGGACGGCACCGAACTCGAGTGGGGCAGCAGTTCCCTCAGCCAGGACACCGACGGCGACGGTCTGCGTGACGACTACGAGGTCGCCAACGCGGAGTCCCAGGACCTGGACCCGGCCCGCCCGGACGAGCAGATCAGCAAGTGGACGTACGTCGCCGACTTCGCGCTCGGCCTGGTCGCCGGCGAGTTCGCGATGCGGGACTCGATGGCCTGGCTCGCGGGCAACATCTGCTCCGCCGCCCTGAGCTTCATCCCGGTGTACGGCTGGATCGTCGGGGCGATCACCGACATCCGGGACGCGGTCGCCGGTGCGATCCGCGGCGACTGGGTCAGCGCCGGCTTCAGCGTCCTCAGCCTGATTCCGTACGCGGGTGACGCGGTCGCCATTCCCGCCAAGATCGCGAAGTTCGTCCAGCGGTACGTGCACCGCCTCGCCGAGGTGGGCCGGTTCGTCGCCAAGTACGACAAGATCCCGTCCTCGGTCAAGGAGCTCACCTACGAGCTGATCATGCCGGAGGTCTGGGCGGCTCTCGTCGAGCCCGAGGGACTGACGGCGGCGGTGTCGGCGGGGCGGGTGAGCAAGTCGAACTTCGACCGGCTGCTGCGCGGTGCGCGCACTGATCTGAAGAAGTTGCACGAGGTGGTGTTCCAGAAGCCAAACCACGTCCACGGGCCCAACGTCGACTGGGTGTACCGGTGGGCCCAGGCCGAGGAGCGGCTCGTCGACCTGATGACGTCGCTGGGCAAGACCGGTAGGCACGGCGACAACAAGCTGTACCTCAAGAGGCCGGACCTGCCCGACCTCCCGGCGAACGCCCGTGGCCGCTACCCGGACTTCGCCGAGGAGGACGCCAACGGCAACTTCACACTGCACGAGGTGAAGGCCGGCATCCCGATGCGGGACGAGGACATCGAGCAGTGCAAGAAGGACGGGTGGTACAAGGACCCGGCCAACCAGGCGAAGATCCAGGCGGACAACCCGGGGATGGGGACCAGGAAGGTCGTGGGCGTCCACTGGCACTTCATGCCGCACGGCGGTGGCTCACCGAACAACCCCTACAACAGCCTCGGGGTGTGGGACGACCTCCTGGACTGTCTCGTGCAACAGAACATCCCGTTCACCATCCACTTCCCGGCCAACTGACAGGTGGTCAGCGCGTCGCTGACCACTCGTAGGGTGAATCCGGGGCATGCTCATCGATGCCCCGGATTCACCGGTAGTACCCACCGACGTCCGACGGAGGACACCTGGCCATGAACTCGTCGACAAGCTCCGCGCTCCCCCCGTACGCGGTGTCCGGCATCCAGCCGCTCCGGGTCAACGAGGAGGGCCGACATGTCGAATACCGTGGTCACCAGCTCATCGGGACACCGCCGGTGGCCGCGGTGTTCGCTCGCGTACCCGAGACCTTTCTTCCCGTCACGGAGGGGGAGCCGCTGCGTCGCGAGGAGTTCTGCGCGGCGCTCGACGTCAGTTCCCGCGACGGCCTGGCCTGGATCGTCGGCCTCGGCGATGCGGTGAAGTCCATGGTGGACAGCGGCGGTGACTTCGTCGACGACGACCTGATCGAGGAGGCGCTCGCCGCCCAGCCGGACGTGGTCGAGGTCTACCACGTCGATCGAGAGGTCTTCGACGTGGTGCTGGCGCGCTTCCTGCGGGCCGACGAGATGTTCGCCCGCTGGCTCGACGCCATCACCGCCGCCCACCGGGAGTTCGCCCGGCGGCTCGGCGTGGAGCTGCCCTACTGAGCTGACCCTGCCCCGCCACCGAACTGGGAAGACATTCGATTGGTGGGCCCCGGCCGAACGACTGTCCCGATCACAGGAGCGCGTATGGCGGGCAGGAGTTCGAACCTCACTGTCACCGAGTTGCACGCAGACGAGCTAGGTCCCGTGCCCTTCGTGAGTCGAATCAGCGCGAAGGAGTACGGAGACCTTGTCGACCAGTTGCCGCAGGAGTTCTGACAGTTGACCGGACCGGGGCGGGACGCGAGGCCGTTGAGGGTGAGCAGCGTCTTGCGGGTGATGGCGAGTTTGACCAGGTCGGTCTCGGAGCCTTCACGATTCCAGGGGGATTGACAGCCCGATCCGGTGATCGCTCCGGGTTTGCCCTGCGCGACCCGCTCAAGCCGGAACCCTGAACGCGTGGAGCAGCAATCGGGACGACCGGCGCGGGGACGGCTGCTGTCGGTCAGGCGTGCCCTGTGGTCGCTGGCCGCCGGTGTCGTCGCCGGGACGGCCACGGCGCTGGTCGGGGCACCGGAGTTGACGCCGCTGGTGATCTGGACGATCGCGGCGGGCACGATCCTGGTCTGGGTGTGGCGGGCCTGCTGGCCGGCGAGCCCACAGCGTACGGAGCAGCTTGCCGAGGCCGAGCAGCACTCCCGTTCCACCGATTCGGCGATCCTGATCGCATCCGGTATCAGCCTCGCCGCCGTGGCCGAGGCGCTTGTCCGCAGCTCGAACCAGCAGGACTGGGTGGCTCTCACGCTGGTGATTCTCAGCGTCGTCGCTGTGGTCCTGGCGTGGGCGCTGGTGAATACGGTCTTCGCGTTGAAGTACGCCCGGCTGTACTACCGCGACGATGGCGGCGGCATCGACTTCAGGCGGGAATACCGACCGGCGTACGCCGACTTCGCGTACATCGCCTTCACGGTCGGCATGTCCTACGCCCCGGGCGAGAACGAACCGACCAGCGACCCCATGCGCCGGATGGCGCTCGGGCACGCGCTGCTCTCGTACACCTTCGGAACTGGCATCCTGGCCGTCGCCGTCAACCTGGTCACCAACCTGGGCCAGTCGTGACCCACGCGGCTTCACAGGCGCCCGCTGCTGGAACGGATCCGCGAATGCTCTTCATTACGTCTCCTGATTTCTGATCGGCTCATCCCTCGTCGGGCTGTTGCGCGGCGCGGGTACAGATGGCGCTGTCACTGGGGTGGCACATCGTGACCTGGTTTCGGGTGAGGTGACCGACGTCCGGCCGTGGGAGGCGATGTTCAACCCCGCGACGCCGCCGCAGACCGTGCACATGATCGTGGCGGCGTTCATGGTGACCGGCTTCGGCATCGCCAGCGTCTATGCGGTGGCCCTGTTGCGCGGCCGCCGGGATCGCTACCACCGGCTCGGCTTCGCCATCCCGTTCACCGTCGCCGCACTGCTCTCTCCGGTGCAGGTGGTGGTCGGCGACTGGGCCGCGCACTTCGTCGGGGAGTACCAGCCCACCAAGCTCGCCGCGATGGAGGGGCTGGCCCGCACCGAGGCGGGCGCCCCACTCTCCCTCGGCGGCGTCTACGTCGACGGCGAACTGCGATACGCCGTCGAGGTGCCCAACGCATTGTCCCTGCTGGCCAAGTGGGACCCGGACGCGGTCATCATGGGCCTGGATCAGGTGCCCGACGACCGTTCGGCATCTTCCAAATCGGCAAGGCGGCAACCGGGAAGCCTCCGCCGGGCGGCTGACGCAGGCCCGTTCAGCGACCGTTTGCCGATGTTCCACCCTCTGGCACCGGGCCGGATGGCACTCTGGCAGGTGGACTGGGCAGGCACCTGAGCTAAGGCGGCATTGGGATCACGGTGAACGGTTTCTGATGCGTACCGTGTTGATCGTGTTGGCCGCGCTGGCGGCGGCCGTGGTCGTGGACCTGACCTTCGGCGTGCTGATCCGCCGGGGTGCGCGGGGCCGCTACAAGTGGCTGCTCGAGCCGCTGCGGCACGCCTGCCGCCGCCCGGCGGCGGCGGTCCTGCTGGCCGGGGCGCTGTACTACGCGCTGCCGTTGGGGCCCGCCGGCTGGCAGCGTTATCTACGCCATGCCATCCTGCTGGCCCTGATCGCCCTCGGCGCGTGGCTGGTGATCAGAGCGTTGCACGTCGCCGAAGCGGTCGCGTTCAGCCGACTGCCGCCCGATCTGGTCACCAGCCGGCGGGTCCGCCGGGCCCGGACCCAGATCCGCCCCGTACGGCGGCTCACCGCCGCCGTGGTCACGATCGTCTCGATCGGCCTGATCCTGACCACCTTTCCCCCGGTACGCCTCTTCGGCATCTCCGTGCTGACCTCGGCCGGAGTGGTCGGCGCGGTGATCGGCCTGTCCGCCCGAACCGCGCTCGGCAACGCGTTCGCCGGCATCCAGGTCGCCTTCGCCGACGGACTGCACGTCGGCGACGTGCTGGTGGTCGACGGCGAATGGGGCCGGGTCGAGGAGGTGAAGCTGACCAACGTGGTGATCCGGCTCTGGGACGAGCGGATGCTCATCCTGCCGACCACGTACTTCACCGAGCGGCCGTTCCAGAACTGGACCCGCAACGAGTCCCGGGTGGTCGGCAAGATCCAGATTCATGTCGACCACACCGCCGACCTGGACGACCTGCGCCGGGAAGCACGCCGACTGGTCGAGTCCTCACCGCTGTGGGATCGAGACCAGTGGGTGCTGCAGATGGTCGACGCCACGCCGCAGACCGTGGTCATCCAGGTGCAGGCCTCCGCCGCGGACGGCGCCAGCGCCTGGGACCTGCGCTGCGACCTACGCGAGGCACTGATCCGCTACCTGCGCGACCAACACCCTCAGTGGCTGCCCCGCACCCGCAGCCAATACCAGCCCTGACCGTGGTCTGTGGGGCCATCGCTGATCGCGGCTGCGGCTGCCGCGGTGCCGGCAGCCCGGTCAGGGAAGCACGATGCCGGTCTTCGTACCCGCCAGAGCCTGTCCGCACGGGCAGTCGCCTTGGTCTTGCGGCAAGGTCGTGACCACGTCGGTGAGCAGGTCGCGTAGGCGGTCGATGTTGTGTGCGAAGACCGTGAACACCTCCTGCTGGGTCACGCCGTCGCCGACCTCGACGCCGGAGTCGAGATCGGTCACGAGTGACAGCGGGGTATAACAGAGTGCCAGCTCGCGGGCGAGTACCGCCTCGGGGTGGCCGGTCATGCCGACGACGGACCAGCCCTGTTCGGCGTACCAGCGGGATTCGGCACGGGTGGAGAACCGGGGCCCCTCGATGACGACCATGGTTCCGCCGTCGACCGGCTGCCACCCGGCGGACCGGGCGGCGCCGAGCACCGTCGCGCGTCCGAGCGGACAGTACGGGTCGGCGAACGGGACGTGCACCACCTGGGGCAGCTGCCCGTCCGCGGGTGGCTCCCCGTCGTAGTAGGTCTGGATGCGCCCGCTGGTCCGGTCGACCAGTTGGTTCGGTACGACGAGGGTCCCGGGGCCCAACTCCGGTCGCAGGGCGCCGACGGCACCCGGGGCGAGCACCCGACGGACGCCGACCGTTCGCAGCGCCCACAGGTTCGCCCGGTAGTTGATGCGGTGCGGGGGCAGGACGTGATGGCGTCCGTGGCGGGGTAGGAACGCCACCGGCCGGCCGGCGAGCGTCCCGATGGACAGTGAGTGGCTGGGTGGTCCGTACGGAGTATCGAGCGTGATCTCGGTGACGTCGTCGAGGAACTCGTAGAAGCCGGATCCGCCGATCACGCCGATCCGCGGCTGATGGGACATGTGTACTTCTCCTTTGTGGCAGAGATGTGAGCGCGTGGCGTTGACTCAGGGACGGTCGGCTGTCCGATCCGTCGCGCGCCGGTTGACCGCTGTGACGACGACCAGAACGATCACGATGACGGCCCAGAGAGCGGCCAGTCCGGCAGTGAGTCCCAGCGGATAGTTGCGGTCCGGCAGGCCCGGGTTCGGGGGTGCTGATGGCGGTCGCCACAGGAGCGGCACCGCGATCAGCAGCAACGTCGCGCTCGCCACCAGGCCCGCGGTGATCCACGCCAGGCGGACCCGGTCGGTCACCAGCCGGCCCAGCACCAGTCCGACCAGTCCGACCAGCGGTGCCACCAGGGCGTCGTGCAGCAGCGGGCCGCCGATCAGCCACGGCAGGACGGTGCCGAGCTGGGGGAGGAGCAGCCAACCGCCGTACGTCGCCGCCGAGGCGCCGACCAGGAGCAGAAGCAGTCGGACGGTCCTCACGTCAGTACCTCCAGCCGGGCCACCCACTTGGTCTGGAGGACGCCCGGGCGGCTCGGTGCGATGAGACGGCAGGGGTAACCGTGGTCGGGGGACAGTTCCTCGTCGTTGATCCTTAGTGCGAGCAGAGTCAGCGGATCACCGGCGTGGGTCGCCGGGAGAGTGCTCCTGGCGTACAGGCCGTTGGTCTCCAGTGACGAGATCCGAACCGGCCGGCTGGTCGGCGCGCCGGCTCGCCGGAGTAGGTCGACGATGGGCACCCCGGTCCACCGCGCGGAGGCGCTCCACCCCTCGACGCAGGCGATCGGCAGTTCCGCCGTGCGTTGCGGCAGGGCTGCCAACTCGGCCAGGGACAGGGTGTGTCGCCCGCCCGGCCAGACGATCGCCAGTCGCCAGTCGGGTGGTACGACGATGCCCGCGGCATCGGCCGTACGGTTGATCGGCATGCCCTGCGGCCCGGCACCGGTCCGCCAGGCCAGCGGAGACACTCGACGCAGCCACGGCACGGTGACCCCGGCAGTCGCCAGCACGGCGACGCCGGCGACGCCGGCCGACGTGCGCAGGAACGCCCGGCGCGCGGACATGTCCCGGTCGTCGGGCCCCGGCGCCACGACCCCAGCCGTGTCCGCCTGACTCAGCCGCGTGGTCAACGCCGGGTGGGCGACCGGGAGTTTCACCGCGATGTGGACCAGCAGCGCGCCCACCGCCAGCCAGGCGACCGCGTAGTGCGCCGCCGGAAAGAAGAACCCCCACGGGTACGACTGAGCGACGTTGAACAGTCCCGTGACGAGCTCGAAGAACGCGGCGCAGACCAGGACCAGGACGCAGATCCGCTCGAGCGCGTGTGCGAGCAGCCGGCTCAGCTGGCGCAGGGGCGGACGGGCGAACAGCCGGGGGTAGACGCTCCACAGTTTGGCCAGCAGCAACGGGATCGCCGCGACCCCGGACAGCACGTGCACACCCTGGGTGATCCGGTAGAGGTTGACCGGTCGGGTCGGCCAGGTGAACCAGCCCGGCGGGTGCTGGATGTAGTGGCTGAGCAGCCCGGTGACGAAGCACAGCCCGAATGCCACCCCGAGCCAGAGGCCGAGCCGGGCGGCCACCAGCGGCGAGTGCGACGGCGCGGTGAAGTCTCCGGGGGCGGGCAGCCGTGGCCGGCGGATCATGAGCGCACCAACTCGGCGAACCAGCGTGGACCGGACCGGAAACTGTCCGCGACCCGCAGGCCGGCAGCGACTGCGGTACGCGCCACCGCCTCCGCCCCGACCCGCGCCCATCGGAACGCCGGTCCCTGTCGTCCCCCGTCGCCGGATGATCCGGACAGGA
This sequence comes from Micromonospora coriariae, assembly GCF_900091455.1. Lineage (NCBI taxonomy): Bacteria > Bacillati > Actinomycetota > Actinomycetes > Micromonosporales > Micromonosporaceae > Micromonospora > Micromonospora coriariae. The sequence continues at coordinate 6,882,213 of NZ_LT607412.1, read as the reverse complement.
CGTACGCCTGTCCCTGCCACAGCCCGGCTCCCGGTGGGTCCACCTCGACCACCAGCGTTCCGTCCGCCGCGATCAGGGCGCCGCACCGGCGCAGCAGTCGAACCGGGTCGCCGCCGATGCCGATGTTGCCGTCGACGAGCACGGCGTGCGCCCACCTCCCCTCGCCGGGAAGTGGTTCGAAGACGTCGCGTCGCAGGGCTACCACGCCCCGGTCCCAGGTCAGCCGCACCGCCTCGGCGGAGATGTCCACCCCCAGCGCGGCGAGGCCCCGCTGGGCGAGTGCCATCGTCAGCCGGCCAGGCCCGCAGCCGAGGTCGATCGTCGGCCCGGTGCACCGGGCGACGACGGACTCGATCGCCGGCTCCGGTGCGCCGTGCCAGCGCCGTACCGGCAATGGGTCGCGTCGCCCGTCGGAGTGCACAAGCCAGTGTTCGAGCCGGGCCGGGGCCGACGGGGTGACCGGCGGGCCGGACTCGTCGTGGTCGGCGGGCCACCCGTCGAGTCCGCACAGTACGACATCGAAGCCGCCGAAAGTGACAGTCGAACTCACTGTCGCCCTCCACTCACCAGCGAGCCGACCAACGATCCGACGGCATCAGCGAACCGGCTTGCGGGCAGGTCGGCCGCGACTGCCAGGGCCGTCGGCCAGTCATCGACATCACGCAGGACGGGCAGCATCGCCGGGTGTAGTCCGCGCCCGCGAAGACCGGCCAGGGTGTGTCGGCTGGTGTCGCCGGTCGACATGGGCACTCGGCGGAGCACGCTCGCGTACGCCGGATCACGTAGCCCGAGCGCCCACCAGCCGCCGTCCAACGCCGGTCCCAACACCGCGTCGTGCTCGGCGAGCCGCCCCAGCGCGGCGGTGAGCACGGCTGGCCGGATCTGCGGGGTGTCCATGCCGATCTGCAGCACCGGTCGGCCGGGAAACGCCGCCCCGGTGTCGATGTGCGCATTGCTGAGGCGGTCGGCGAACGTGTCGCCGCGCTGTGGAATCAGGTGCCAGCCAGCCAGCGCAGCGGTCAGTTCCGCGCCGTACTCGGCATCGGCGAACCGCCCGGTGTACGCCAGCACGGGGATGGTCGATGCGGTGGCGTCCACCGCCGCGAGGGTGTCCAGCAGTGCCGCCGCCGCGACACGGGCCGCCTGCGTGGGGTCGACCGGCGGGCACAGGCGCGTCTTGACCAGCCCCGGGACCGGTGCCTTCGCGACCACGAGCAGCACGTTCACCGGGCACCGCCGACGCCGGCACGCAGCACCCCGGCGAAGTCCCGGGTCGCCCGCAACGTGCCCCGGACCGAACCGGAGACCTTCGATCTGGTGCCCGCGGCCCGTGGTGCGTACGCGACGTTCAACTCGTGGATCCGCCAGCCCGCCTCAGCCGCGCGTAGCAGCAGTTCCAGGGGGTAGCCGAACGCGCGGTCGGTGACACCGAGCCGCAGCAGAGCCACCCGGCGGGCCACCCGCATCGGGCTGATGTCGTACACCGGTACGCCCCGGCGCCGCAGCAGTGCGGCCACCAGCGCGTTACCGGCCCGGGCGTGCCACGGCCAGACGTGTGCCGAGACCGGTCGACGACGCCCGACCGCGAGCTCCGCCCGGCCGTCGAGCACGGCCGCGACGAGCCTCGGCAGCTCGGCCGGGTCGAACGAGCCGTCCGCGTCGAGTACGCACACCAGTTCCGCGTCTGTCGCCAGCAGGCCGGTGTGTACGGCGGCGCCGTACCCGCGTCTCGGCTCGTGGACGACCCGGGCGCCGTACTCGGCCGCGACCTCGGGTGACCGGTCGGTGGAGCCGTTGTCGACCACGATGGCCCGGTAGCCGGGGGGCAGCCCGGTGAGTACCGCGGGCAGGGCGGCCGCCTCGTCCAGACACGGCAGAACCACGTCGATGGTTGGGTGCATACCGGGGACGCTAGGCCCGCCGCAGGCCCCCTGACCCGCTGTGCCGCCTTACGAATCGCTTACGCGACAACGGATCTTACGAGTCCCTGACGTCACCGCCGATCGGCTGTCGGACCGCTGGTCGCAGGTCGTACCGTCGGCCGTCACCATGACCATGATGACCCGGCCGGGACGATTCCGGTCCGCCGATCTGATCGTCCTCGCGGCCGAGGCGGCTCTGCTCGCCGCAGCGATCACCGTCGGCGCACTGCTCAACCATCGGGGTGTTCGACTCCACGCCGACGCCGCTCCGCTCTATGCCGACTGGCGACCCCATCTGGGCCTCGGTACCCCCGCCGTGCTTCTCCTCGCGGCGCTCTTCGTGTGGCGCGGGACGAGGTGGGGGATCGGTGCGCGGTGGTCGCGACTGCTTGTCGGCGGCTATCTCGCCTCAGTGCTCTGGACGCTGTCGCTGGCCCTGGTCGACGGATGGTCCGCCGGGGTGACCGAGCGGTTGACGGTGCAGGCCGAGTACCTGCATGAGGTGCCCCGGGTGATGGATGTCGGACTGATGCTGTCCGGCTTCGCTGACCGGATCCTCGACTTCCAGCCCGATTCGTGGTCCACCCACACCGCCGGGCATCCACCCGGCGCGTTGCTGCTCTTCGTCTGGCTGGAGCGGATCGGCCTGGGTGGCGGGACCGCCGCCGGACTCGCCTGTGTGTTGGTCGGGGCCACGGTGTCGGTGTCGGTTCCGGTGACACTGCGGGCGCTCGGCGCCGAGGACGCGGCTCGGGCGGTGTGGCCGTTCCTGGTTCTCTTCCCGGGGGCGGTCTGGGTGGGCGCGTCCGCGGACGGGATCTTCTCGGCGGTGGTCGCGGCCGGGTTGGCGCTGCTGGCGGTGAGTGGCCGAGCCGGGGCCGTACCCGGCGGGCTGCTGCTCGGCTTCGCGCTCTACCTGTCGTACGGGTTCCTTCTGGTCGGGCTGCTCGCGTTGACAGTGGTGCTGCTGCGGGCCCGGGATCGTCTCGGCGTGCTTCTGCTCGCGGCGGCGGCGGTCGCGGCGGTTGTCACAGTGTTCACCCTGTCGGGGTTCTGGTGGATGGACGGCTATCACCTGGTGACGCGCCGCTACTACCAGGGCTGGGCGGCGGAACGTCCGTACGGCTACTGGGTCTGGGCGAACCTCGCCGCCCTGCTGCTCTCGGCCGGCCCGGTGGTCGGACCGGCGCTGCGGCGGGCGGTGGCCGCCGTACCGATCCGACCGCTCGCTGCGACCCTGGGACAGCGGTTCGCCACCGGTGGACCAACTGTGTGGTTGCCCATCGCGGCGGCGGTGGCCGTGCTCGCGGCGGACCTGTCCGCGCTCAGCAAGGCCGAGGTGGAGCGGATCTGGCTACCGTTCGCCGTCTGGCTCCTGGTCGCCACCGCGCACCTGCCCGCCAGCCACCGACGTTGGTGGCTGGCGGCGCAAGCCGGCACCGCGCTCGCCGTCAACCACCTACTGTGGACCGTGTCCTGACCATCGCCGCCTCGCGCATCACCGCGGTGGTGAATTCGGCGACACCAGCGGCGAAACCGGTTCGGGCGGTGAAACCCAGCAGCCGGGTCGCGCGGGCCGGATCGGCGACCACGTGCCGTACGTCTGCCGCCCGCCCGCCCCCGACCACCACCGGCATCGGCCCGCCCATCGCCGTGGCCAACTCGTGGGCGAGTTCGCCGACGGTGTGCGGCTCGCCCGAGCAGACGTTCACCGGAACCAGTGGCTCCGGCGCCGGTGCGGTCAGCGCCAGCAGGTTCGCCGCCGCGACGTCGCTCACGTGGACGAAGTCGCGCCGCTGCCGACCATCCTCCAGGACCCGGGGCGGTTGCCCGGCGGCCAGCGCCGAACGGAAGATCGACGCGACCCCCGCGTACGGGGTGTCGCGGGGCATTCGCGGACCGTAGACATTGTGGTAGCGCAGCGCCCAGACCGACCCGCCGGTCTGCCGGGCCCAGGCGCCGGCGAGGTGTTCCTGAGCCAGCTTGGTGGCGGCGTACGTGCTGTGCGGTTCCAGCGGCGCGTCCTCCGGCACCAGCCCGGGGGCGAGTGCACGGTCGCAGCGCGGGCAGGTCGGCTCGTACCGGCCCTCGGTCAGGTCGGCGGCCCGGCGGCCGGCAGGCCGGACGATTCCATGTGTCGTGCAGTGGTAACGGCCCTCGCCGTAGACCACCATCGAACTGGCCAGCACGAGGCGGCGCACCCCGGCGGCGTGCATCGCCGCGAGCAGGGTGGCCGTGCCGAGGTCGTTGTGGGCGGCATAGCGGGGGGCATCGGCTGGATCGATGCCGTGGCCGACCATGGCCGCCTGGTGGCAGACCGCGTCGACTCCGGCGAGTAGCCCGGTCAGCAGCTCCATGTCGCGTACGTCGCCGACCACGAGATCGTGCCGCTGTGCCCAGGGCGGTGGCATCGCGCCGTGCGCCTCCGGCAGGAGCGCGTCGACGGCCACCACCTCGTGCCCGTTCTCGCTGAGCAGGTCGGCGACGTGTGAGCCGATGAACCCGGCAGCACCCGTAACAAGTATCCGCATTCCGGTCACCGTATGACCCCGCGTACGCCCACGCCGTGTGGCCTGCGCAGCCGTAAGAACCTCGTTAGGTTTCGCCGGTGCGGTCCGACCCCGGCGCCTGGCTACGCTGGCCCGATGGACACGCGGGGGGACACGTCGACGGGCCGGAACGGGGGACGTTCGTGACACAGCGGGTGCTGGTGGTCGACGACGACCAGACCGTGAGCGACGTCATCTGTCGTTACCTCGAACACGACGGCTTCCAGGTGAGCCATGCGGGCGATGGGGCGGCGGCACTGGCGGCGGTGGCTCGCCAGGCACCACATCTGATTGTCCTCGACCTGATGCTGCCCCGGATCAACGGCCTGCAGGTGTGCCGGGAACTGCGATCCCGGCCGGACGGCGTACCGATCATCATGCTGACCGCACGGGGTGACGAATCCGACCGGATCCTCGGGCTGCAACTCGGCGCGGACGACTATCTGACCAAGCCCTTCTCACCCCGGGAACTGGTCCTGCGGGTCCGCTCGGTGCTCCGTCGTGCCGGCAGTGAGCCGCCGCCCGAGCGGCCGGAGGCGCTCAGCGACGGCAGTCTCGTGGTGCATCCCGCCTCCCGAACCGCCCGCCTCGGCGGGACCGAGCTGGCCCTGACGCTGCGCGAATTCGACCTGCTCGTCCACCTGCTGCGGCATCCGTCCCAGGTGTTCGGGCGGGCCGAACTACTCGAGCAGGTCTGGGGCTGGAACTTCGGCGACCACTCGACCGTGACCGTGCACGTCCGCCGCCTACGGGAAAAGATCGAGGTCAACCCGGCGGATCCGCGGCGGATCGTGACCGTCTGGGGCGTCGGCTACCGGTACGAGCCGGCCAATGCGTGACCTGCTGCTGATCTTCGCGATCTCCCTCGGCGCGGCACTTGCCATCGGACTCGCCGGCGCGGTGCTACTCCGCGCGCTGCGACGCAGCTCGATCACCGTGCACCTCAGCGTGCTGCTCACCACCACGGTCGTCGCCATCGCCGTGGGTGTGATGGCGGTCGCGGAGGCGATGTTCCTCTCCCCACACGACCTGGAGGTGGTCCTGATCACCGTCGCCGCGGCAGCGGTGGTCAGCCTCGTCGTCGGCGGTCACTTCGGCCGGCGACTGGCACTCGCCGCGGTCTGGCGCGACCAGGCCCGCGAGCGGGAACGGCAGCTGGAGAAGGGCCGCCGCGACCTGGTCGCCTGGGTCTCCCACGACCTCCGTACCCCGCTCGCCGGGCTCCGGGCGATGGCGGAGGCACTGGAGGACGGGGTGGTCCGTGACCCGGACACGGTCGACGAGTACCACCGACGGATCCGGCTGGAGACCGACAGGATGACCCGACTCGTCGACGACCTGTTCGAGCTGTCCCGGATCAACGCTGGAGCGCTGCGGTTGTCGTTGACGGCGGTGCCGCTCGGAGAGGTTGTCTCGGACGCGCTGGCGAGCACCATCCCGCTGGCCGCCGCCCGCCGGATCAAGCTGGTCGCCAGCGAGTCGGGGTGGCCGACGGTTGCCGCGAGCGAACCGGAACTGGCTCGGGTGGTGACGAACCTGCTGCTGAACGCGGTCCGCTACACCCCGGAGGACGGCACGGTACGGATCGAGGCCGGCCGGGAGCGGGACTACGCCTGGCTGTCGGTGGCCGACACCTGTGGCGGCATCCCCCCGGCCGACCTCCCGCGGCTGTTCGACGTCGCGTTCCGCGGTGAGCCGGCCCGCACCCCCGGACCGGGCAACGGCAGCGGTGGCGCGTCCGGAGGACTCGGCCTGGCGATCGTCCATGGGTTGGTCGAGGCGCACAGGGGTCGGGTCGAGGTGAGCAACACCGCCGAAGGCTGCCGGTTCGTGGTCCGGTTGGTCGCCGCCTGACGGGGCGGCCGGTCGGGCGTCACGTTCGGCACCGAGGCGAGGTGCGCGAATGGTGACATCCCTACCCGCCCGAGCGTGGTCAGGTGGCGTTGAGGTCGGCGCCGCCGAAGGACACCGCGAATCGCTTGCACCAGATCGAGACGCTCCGGTAGTCGCGCGGATCAACCGATGCGGGTAGCTCGTACACCTGATCGCCCCGATTGCCCTTGAGCCTGCCCAGCTCGACCCAGTCGCCGTCATCGAACACTCGCCAGCCGGCCGTGCCTCGGGTCAGCGGTTGGTCGGTCAGCCACACCCGCAGGTCCGGACCGTTCGACGTATCCAGGTTTCGAATGACGAGCTGGTGGCGCCCGTCCCTGAGCCGGACGATCTCGGCACTGCCGCTCGTCCTGTGCTCATGGGTGACGAACTCGCCGGCGGCCAGGATCTCGTTCCCCGCTGGCGCGGCGGCCGAGGCCGCCGGGGACGGGGCCGCGGACTCCGGGGCCGGGACGACCGATGTCGTCCCTACGGGAGGAAGTGCTTCGTCGACGTATGTATCGATGAACAGCTTCCACGGCTGGAACCAGTGAAGAACCAGAATCACCACGACAACAGCGGAGGCGAGACCGGCCCATGCCACCGGCGACCGGAAGACCCGTTTTCCCATACCCGGAGCCTACGACCACCGCAGTCGCCCAACTGGTCGCGAACCCTTTCGGAACTCTTACGACGTGCCCCACCGCTGCGGGTTGGCCAGGAACGATCGGAGTCTGGTGCCGCTCAAGCCGCTCAGACAGCCACCACAAGCGTTTCTGCGTGGGTTTCCTCAAGGGACCCAGCTCGGGCAACTTGGACCCTCAGGCCGTTCCGGCGCTCATCGCGACTTCGCCGTTCATGCCGGCGGGGTAGAAGCCACCCGAAGCCGCCGGGGTCATGCTCAAGTAGACGATGTTCAAAACGGACTGGGCCGATCGGCCGTAGCACATCCCGTTTTCATCCGTGGGGATGAAATTCGGGTCCGCCGCCGTGCCGACACCCTGGTCGTCATCCGCCGGACCATCAAGACTGTTGCGCGCGTCGGAGAGCTTTTGTACCGAGCCGAAAACTGTGTCGTCGGCGAGTCCGGCGCTGTAGAGCGCGGACCGGACAATCCCGGCGTGGTATGCCTCGGTGGCCAGCAGGCCGGCTGCCGCATCGAGGTACGTTTTGTTCGACAGCAGTGACGCGGATCCTTTGAATGCCGACACTCCGACGTCTTCGAAGAGGAACGCCGCGAAGAGGAAGTTTAGGTCGTTCGCGTACGGGTCAAAGCTGTCGCCTTGCTTGATTAGACCAGCGGCAGTCGCCGCCGCGGTGAAGCTCTCGTCCAGCGAAATCGCGGGACGAGCAACAGCGGCGTTGCCGAGCGCGGATCGCAAGAAGGCCACGTGCTGCATCTCGTCGGAGGCGATTTCCTTCGCGAACCTCTGCACGAATTTGCTGCTGAAGTTGACTGATCCTCCGCCGGACACCTCGCCGCGCACCCCGGTGCCGGTAGTCATCTCGTCAGGAAGCCCGGATCCCGTCGTCGCGCGGAGATAGAACTCAGCTTCGAGGTATTCGAGATTGAGCGCGAAGTTGAGGATAGTGGCATCGCTCGGCGAGCCACCACCCGCCGGGTCGGCTTTGCACACCCCTGGATCGACCAAGGCCGCGAGCCTTCGCCGATCCGTTTCGGATTCTGCACTCCGTGACACCGCCTCTGAGATGAACCAGTTGTCCATGCTGCCTCCCTTTTGGTGCATCCAGGTCCTAGTTGTCCGCGCCGTCCGACCTGACTGGAATGGATGACACTCACGTTAGTTGCGCGGACGAGCCTCAGGAATTGTTTGCCGAAAGGCGGTGCGAGGTGAATCAAACGTCGACTACGCTCCGCGCGGTGGACCATGCGCCGGTCGTGGCGAGCGCAGTCGCCAACGTGCGCCGGGGAGCGCCTGAACGCCGAGTTCGCAGTGGCCAGCAGGCACACCGGACGGCTGCCAGCCTGCTCTGGCAACAGGACCGGGTATCAACTCACATGGGAGGCGCTGTCGTGGGCATGGCACCCTCGGCGAGCTTGAGTCGCGTCCAGATGTTCATGTTGATCACAACGGCCACGATCTCCAGGATCTCGTCCTCCGTGAAGTGCGTGACCATCCTGTCGTGTGCCTCCTGAATCCGGCTGTTGACGGTGGCGTCGGCGGCTCGGGTCAACGCCTCGGCGTAGGCCAGCGCGGCTCGCTCCTCCTCGGTGAACAGGTGCGTCTCCCACCACGCGGTGAGGGTCTCGACCTTGGACGGCGGGATGTCGGCGGTACGGGCAGCTGCGTGGTGCACCAGAAGGCAGTAGCTGCAATTGTTGATCTGTGCGACGCGTAACCGCAGGAGCTGGGCCAGGGCCTGGTCCACCTGGAGTGTGGCGGTATGGCCGAAAGCTGCGGCCCCGGCGTTCGCCAGAGCCATCAGTTGCTCGTTCGACGCGGCGTCCAGTCGGACGTTCTGGATCCTGGTATCCAAGAAATGACCTCCTCTAGGTCACACGACAACACCAGTGGTGGGGACGTCCACGTCGGTGGACAGCCACATCCGCTGCGAGCGCACTGCCGGGCGTTATCGGTGGCGGGCGCGCAGTGACTCGGCAGCTATCAGGAGAGCGCCACCGAGGAGCACTGTGTCCTTCAACAGGAATTGCCCCAGCAGAGAGAGGCTGAACATCCCCTGCCCTTCCTGCCGAGTCCCGGGTGCCGTGGCCAGGAAACTGAGCGTGGTGAGGAACATCCCCGCCGCCCCGACGCCACCGATCGCCGACGCTCTGGGCGCAAACGGTTTCGCGGCGATCAGAGAGCCCACGGTGATCTCCGTGACTCCGATGAGTCGGTTGAGCTTTTGTGCGCCCAGCTTCTCTCGGAAGAACGAGAACAGCGGACTCGATGTGACCAGGGGCTCGTCGTTTTCGACCTCGTACTGTTTGAATTTGAGCGCACCGATCCACAAGATGTTCGTCGCCAATGCGGCGCGCAGGACCGAGAAGCCTACGGAAGCGAGGTCATCGGCCGAGGCGTGTAGTGTGCCCATCGCTCGCTCCTAGTCGCTGTGCCGACGGTCGGCGTGCCGGGGACCATTACCCGCTGGGACCCGCCACACACACCGGGGACGTGCCGCTCCAGTGCCTCTCTCAGCCTGCGTTCCTCGCCGGAGTGGAGGTCCACCCGGCTCAGGAAGCCCATAGCGTCATACGTGGCGGCCAGCGGCGGCTGCCAGGTGTAAGTGTTGAATTCGGATCTGTCGGATGTTGGGCGAACAAGGATTGGCCCATGAGGTACATCTTCCGGACCGGGTCGCCGGTGCCGACCGAAGAAGCCCATCGGACCACGCCGTTCGAGGTGTTCTTCGACCTGGTGTTCGTGTTCGCGTTCATCCGGGTGGCGAGACGTTCACGGCACAGGCGCCGACGCCACTCGGGCTGGCCCATAGCCTCGTGCTCCTGCTGCTGCTGTGGTGGCCCTTCACCAACTACGCTTGGCTGGCCAACCAGGTCCGCGCCGACGTGGGCCTGGTCCGCGCCGGAAACTCGGCTGTGATGGCCGCGATGTTCGTGGCCGCCCTGGTCCTTCCCGAGGCGTGGCGGCATAGCAACCAGTCACTGGCCGCGCCCATGACTTTGGCCGTCGCCTACATCGTCGTCCGGGCGGTATATCTGGCCCTCGTCTGGCACATGTCCGCCGGTAACGCGCGGCTACGCGCTTCGCTGCGCTTGCGGGTCATTCCGGTCTTGGTGGGCGTGCCTGCGCTGCTGTTCGGCGCGGAGTTGGGCGGCGTCACTCAGACGCTGTTGTGGACTGGACCTCGACAGTAGCTCTGTTCGGCGGCCCGGCCCTCTACCTCATTGGTCGGGCCCTGTTTCTTCGACTCACCGTCCGGCACACCCCACCCGCCCCGATCCTCGCGGCTGGCACCATCCTCGCGCTGTTGCCCGTCGCCCGACACCTTCCCGCCCTCGCCGCCCTCGCTCTGGTCGCCGTCATCTTGATCGCCCTGGTCGGTGATGAACGGCTCAGTTGGCGGCCAACCGCCGCGGCGAAATGACTACGTGTCCGGGCCTGCCGGACGATCTTCGAGCAGCCCGGCGAACGGCAATCACAGGCGGCACGGCGTCGAGCGTCCATGTCATCGCGGACGCGGCCGGTCGGCTGATCTGGGCATCGACGCGGACGAGGAGAGCGCCCTGAGCCAGGGGCGACCAACCTCACGGGAGTTACGCGGAGCCGATCGTGATTCGACGTATGGCCCAATCTCGTCCAGTCATCGGTACCGGCCGTCGTAGCGAACTCCGCTCCGGGTATCCGTGAAGCTGACGCCCACCCGCACTCCGTCCTCGACGGTCCACCGAACCGTGTACGCCGCCCGGTACGTCGGCGGCCAGAATGAGGCGAAGGTCCCGTCACCGGTCACAGACCACTCGCCAGCTGACGGTGTTCCCCTGTCGACGTAGGTCGTTCGACCATCCGCCGTGAATGTTTGAGTTGTACCGTCTGGGAACACAAGCTGTGCGGCGGTCAGGGCGGCGATCATGTCCACCGCATCGACCGGCTGGCCATCGGCAACGTTCCCACGGGAAGGAACAGGGTCCATCGAACTCTCCTGACACCGGGTAAGACACTGGCCGCCGTCTCGCAGCGGGCACGACATGTCGAACGATCAACTCGGAACACTCCTAGCCGCACCCTATGGACTCTGTAGTCCACTAAAAGCCCGATGCGGAAGCATCTACCAATTAGGGGCGCCACCGTCGGCCTGTGGCCAGCGGCTTGCAGGCTGGTGCCACGCCAGCCTACTCTGGACGCGATGGTCCAGTTAACTTATCCCGGTAGAAGGGCGACCACGCCCCCACCGCGGAGAATCGCATCACCGGGGCACTCGCTGACGTTGACGTCATGGGCGGGCACCACATCGACATCCACCGGCCGAGTGGAAGCACGGGTGGCAGCGGGATCTCGGCTGCCCGGCCACTTGGGGAGGGACGCATGGCAGTGATCACACGCGGTTTCGGCGGCCGCAGACGCGACGACGCCGACCTCCCGCCCGGCCAGTACCGCACGGACGACTTCCCGGTACTGTCGGCGGGACCGACACCGCGCATCGGCCTCGACAGGTGGGAGCTCGCCGTCGTCACCGAGACCGGCGAGCGGAGCACGTGGTCATGGGAGGAGTTCACCGCCCTTCCCGCCGACGAGCCGACCGTGGACATCCATTGCGTCACGCACTGGTCGAAGTTCGGCACGAGCTGGCGAGGCGTCTCGGTGGACACCTTGCTGGCCGACGTCGAGACTGCCGCCGAGTACGTCGTCGCCCACTCCTACGGCGGCTACACCACGAACATCCCGCTCGAGGACCTTCTCGACGGCCAGGCCTGGGTGGCGTACGAGTTTGACGGAGAGCCGCTGGTTCCGGTGCACGGCGGGCCGGCGCGTCTCCTCGTTCCACACCTGTACTTCTGGAAGAGCGCGAAGTGGCTGCGCGCTCTGGAACTGCGTCTCGACGACGAGCCCGGGTTCTGGGAGACGGCCGGCTACCACAACTACGGGGACCCATGGCGCGAGCAGCGGTACCTGGCAGACTGACCTGGCAGCCGGCGACCGTCGCCGCCACCCGCGCGGAGACTGCGACGGCGCGGACCCTGGTCCTCGACGTTGACCGCTGGACGGGTCACGTGCCGGGCCAGCACGTCGACGTCCGGTTGACGGCTCCCGACGGCTACACGGCGTACCGCAGCTACTCGATCTCGTCCGCCCCGGGGCCCGACCGGCTCGAGGTGACCGTCCAGGCGGTGACCGACGGTGAGGTCTCGCCGTACCTCGTCGACGTTGCAGAGCCGGGCGACCAACTCGAGATCCGTGGGCCGCTCGGCGGCTGGTTCGTACGCCGACCCGCCGATCCGCGCCCGGCGTTGCTGATCGGCGGCGGGTCCGGCGTGGCGCCCCTGATGTCGATGGTGCGTGCGGCGACGAATCCCACCAGGCTGCTCTACTCGACCCGATCCCCGTCCGATGCACTCTTCTCTGCGGATCTTGCTACTGCGGGAGCCGCACGCGATGGTCGCGTCACCGTGGCACACGTCTATACCAGGGTCGCGCCCCCCGGCTGGCCGGCCCCACCCCGAAGACTGGACGCGGACGCCCTCGCCCGCGTCGCCTGGCCCCGAGATGCCGACGCTGTGGCGTTCGTCTGCGGGCCCACCGGGTTCGTCGAGACCGTGGCCGACCTCCTCGTCGACATCGGCCACGATCCCGCGAACATCCGCACCGAACGTTTCGGACCCACCGGAGGATGACCATGCCGACCACCAACATCGGAGCCGACGACGCACGCTGGGTGGACGGAAACGCCCTGGCCGGACCGCTCGGCGAGATCATGGGGACCGACCTCACCATCGCCGAGCTCACCTGCGCCGGGTGCCGGACGACCCGTCCGCTGGCCGCGATGCGCGTGTTCGACCGAGCGCCCGGCCTCGTCGCCCGATGTCCCGGCTGCGAGGACGTCGTCATGCGCGTGGTGCGCACGGCCGGCCGTGTCCTGGTCGACCTGCGTGGATCGCTCGTCCTCAGCCTGCCGGCGCCGACTGCCATAGATGGAGCCGGCCTCCGATGGGCGCCGACCAGGTAAGTCCGGGCAAACGGGTACCTACCCGCCCGACCGGCAGGGCATGGTGGATGCATGACGACATCGCCCCCGAGCGCCGACAATTCCGTGGCCGAGCGTCCTGGCCCCGGAGGCCCGGAGCCCCAGACGCTGCTGTTGCTCGGCGCCAGCGGTGACCTGGCCGAGCGCCTGCTCCTGCCCGGGCTGGGTCGGCTGGTGGCCACGGGCGCCCAGCCGGGCCTCGCGCTGATCGGCAGCGGCAGGGCCGACTGGGACGACGAGCGGTGGCGTCGCCACGTGGCCGAGTCCTTCGCGACGGTCGGGGCGGACGGGCCCCGGGAGACCGAGCTGGTGCGCGCCACCCGCTACCTGCGTGCCGACGTTACCGCGGACGAAGACCTGCGGCGGCTGCTGGCCGCCTGCCAGGGCCAGCTGGTGATCTACTTCGCCCTGCCGCCGGTGATCACGGCCCGGGCCGCAGCAGCGCTGGCCCGCATCGGTCTGCCGCCCGGTACCCGGCTGATGCTGGAGAAACCATTCGGTACGGACGCCGAATCGGCGAGGTCGCTCAATGAACTCCTGGCCGGGCTCGTGCCGGAGGACCAGGTACACCGCATCGACCACTTCCTGGGCAAGTCCACGGTGGTGAACATCCTCGGTCTGCGCTTCGCCAACCGGATCTTCGAACCCGTGCTCAACGCCGCACACGTGGCCTGCGTGGACATCGTCTTCGACGAGGCCCTGGGCCTGGAGGGCCGGGCCGGCTACTACGACGGCGCGGGCACGCTCGTCGACATGGTGCAGAGTCACCTGCTGCAGGTCCTCGCACTAATGGCGATGGACGCGCCACCCTCCCTTCACGCCAGGGAACTGCGGGGCCGCAAGGCGCAGGTGCTGCGGGCCACGAGGGTGTGGGACGGCGATCCGGTGCGGTGGAGCCGGCATGCCCGGTATACGGCGGGGGAGGTGAACGGGCGGCGACTGCCCGCGTACGCCGACGAGCCCGGCGTCGACCCGGCCCGGGGGACCGAAACCCTGGCGGAGGTGGTGCTGGCCGTGGACACCTGGCGGTGGGCGGGTGTGCCGTTTCGACTGCGCTCCGGCAAGGCGCTGGCCGGCCGGCGCAAGGAGGCCGTCGTCACCTTCAGGCAACCTCCGCGGGTGCCCACCGGCCTCTCCGGACACGAGCAACCCGACCGGCTGCGGATTGGCTTCGGCCCGGACCAACTGGGCCTCGACATCAACATCAACGGTCCGGGGGAACCCTTGGAACTTGATCAGGTGCAGCTGGTGACGCACTTTGGCCCCGGCGACCTGCCGCCATACGGGGAGGTGCTTCGTGGCGCCCTCGACGGCGACCCGATGCTGTCGGTGCGAGGCGACACCGCTGAGGAATGCTGGCGCATCGTGGAGCCGGTGCTCGAAGCCTGGCGGGCGGGGGCGGTGCCGTTACAGGAGTACCCGGCCGGTAGCCGCGGCCCGGCTGACTCCCTACTGGCCCCCGCGCCCGGCGAGGGGGGTCTTCACTGAGGCGTCACTGCTCTCGGCAGCCGCCGCCGGCAGCTGGGGATTCCCACCAGCCCGGCATCGGCTCGGACTCCGCGCACCGCGAAGGCCGCCGGATCCCCGCCCGGCAGCTACGGCGCGTCGCCCCGCACCGACCGGTCGGCGGCGCGACGGAGGCCCTCGTGCCGGGTGGGATCCTCGCGGGCCGGCATCCGCTGCCGGACGGGGTCCACCGGCCGGGCCGGCACGCGCGGAGCCTGCCCGTTCTCCGTCAGCAGGTCCTCCGTCTCCTGGACCAGGTAGTGCGGCCGGCGTTTGGTCTCGTAGTAGATCCGGCCGATGTACTCCCCGATGACGCCGAGGATCATCATCTGGATCCCGCCGAGACCGATCACGCTGACGATGATTGTGGTGTAGCCGGGGACGTCGATGCCCTTCTCGACGGCGTCGGCGACCACCCAGATCATGTATCCCAGCGCGATCAGGGTGAGGAACAGCCCGCCGTAGATGGCCAGTCGCAGCGGCCGGTTGTTGAACGACAGGAGACCGTCGAACCCGTAGTTGAAGAGCTTGCCGAACGTCCACCGGCTCCGACCGGCCCGACGCGTCTCGTTGCGGTGCGCGACCACGACCGTCCGGAACCCGATCCAGGAGAACAGTCCCTTGGAGAACCGGTTGTACTCGGGCATGGCCAGCACGGCGTCCACCGCGAGCCGGGACAGCAGCCGGAAGTCGCCCGCGCCGTCCAGCAGCCGCACGTCGATCCACCAGTTGACCACCCGGTAGAAGGACCGCGAGGCGAGCATCCGCAGGAACCGGTCACCATGCCGGTCCCGGCGGGCGATCACCTGGTCGAACCCCTGGCGGTACAGCGCCACCATCTCAGGCAGCAGTCGCGGCGGGTGCTGCAGGTCGGCGTCCATGATGACCACCGCGTCCCCGGTGGCGCGCTCCAGACCGGCCAGCATCGCCGCCTCCTTGCCGAAGTTCCGGCTCAGCGACGTGTACCGCACCGACGGGTCGGCGGCGGCCAGCCGGCGCAGCGCCACGAGGGTGCCGTCCGCGCTCCCGTCGTCGACGTAGACCACCTCGACATCGACGTCGGACAGCTCGGCCAGCGCGGCGGTCACCGCCCGGTGCAGCCCTTCCACCGACGCTTCCTCGTTGAAACAGGGCACCACTACCGACAGCCGCACGTCGTCACCCCGCCCGGGCCGTACGCGCAGAGCCGTCACCCGAGGTGGTAGACCAGCACACCATCGAGCTCCTCCCGCGTGATGCCCAGTCCGTCGACCGGCCGGGCCGCGACGCCCTCCCACGGCGTCGAGACGGCCCGGTCGGGCATGACCACGACCGACCGGATCCCGATGCCCCGCAGGTAGGCCACGCTGCCGGGATCGGGGAAGGAGGCCGCCGCCGCCCGGGTCTGCGCCAGGGTGGCGGGCTCGAAGCCGGCCAGCCCGTTCGCCACCCGGGGGAACCCGTCGGTCGTCCACAGCATGTAGTGCAGGTCGTTCGTGCCGCCGATCGGCAGCAGCAGAACGGGCTCCTGCGCCACCCGCATCGCGGCGGGTGGCCGCGGCACCACCGGGTGCGGCGTCCGGTTGACCCCCTCCAGCCCGACCACGACCAGCGGTATCAGGAGAACCGCAGGCGCCAGCAGCCGCGTGAGCCTGCGGGTGGGGGACCGTCGCGCCGACTCGGCGATCGTCGTCACCAGCCCGGCCGCCAGCACCGCCAGCAGCAGGCTGGTCCAGTGCATCATCCGGCCCGGCGTCCGTAGCGCGTCCCAGCCGGGCAGGTGCCGGGACAGCGTGAGGTAGCCGGGGTCCCCATCGCCACCCAGCGTGGCGCCGAGGCCCAGCAGCACCGTCGCGAGGACGCCCAGCCCCAACGTGATCCGGTACCGGACCGGATACACCGAGACGAACAGCCCCGCCATGGCCATCCCGATCAGGGCAATGCCGGGCAGCAACGCCATTTCCGGGGGCCAGGACAGCTGTGCCCGGGCCGCCGCGTGCGGCTCACCCCACAACCAGGAGTCCCCCGGGGCGGTGACGAAGCCGATCAGCGGCGGCGAGAACATCTGCGTCCAGTCCAGGGACCGCACAGCCTGCGGATTGAGGTCGGCGACCCGCAGGTAGACCAGTCCCAGGAGCAGCGTCACCGCCCCGAAGACGAGCCCACCGGCCAGGTCGGCCAGCAGCAACCGGCGGCCGAACGGGACTCTCGCCCGCCGCCACCACGACCAGCCGTAGCAGCCGGCGACCACCAGCACCGCGGCGAGCAGGAAGTAGACCAGTGGCAGCCCGATGCCGAAGCCCAGGCTGACCTGCCAGGCGGCGACGATCCACCCGGCCAACGCCCACCCGGGTCGGCGTCGCTCCGGCCGGTACCCGTGCCGCATCGACCAGCCGTGCCCGCGTGCCAGCATCGCCAGGGACAACGCGATCCCACCGCTGGAGAGGATGTTCAGGTGACCCGCGTGCGCCAGCCGCCACGGCCCGTACGCCCACGCGAGCCCGGCGACCGCGCCGCCCCACCGGCCCGCCCCGAGCTGCCGGACCAAGGCGTACGCCCCGACGAACGCCAACGCGTGCACCAGCACGTACATGACGTTGTAGTGGACCAGGGCGGCCTCGAAGCCCGACCCGAGCGCGCCCATCGGGGCGTATCCCAGGAGCGTGTCGCTGTAGGCGAACGTGTACCTCTCCGGGTAGAACGTGTTCGAGTGCCAGAGGTCGAGGGGATGGCTCACCAGGGCGTGGCCAGACCAGGCCATCTGCCATGCCTGCAAGGTCGGGTCGCCGAGGTCGCCGGGCACCGTGCTCGCCGGATGCCGCATCGTGGGCCAGGTCAGCACCACCGCGAGCAGCAGGCCACCGACCATCGCGCCGGTCCACTCGTGGCGTAACCAGCGCCACCGGGCCCAGCGGTCAGGGGTCGGGGCGGCGGGGACCGGGCTGTGGCCGTCGCTCGCGGCGACCGGCGGGCCGTCGGCGGCTCGGGTAGACACAAATATGCATGCTCCTCGATGCTGATCGCGTTGTCGACGGGTGGTCCGAATTGTGGACTCGCCGAGTGATCAGTCGGAATTGGTCATCCGGGCGGGCATGATGCTGCGCCCGGTCACGGCTCCGACCACGCGGTCTGCATCAGCCGGACACCGTCGCGCCGGCGTACGAGCGTGCCGCGGCCGGCCGGCATCCGCTGCGGCCGCACCCCACCGAAGATCTGGCCCTCCTCCCGGTCACCGGACATCAGCAGGGCGGGCGAGTCCAGCTCGCGCAGGCGTTGCAGAACGGGCTCGTAGAGTGCCCGACTCACACCTGCCATCCGACGCGCGATGATCAGGTGCAGCCCGATATCCCGCGCCAGCGGCAGCAGCTCGTGCAGCGCGCTGAGCGGATTGTTCCCGCCGGAGGCGACCAGGTCGTAGTCGTCCACCAGGATGTAGAGGTCCGGGCCCACCCACCAGCTCCGGTCACGCAGCTGGGCCGTTGTCACGTCCGGGCCGGGCAGCCTTGCCTGCAGGGCGCTCGACATCGAGCTGAGCCCCTGGCTGAATGCCTGGTTTGAGGGGGCGTAATCGATCAGGTGGTCGCCCTCCACCGCATCCAGCAGGCCCCGGCGGTAGTCGGCGATGACCAGCCGCGCCTGCTTCGGGGTGTACCGCTCGACGATGCCCCGGGCGATCAGCCGCAGCAGGTTCGTCTTGCCGCATTCGGCGTCGCCGAAGATGGTCAGATGCGGGTCACCCTGCAGCTCGAGATAGACGGGGGCGAGTGCCGCCTCGTCGACGCCGATAGGCAGGCCGCTGGCAGCCGGATCACTGCACTCGCCCAGCTCGGCCACCGACAACTGGCGCGGCAGCAGCCGTACCGGTGGTGCCGGAGGCCCGGGCCAAGCCGCGGCGACCTGGTGGGCGAGGTCGGCCGTCGCCTCGCTGAGGTCCTCGGCGGTGCACCGGTCGTCGATGCGGGCCAGGGCGGTCAGGAAATGCAGCTTGTCGCGGGTCAGACCGCGTCCGGGCGAGCCGCCCGGCACGTTCTGGGCGGCCCGCCGGTCGATCTCCGACTCAGCCGTGTCGCCGAGCCGCAACTCCAGCTTCGTGCCGAGCAGGTCGCGCATGTTGATCCGGATCTCCGACCACCGCACCGCCGTCACGATCACGTGTACGCCGAAACCCAGCCCCCGGTTGGCCAGGTCCCCGATGGTCTGCTCCAACTCCTCGTACTCCTGGCGCAGGGTGTTCCAGCCGTCAACCACCAGGAAGATGTCACCGAACGGGTCGTCGGCGAACTCCCCGGCCGCCCGCCGCCGACGATAGGTCGCGATGGAGTCGACGCCCTGCTCGGCGAACCGCGCCTCCCGCGCCGCGAGGACCGCGACCGCCTCGGCGACTGTCCGGCGCACCGCCTCGGTGTTCCGCCGGCCGGCGACACCGGACACGTGCGGTAGCCGTCCCAGGGCACCCATGGCACCGCCACTGAGATCGAGACAGAGGAACTGCACCTCCTCCGGCGTGTGGATCAGCGCCAGCGCGGCCACCAGGGCGTGCAGCAGAGTGCTCTTGCCCGACCGCGGCGCACCGACAACTGCGACGTTGCCGTCGGCTCCCGACAGGTCAAGTAGCAGGGGAGCCCGTCGCTGCTCGTGCGGGATGTCGACCACTCCGACGGGCACGGTCAGCGGAGCCGGGCCGGGTGCGTTCAGGCCCCGAGCCGGGTGCCGAGCCAACGGCGGCAGAAGCCGGTCCAGGCTGGGCGCGGTGTCCAACGGCGGCAACCAGACCTGGCGGGCGGCAGGCCCGCCGCCGCTCAGCCGGCCCAAGACGATGTCGAGCACGCTGAGGCCGGCCAGCTCGGCTGACACCGCTTCGCCCTGCGCCCCGGTCAGCACCGGTACCCCGGAGACGTATGTCGCGCGGAATCGGCCCATCCAGGCACCGTCCGTCAGCAGGCCGTGCCCCGGGATGTTCGGCAGCTCAGCCGCGTCCGGCACGCCCAGCACCGTCACGCTTTCGGCAGCGGAGAAGGTACGCAGACAGATCCGGTACGACAGGTGGCTTTCCAGCCCACGCAGCGTCCCCTCCTCCAACCGCTGGGCGGCCAGGAGCAGGTGCACGCCGAGGGATCGGCCCAGCCGGCCGATCGTTACCAGCAGGTCGATGACCTCCGGGCGGACGGTGAGCAGTTCGGTGAGCCCGTCGCAGATCACCAGCAGACTGGGCAGGGGTTCCAGAGGCGCCCCGGTCGCCCGCGCCGCCTCGTACGTCGACCGGCTCGGGTAGTTCCCGGACGCGCGTAGCAGCTCCTGGCGGCGGTTCAGCTCGCTGAACAGCGAGACCTCCAGGCGCTCGACCAACGACAGCTCGTGCTCGAGATTGGTGATCACCGCACTGGTGTGTGGCAGAGCGTCCAGGGAGGCGAAGGTGGCGCCGCCTTTGAAGTCGAGCATGATGAAGTTGAGATCGCTGGACGAGTGGCGGGCCGCCAGCGCCACCACGATCGTGCGGAGCAGTTCGCTCTTGCCCGACCCGGTCGCCCCCACCAGCAGCCCGTGCGGTCCCATCCCACCCTGGGCCGATTCCTTGAGGTCGAGGCGCACCGGTCCGCCGATCTCATCGACGCCGATGGGTATCCGCAGGTACTCCTCGCCCGTGGGCGTTGGATGGCCCGTGAACGTCTGGAGCGCCGTGGGGTCCGGCAGGTCGAGCAGCGTCAGCACCTCACTCTGTAGCGCCTCCCGGGCCGGCCGGAGGCTCCCCGGTCCTGCGTCCGCCTGCAGCGTCCCCCACGCCTTGGCGATCACCGGCACCAACCCGTCGGCTTCCTCCGGCGTGGCGGGTTCCGCCTCTGCCTTGAGGTCGTTCTCCCCGAGCGCGGGTTCGGGCAGCGCGATCCGGAAGGTACGGCGGCCATGAATGGCCCAGCCGGGCATGTTCAGCGGAAGGCGAACCGCCTGGTCCGCATTGACGAGCGACTCGTGTGGCTGGGACAGCCGGGTTTCGATCCGGGTCTGCGGCAGCTCCCGCAATTCCTCCGGGATGGTCAGCCAGCTCCGGTCGAGGATCACCACGTGGAACCCGTACCCGAGACCCTTGTTGGCGAGATCAACCACCCGGGGAGCGAAGCTCTCCAGCAGCGTGGCGAAGTCCTGCCAGCGATCCACAATCAGGAAGACGTCCGGGTAGGGCCCGCCGTCCAAGCCTGCCCGTCGGGCACGCAGACTTGCTGGAGACTCCAGGGAGTGGCGGCGAAACAGCTGCTTGCGGTCGAGGACGTCGCGTTCCATACGATCGAGCAGATTGCCGACCTCGCCCAACTGGTCGTCGCCCAGGACGGAGCGGACGTGGGGCAGCCGCTGCATCGGCCCCAGCCAGTTCCCGCCCGACTCCAGGCAGTGGATCGCCACTTCGCTGGTGGAGTGCGTGAGCGCCAGCCCGGCGATGATGGTCCGCAGCAGGGTCGTCTTGCCGGTGCCGGCGCGACCGACGACGAGCAGGTGGCCCTCGGCGGATGCCAGGTCCAGCCAGACCGGCTCGCCGGCGGGCTGGTCGACGCGGTGTGCCTGGCCGACCGGCACCTTCAGCAGCCCACGCCGGCGCCAGTCGGTGGCGCAGAGCGGCACGTCACCGGTCGACTCCAACTTACCCAGCAGGTCACCGAGGCGGGGATCGCGGTGGTCTCGCCGCAGGCGCTGACGGTGCTGCCCCTCTCGGGACAGGGCAATGTGTATCTCGTCGCTCGCGCTGCCGAACTGACACGGCGTCTGCGCCGACCGCTTGGGCAGCTCCACGTGGACGTACCGCCACAGGTCATCCGGGGTGATCCGGCCCTGCCCGGTGATGTCCGCCGCGCCGGTGCTGAGGCCCTGGATGATCGTCCCGGTGAAGGCCGAACTCATCCTGGGTTCGGTACCGATGGCCGGCCGACCGTCGTCGGCACGTTCCACGGAATTGGTTGCCGTGATGACGTAGCGGCCGTAGCCGGTCCGCAGCTCGCCGTCGAGGGCGAGGTCGTCGTCCGCCGTCTTCAGGCCGAGCCCCTCGAAGGCGCCGCTGTAGCAGCAGTCGAGCAGGAGCACCGAGCTGGCGGCGTCGGACTCGTCGAGCAGTTCACGGATGAACGAGGCGGAGATCGCTGTGGAGGAGAGGTGGTCGACCTCGGTGTTGGCGACCGCCAGGTGCAGCCGCCCTCGCTTGCTGCTGCGTACGCCGTGGCCGGAGAAGTAGAGCAGAACCATGTCCTCCGGGCCGGCGGCCCGCAGCATCGATTCGATCTCCCGCTCGATGGCGCTCTTCGACTCGTTCTCCAGCAACCTGAACTGGTCGAATGCGCCGACGTCCGGGTCGGCCAGCAGGCTGAGCAGGTCCCGGGCCTCCTCGCGGGGGGCGTAGAGGTCCGTCAACGAATCGTCGATGTACCGGTCGTTGGCGACCAGCAGAGCCCGTCGCTGTCCCACAATCAGCTACCGGATATCTCCCCGACCGGACCGCGAGCGGCGGGCGGCGCGGCGCCCACCGCCGACTCGACAGACCCCGGTGCCATGAGCCGGCCCAACTGGTCGACGAGCCGCTGGTCCACCCGGGTCGCCCCGGTGATGACCAGCTCGTTGCCGCCGCTGCGCAGGGTGATCGACCGGGCCTTGACCCGGTCCGCATAGGCGATCGCGATCTGGGCGAGGGCACGCATCGTGGCCGCCGAGAAGACACCGCCGACGATGAGCATGCCCAGCTCCCACGCCTGCTGCGACTTGCCGTGCCCGCTGGCGGGCGACTGGGCGTGCGCGACCTGAAAGCCCCGCACTGATCGCAGGTCATCGGCGAGCCCGGCGGCCAGCGCGTCGACCCGTTCGGTGGGGAGCGCGACGGACGGCTCGATCAGCATGGAGAGTTCGGGCACAGTAGACCTCCGATAGCACTCGTTTCTACATTCAACACCATCCGGCAGTAGCCGCCGTGCCCCTCGGCGTGCGGGCGTATCCACCTCTGTGGACAGAACGCCTGGCCCGCTGCCGAGGCTGGTGGCTGTGTTCGTGGTCAATCGATGCGCGCCGGTGCGCCGCCGTCGTCCGTGGGCCGCGACGAGCTGTTCGCGCCGCTGTGCCCGGTGCAGCGCGGCCCCGCGCCGTCGGGGATGCCCACCGCGCTCTCGGCCGGCTCGACGTGGTGGTGCCCGCCGCCGCGGTCATGCCGGTCGCTCCGGCGAAGCGGACCACCGACGCGTAGTGGCGCCGTCCTCGACGCGACCCTCGGCTCGACGTTCCACGTCGTCCGCGCTGTCCTGCCCCTGCTGCCGCGCGGCGGCGCCGTCGTCGCGGTCAGCTCCGTCAACGCCACCCTCGCCGCGCCCGGCCTGCCGGGCTACGCGGCCGCGAAAGCCGGCGTGGAGGGACTCGTCCGTCAGCTCGCGCTCGAGTATGGTCCCGCCGGCATCCGCGTCGACGCCGTCGCCCCCAGGCATGATCGGCAAGGCCGACCTGCCCTCCGTCACCGAGGGCTACCCACTGCGGCGGGTCGGCCGACCCGACGTCGCCGCCGCCGTGACGTTCCTCGCCTCGTCGGCGGCGGACTTCATCACCGGCGTCGTGCTGCCGTTCGACGGTGGCCTGTCGATCGCCTCACCGGCGGCGTGGCTCCGCCCCGACCTACGAGCGAGATGGCTGTGCCATCCGGGGACTGGTCGGTACTGGCTGACCTGCGCTGTGAGCTGGGGGGAGTGCCCGGTTTGGGACGAGGCCTCGGCCCGCCTGCAGCTGATGGACATTGGCAGCCGATACCTCTGGGCCCGTGTCCTGTCCGCCCTGGTGATGATCTTGATTTGCTCGGCCAACGGGCCGTCAATGGTGACCGAACCCAACGGTGCGGGCCGCCAACACCTCACAGCAACCAAGTCCCCTGTATGGCTCAGAAACGAGACACAAATTGAAAGCCGCATACTCGCACAAACATCTCTTCAGCGTCAGTAGGTGTGCCGGCCGAGACGGTCGACCTCTCGCAAGGGATGATCGGGGATGTGACCGATCGAAAGGCCCATAGGGATACTCATTCGACACCGAGCGCGAACGGACCGGCGCGAGCGCCGCGCGAGGCGATGACGAAACAACAGTTGGCGGTGTGGCGCTCCCTCCTCGATACGACATCGGCGCTCGCGCGCGCCTTGACTGCCGAACTGGCGCTTGAGTCAGGACTCTCGTCGGGTGACTACCAGGTGCTGCTCGCCCTCGTGGAGGCCCCCGGGAAGAGGATCCGCTCGTCCGAGTTGGCCGACAGCATCGATTGGGAACGCAGTCGCTTGTCGCATCACCTTCGGCGCATGGAGATGCGTGGCTTGGTCCGTCGCGAGGGCTCCGGTCCACATGACAGTCGGGCAACCCACGTGACGCTGACAACACAGGGCGAGACCCGTTTTCAAACAGCCAGCAAGATCCATACGGCGACTGTCAAGCGCTACTTCGCCGACGCGCTGAGTGCCCAGCAGTTCGCGTCGTTGGCCGAGATTCTGGATGCCTTGCGTCGACACCTGACCTCGATGTGATGCGTCAGTCATTGACGTGTCATCACGCCGGGGTAGCGTTGGTGAGGCGTCAAACACGGCGTGTCGGAGCGCGGACGATCCCGTCGCTCGGCACCAGGATGAGAGAGGTGTGCCGCAAATGAAAGCCTGGCAGTTCATAGGTGTGGGGAATCCCCTGACCTTGCGTGATGTCGATGTGCCCGAAGCGGGGCAGGGCCAGGTCCTTATCGATGTCAAGGCTTCAGGGCTCTGCCACAGCGACATCGGATATCTCGAGGGGACGATCACGCATCTTCCGTTCGCTCCCATCACGCTGGGGCACGAGATGTCGGGGGTCGTCGTCCAAGTCGGCGCCGGCGTTACCGGATTCAAGATCGGACAACGGGTCGCGATTCCGTCCACTCTCGAGACGCCGGGTAACGCTAGCGATGGCGGCTTCGCCGAGTATGTGGTCGCCCGCCAGGAACACATCATTGGGATACCGGACGACGTCGACTTTGTCCACGCAGCACTCGCAATGGACGCCGGGATGACGTCGTACCACGCGGTCCGGTACGGCGGGACGAAGCAGGGCACGCGAATCGGTATTATCGGTCTGGGCGGTCTGGGGTTCCTCGGAGCACAGTTCGCGCTGGCACTCGGTGCCGAGGTGTACGGGGTCGAGATCAACGAAGATGTCTGGCCCCGTGCTCTCGACGTCGGCGTCGTCGACGTCGCGAGAAGCATCGGCGAATTCGCCGACAAGAACCTCGAAGTCATCATTGACTTCGCCGGTTTCGGGACGACGACGGCGGAAGCATTCGAGGCAATCGGGCACGGCGGCACCGTCGTTCAGGTCGGACTCGGTCGCAGCACCGCCACCATATCCACCTGGGCGCTGTTGTCGAAGGAGTTGCGCTACCTCGGCTCGGCTGGCGGCACCTTCGACGACGTCCGGGCCGTACTCGATTTGTTTAGCCGCAACAAGGTGAAACCTCTGCTCAGTACCGTCTCTTTCGAGCAGATCGGCGAAGCGATCGAGCGGCTGGAACGCGGACGGGTCGACGGCCGCATCGTCGCCATCCAGCCCTGACGTACGACCGTACGACCGTTGTCGAGGTCAACTCCGAGGGCGGCGAGGTTCGCCCTCTGGGTCCCCGCCGCCTTCGGCTGTGCTTCCCCGAAGCAAAAGGTCCAACTTTGCCCAGCAGTCCGCACGACCAGCGAATGCGGCAGAACGACGACCGCTGGCCCTATCCGGGCACTCGACCCGGCGCTGTCGCAACCGCTGGACACCCATACCGATTTCAGCACCGCTGATACGACATGCGGCGCCGCGCACCCGCAGCGACGACCCGGCGTTCGCTCGGCGGTAGGCGCAGCGCACGGCGAAGAGCGGGCGCGCGTACGACGGCAGGATGACCGGCTGGATACCGGGTTGCTCGTCCACGCCGGTGGGCGGCCTGCTCGTCGCAGCTACAACCCGCGGGCGGTTCGGAGCGGACCTGTGGACGGTGCACCGGCCAGGGGTACGCGGGCGGCTTCAGGGCGGTTTGTCCCGAGAATCTTCCCGAGTTCAGCCTGCGCGCCGTCGCCTACCAGGAACGCATCCTCATCGAGCAGCGCCCTGATGGCAGACCGGAGCTGCTCGGCGGTGAGCGGCTCCACCATGCCGTCCAGTTCTAAGAGGCCATCGACATCCTCGATTCGGGCCTCCCGGAGCATTCTGAGCTGGTCCTCGCTGTACAGCCGGGTTACGAGGGCCGCCAGGAAACGGTTCCGCGCTTCCTCCGTGCTCATGCTGGCCCGGTACGCCTCGATCGCGGCGACCACGTCCTGCGTCTCGGTCGAGGGTGCGGCCTCTGCCGCCGCGGTCTGCTCGGCACGGGTGGCCGCCCGGTCGGGCTCGCGAGATCTGAGCCGATTCCACGTCGACCGCACGGCCGGCACCGCCTGCTCGGCCAGCCATTTCGTCACCTGTGGTTTGGCCCTGCCCACGGCGGTGGCGCCGAGGATGAGCAGGGCTCCGAGCATCTCCATCTCCCGCTCCGACAACAAGGGTTCGGCAGGTGCCGGCGGTCTGTCGGGCTCGCTCGAATCCGTGGTGTAGCCGTACACCATCGGCGGTTCTTCTTCTTCTTCTTCTTCATCATCATCGTCGTCGATGTCGCTCAGCGTGACGTGACCGAGCTTGTTGGTCGCGTCTTCACGAGTCAGGGGACTGTACTCGCCGGGTTTCTTCTGCGACTTCGAGAGATGTGATCCGTCGTCGTACTCAACCCACATCTTCTTTTTGGGCATTTGCCGCCGTCCCCCAGGCCGGATTCAAGGTCGCAAGTGTATTGCCCACAAAGCGCCGCTGTCGTGGGCCGATGGTGCAGGTTTGCGGTGCCGTTCGGCGCAGCGTGAGCGGTCCGCCAGGGCGGGGTGGGCGCCGGCATGCTCGAGCGCCGCCTGGACGCGGTCGAGGCGCCGGTTGACTGGCAGAAGCACGTATTCGTAGGAAGCGAGTTCTTCTTCCTCTGCATGCCGACCGCCGCCGAAGCGCATCACGATCCGTAGTCGATGGGGCCTGACGCGGTCATTGCGACCGGTGGGTGCGTTGCCGAGGAGCCTTGCCCTCTGCCGGCTGCCGGGCTTGACCCCTGATCGTTCGGCCACCCGGATGTCCGTGTCGCCGCCAGCGCCGAGTCTGAGACGCATGGACAACGTGGTGCAACTCGACGGGGTAACCCGCATCTACGGCTCGCGCCGCCGGCCGGTCGCCGCGCTTCGCGGCGTCTCGCTCGTGGTGCCGGCCAGCACATTCGTGGCGGTCATGCGCGCGGCCGAATCGGGCAAGGGCACGTCGCTGCACTGCGCTGCTGGCCGAGGTCGGGCTGCCCGGTCGGCCGGTCGGCGAGTTGGCCAGCGGCAGCGGTCGGCCATCGCCCGTGCACTGGCTGGCTGCCCCGTCGTGGTGTTCGCGGACGAGTCGACCGGGGCGTTGGATCCGGACACTGGCGCGCAGGTGCTGCGGCTGTTGTTAGTGGGGTGGACCGGACTCGGGTGACGGTGGTGATGGTGATCCACGCCCCGACCGCAGCGGCCTCGAGCAACCGGCTCATCCAGCTGTGCGACGGCGAGGTGGTGGCGGACGGCCCGACGCGGGATCCATCGCAGAGCGGCCAACCGGGACGGCGCGTCAGAGCATGGCGAGCCGGTCCACCAGCAGTTCCACCCTCTGCGCGGTGTCCTCCGGCGGCAGCCGTCCGGCCCGGGTCAGGGTGGCCAGCCCGTGCAGGGCCGCCCAGAATGTCTCGGTGAACAGCCCCGGGTGGACGTCGTCCCCGGCGACCGCGCCGAGGCTCTCCAGTAGCGCGGCGAAGGCGTCCTTGAGAGGTGCCGGGGTGTCCTCGTGCGCGAACGCCAGGCCGCCGTCGAGCTGGAAGATGGCGTCGTAGACCGCCGGGTTAAGTGCGGCGAAGTCGAGGTAGGCGCGGGCGAGGGCGGTGACCCGGGTACGAGGATCGTCCGCGGCGGCGGTCGCGGCCCGCACCGCCGCGGCCATCTCGGCGGCGCCCTCCAGGGCGACGGCGCCGATGATCTCGCGCTTGCCGCGGAAGTGGCTGTAGAGGACGGGCTGGCTGTATTCGATGCGCTCGGCGAGGCGGCGGGTGGTGACCGCGTCCCAGCCCTGCTGCTCGGCGAGTTCGCGGGCCGTGGCCACGATGAGGCGTTCGCGATCCGCCCGTTCGCGCTCCTTGCGTTCCTGTACCGACATGATGCGACCCTAGCACCGCTATGCAAGCGAGCGGCAGCAGTGCTAGCGTTGCCACTCCAGCTACCAACGCTAGAACTCAGGAGGGGTCATCATGCTCAACGCGCTCCAGGTGTTCACCACCGTGGTCGTCGGCGTGATGGTGGGGGTGGAGTTCTCCGTCGCCTTCGTCATCAACCCGATCCTCAACGCACTCCCGGGCGACAGTGGCCAACTCGGCCGCGCACACGGGGGCCGGATGCTCGGCGCCGTGATGCCGGTCTGGTACATCACCTCGCTCGTTCTCGTCGCGGTCTGGGCCATCGCCGGATGGCACCACCACGGCGCCGGCCTCGTCGTCACCGCCGGCGCACTGCTGATCCTCAGCGTGATCATGTCGATCCTGCTGCTCGTCCCGATCAACAACCGGGGCAAGACGTGGACCCCTGACAACCGGCCCGCCGACTGGAAGCAGCAGATGAACCGCTGGGACCGCCTCCACTACGTCCGCGTCGCCATCATCATCGCCGCCTTCGCCCTGCTGGTCGCCGCCCTCACCTGAGCCCGCGGGCCGACACCGCGCTACGTCCTGTCGTTCTCGAACGCGGTGAGCTCCTCGTCGTGGTCGCCTCCCGCAGGTTCGTGCATGGGGTAGGCGCCGGCGCCTGGATGGACCCTGTCGATGAGATCGAGGTACTCCGGGTTGCGGGCAATGAACCTACCCACGACCGGGCAGATGATGGTGACCTTCTTCCCGCTCTCGCGGATCTCGTCCAACACGCGAGCGACGAGCTCCGTGGCCACCCGATTATGGCGGTAGGCGGGGTCGACCCAGGTCGTCAGGAGCACCACACGGCCGCCCACGAACCGGTACTGGAGCTCGGCGATCGCTTCGGCGCCGAGGGCGGCGATCCAGCGACCGCGCTCCGCGTCGTTGATGACATCGAGCTCCCAGCTGGATTCCACCTCGCTGAGATTTGTCTCGTCCAGAGCAGCGATGATCACCGCGTTGTTCTCTTCCCGGGCGACCGCCTCGGCCTCGAAATCGATCGTCATCGTCACACTTTCGGTCGAGGAGCTAATGGGGGGTTAGGACGACTGGGGGTGACCCTGGGCTACGCCCGGGTGCTCGGGGTCGATGAGGTCGGCGTACTCGGGGTTGTGCTCGATGAAGGCGCTCACGATCGGGCACATGACGGTGACCGTCTTGCCTTGCCCGCGCACGTCGTCCAGGACGCGTCGGATCAGCTCGGTGGCGATGCCCTGTTTGCGGAACTCGGGGAACACCGAGGTGCCCAGCAGCACGAGTCGGTCGTCTCCGGCCACGTTGTAGGGCAGCCCGGCCACCTCTCGGTCCCCGACGGTGGCGCCGTAGATGCGGAGCTTCTCGTCGTTGACGACGTGGAAGTCGAACGCGGGGACGTTTGGGCCGTCGGTTGCCTCTTCGTTGATGGTCATCAGATCACTTTCGGGTCGTGGCGGTAGTCGTACTCGCCCAGCCGGATGTCGTCGACGGGAGGTGAAGGCCCACCATCGACGTACTTCTCGCTCCTGCGGGGGTCGTTCTCACGCTCGGGTGTGCCGGGTCCTTACGAGCGAACGCGGATGACTGTCTTTCCCTTGATCCGGTCGGTCGGGTTGAAGGCGGCGACGGCGTCGTCGAGGGTCGCGACGGTGCCGATGTTCGTCCGCAGTCGTCCGTCCCGCACCCGTCGGACGATCTCACCCAGTTGGGCGCGATCGGACACTACGACGAAGTCGACCGCCAGGCCGTCGGCGGGCCGCGCCTCGGGCGGTCCGACGACGGACACCAGCGTTCCTCCGGCTCGGATCAGGCCTGCGGACTGCTTCCCGATGTCGCCGCCGATGACATCGAACACCAGATCGACTCCGCCGACATCTTCCAGGGCGTCGTTGCCGAGGTCGACGAACTCGTGCGCGCCGAAGTCGAGCGCGCTCTGACGGTCCGCAGTACGTCCGGTGCCGATGACGTGGGCGCCGAACTCAACTGCGAGCTGCGTCACCATCGCACCGACTGCGCCGGCCGCGCCGTGCACGAGGACGCTCTGCCCCGACCGAAGGCGGCCGTGCTCGAACAGTCCCTGCCACGCGGTCAGGCCCGAGATGGGCAGGCTCGCGCCGACCGTGAAGTCCACGTCGCCCGGCAGCGGCGCGAGGTTGTGCGCCTCGACGGCCACATACTCCGCGAGGGTGCCGTCGCGAGTCCAGTCGGTGAGGCCGAACACCCGCTGTCCCACAGACAGTCCCGTCGTGCCGTAGCCGAGAGCGGTGACCACTCCGGCCAGCTCGTGCCCAGGGATCGACGGCGTCCGGTCACGGCCGAGGCGATCGGTCCAGGTAGAGGGCCACGCCAACTCGGTCGGGACGAATCCCGACGCATGAACCTGAACGATGACGTCGTTCAGCGCCGGTTCCGGCTCAGGCCGCTCCATCAGCTTCATCCCGGCCGTTCCCGCAGCCTGGTCCGTCACCACTATCGCTTTCATCGAATTGTCTCCTTGATCATTTGTCTTTGGCGGGATGGAAAGCCTGTTCGACATCTGGGCCAGGGGTCAGGGCGCGTGTCGCTCACGGGTGCACGAGGATGATCGTCTTTCCGGTGTTCCGCTCGGTCGGGTTGAAGGCGGCGACGGCGTCGTCGAGGTAGCGACGTTTGCCGATGATTGTCCGCACTCGTCCGTCCCGTACTCGCCGGGCGATTTTACCTACTTGGGCGCTATCGGGTACGACGAAGTCGATCGCCAGCCCTCGGCTAGGACCTGGTGGGCCGTGGCGAGGCCGATGCCGCTGCTGCCCCGACGGCTCCGAGCCTACCGCCCTCGGAACTCACACTCATGACAGTCGTTCCTTCCCCACTGAATCGCGATTTGTGTTGGCAGAGCCCGGTTCCGCGGGAGTGGCGCGACGTCCGGGGAACGCGGTGCCGGTGGGCAGGTCGGACAGTTCGTCGGTAGCGGAGGCAACCGCCGGACACCCGAACCTAACCGTGGTAGAACTGGTCCGTCAAGTCCACTCTAGGGGCCAGGCTGGTGGTACCTCGACGATGAGGCAAACCAGGTCAGCCGCCGTCGCTACGGCATCCACCCGGCCACGTCTGGGACATCTTGCCTGGACCTGACGGTCCATGGAAGGTAGAGGTTGCGGGAATACAACGGACCCGCAGGGTGTCTGTACGTCTGCGCGTCCAGGTGGGTTTCGCCTGGCCCCGCAGCTTCACGCCGAAAGGCCGGGAAGGGAGAGTTGTGCCCCAGCAGACCCCGTACCACAAGAACCCGGAGGCCGTATCGCGGCTCGACCCGGAGCAGTACCGCGTGACCCAGCAGGACGGCACCGAGCGGGCGTTCGCCAACGCCTACTGGGACAACCACGAGCCTGGCATCTACGTCGACGTCGTGTCCGGCGAGCCGTTGTTCGCATCGGCCGACAAGTACGACAGCAACTCCGGCTGGCCGAGCTTCACGAAGCCCATCGTCAAGATGAACGTCGTCGAGCGCGAAGACGCCAGCCACGGGATGATTCGAACAGAGGCCCGCTCGCTGTACGGGGACAGCCACCTCGGCCACGTCTTCAACGACGGTCCCCGGGACAAGGGTGGACTGCGCTACTGCATCAACTCCGCGTCGTTGCGGTTCATCCACCTCGACGACCTGGAGAACGCAGGGTACGGCGAATACCGCACCCTGTTCACGAGTGACACCAACACTGACACCGACGACAAGTAAGGAAACGACGTGACCACCGAAAAGGCGATCCTCGCCGGCGGCTGCTTCTGGGGCATGGAGGAGCTCTTCCGCCACCAGCCCGGCGTCGTGTCCACGCGCGTCGGCTACAGCGGCGGCGACGTCCCGAACGCCACCTACCGAAACCACGGCACCCACGCGGAGTCCATCGAGGTCGTCTACGACCCTGAGAAGACCGACTTCCGCGCGCTGCTCGAGTTCTTCTTCCAGGTCCACGACCCCTCGACGAAGAACCGCCAGGGCAACGACATCGGCGTCAGCTACCGCTCGGCGATCTTCTACACCAGCGACGAGCAGAAGCGGGTCGCCGAGGACACGATCGCCGACGTCGACGCCTCGGGTCTGTGGCCCGGCAAGGTCGTCACCGAGGTCACCCCGGCAGGCGACTTCTGGGAAGCCGAACCCGAGCACCAGAACTACCTGCAGACCTACCCCAACGGTTACACCTGCCACTTCCCCCGCCCCGGGTGGAAGCTCCCGAAGCGGGCGAAGGCCTGACACCTCCGGCGCGCGGACCCCGGTCCGCGCGCCGGCCTGGGGCCGAGGTGGCCCGTCCGTGTGACGGGGTCGGTCAGTCCAGTTCACGGCAGCGCGTCCGCGGTCACCGCCGCCGCCGCCGCTAGAATGCTCCCAAACCTGGAGCAAAGCTGGCAGAACGGGCGAGCCGATGACGACGGGCAGGGCGTCCGAGCTGGTGCGGAAAGCCGAGGATCCACAGCGGGCCACGTTCCTGGAACTCTTCTTCGACCTGGTGTTCGTCCTCGCGCTCGCCCAGCTCTCGCGCGGCCTGGCCGAGGACCTCGGGTGGAACGGCGCCTTCCGGACACTGGTGCTGTTGGGGGCCCTGTGGTGGGTCTGGTCCAGCACCGCGTGGCTGACCGACCGGACCGACCCGCATCGACCGGTCATCCAGACGCTGGTCATCGCGACCATGGTCGGCAGCCTGTTGATGGCGGCTGCGGTGCCCGAGGCGTTCGGCGACACGGGCCTGATCTTCGCGGGCGCCTACGTCGCCGTCCAGCTCGGCCGCGGGCTCGTGCTGGTGGCCGTGCTGCGTGGCCACGAATTGCAGCGCACCGGCGTGCGCGGGCTGTTCTGGTACGGCCTGTCGGCGGTGCCGTGGTTCGCGGGGGCGCTCGTGCACGGCACGGCGCGTGGCGCGTTGTGGGCGCTCGCGGTGGTCCTTGACCACACGGCAGGCAAGATCGGCTTTCCCACCCCGGGGGCGGGCCGTACGCCCAGCCAAGACCTGGTGATCTCGGGCGAGCACCTGTCCGAACGCTACCGGCAGTTCTTCATCATCGCGCTCGGCGAGCTGATCCTGGTCACCGGGCTGGCGCTGAGCAACAGCGGCTTCGCGCCGGAGAGGGTCGCCGCCTTCGCAGTGTCGATCGCGACCACCGTGCTGCTGTGGCGGATCTACATCTACCGCGCTGGGCAGGTCCTGGCGGACGCGATCGCCGTGTCCGCCGACCCGGTCCGCCTCGCCGCCTCGGCGTCATACGCCCACCTCGCCATGGTGGCCGGCGTGGTCGCCACAGCCGTCGGCGACGAACTTGTCATCACCCATCCACTCGGGCACACCCCACCGGCCTGGATCGGCGTCATCTTCGGCGGACCCGCGCTGTACCTGGCCGGGCGCGCCCGCTTCGAGCACGCGGTATTCGGCCGCGTGTCCCTGTCCCGACCGATCGGCGTCCTTGCGTTGGCCGCCCTGACACCGGCGATGGTCCCCCTGCCGCCAGTCGTGGTCGCCGCCGCCGCTGCCCTCGTCCTGACCGGGATCGCCATATCCGACGCCGCCCGCGCCCGCGGACACCCGCCCGAGCCGCCGTCACCACCCGGCTAGCCGGCCTGTAGGCGGCCGACGGTACGCGGATGTCGCCGTCGGTGTCCTTCACACTGTCCGCGAGGACCAGATAGTCCAGGAAAAGACTCGCCCTGTCGGACGATCCCGCACACATGGCATTCGCTCAACCAGGCCGGCGGCGCATGCGTTCGCCCTTTACGGCCACGCGAATGCGCAATGAGACCAGGTGGACTCCAAGGTCCTATTACCCATGAACTATCGGGCGCGCTGGATACACTTGAACGATGACCGACGAGCAGGTGGCTGCGCCGACGAATCGGCGGAGGATCAGTCAACGGGGCATCGCGACGCGAGAGCGGATCCTCGAGGCGGCCAACCGGCTGATGTTCGTGCGCGGAGTGAACGCGACCACCCTTGACGACGTCCGCGAGGCAAGTCAGACCAGCAAGTCGCAGCTTTACCACCACTTCGCCGACAAGCAGGAGCTCGTGCGCGCGTTGGTCAAATATCGAGGCGCGCTTGTGCTTCAGCGCGAGCGCGGAGGGCTCGAACGACTGAGATCGTTTTCAGGGCTGGTCCGGTGGCGTAACGCGCTGGTCCAGGCCAACTCGCTGAACAACGGCAAATAC
The DNA here is from genome assembly GCF_900091455.1 of Micromonospora coriariae. Lineage (NCBI taxonomy): Bacteria > Bacillati > Actinomycetota > Actinomycetes > Micromonosporales > Micromonosporaceae > Micromonospora > Micromonospora coriariae. The sequence goes on along the minus strand of NZ_LT607412.1, from coordinate 6,848,304 downwards.
GGGTGCGGTCTCGGGTCGATGGCTGTCGAGCTGTCCGATCAAGATGAGCAGGCTCGTTCGATGCTGTTTGAGACGTTTGCGGCATGGGAGAAGCTGATCAGTGACGGTCTGCACCGGATGCGGGACAGCGGTGCACTGCGCCAGGACGCCGACCCGCAGAAGTTGGCCACAGGTTTGATGGCAGCTTTGCAAGGCGGCTACCTGCTGGCGAATGCCGCGCACAACGTCGCACCCATGGAAGTTGCTCTGGACATGGCGCTGGACCACATCAAATCGTTCCTCGTGCAGCCCTCCGGCGAGCCGACCCGTTAATTGAGCCCCTTTTCAACGTGATCAGGCTGGTCACGGCGGGTGTGCGCGAACGAGACCGGCACGAGCAACGGCACCGCGATGATCATCTGGGCCGCCAGGGCGGTGCCAACCGGCAGTGGAGCCTATGCGGCTGACCACCACCGGAGGAATCGGGGCACCCCCCGACCCCTCGTGGCACCGTCTGAGTGGGGAGGGGCTTGCCGTGGATGACGTCGAGTGCGGCGCGGAGTTCGTCGGGTAGGGGGTCGGCGGCGGTGATGCTGTGGTCGCCGGCCTGGATCGTGATCGTCCGGTAGCGGCGGGCGGTGGTGACGAACCGTTTGATGCTCCAGCCGGTGGTGTTCTCGATCCAGCGGGACACGGCCAGGGCGGCGAACACGATGGTCAGGTGCGCTTCGATCGATTCGCGGGTGTGGTGGTAGATCGGCCGGGCGGCCAGGTCGGTCTTGGACATTCGGAAGGACTTCTCGACCTGCAACAGTCGGCTGTAGGCACCGATGACCTGCTCGGGGTCGGGGTTGGGCAGGTTGGTGACGTAGCCCTTGATCCCGGCCAGGGCCCGGTTCTTGACCTCCAAGGCCCGGTTCACGCTCTTGACCGCGCCGGTCAGGCGCACGTACCGGTTCCGCTTGACCGCTGTCCGGCCTGCGACCGCGGTTTCGGCCTTGGTGATCTGCTGGTCGATTCCGCGCAGGGTGCGGCGGGCCCGGTCAGCCCGGTACTGGTGGTAGATCGTGTGGTCGCGGCGGTTGTCGCCGGGGCCGGCGGGCCAGGGCTGGACGAACACGTCGTTGCGCCACTCTGTGACGACGTAGGGCACGTCGGGGACGCGGGCACCGAGGATGAACGACAACCCGGCGGCTTCGATCGCGCGTTTGTTCGCCTCCGACATCATCCCCGCGTCGGCCACGACCGTGACATTCGACAGGGGTTGCGCGTTAAGGAAGGCCCGTAGGACCGGCAGCATGGTGGTGTTCTCGGCCCGGTTGCCCTCGAACGCGTGCACCATCAACGGGAACCCCGACCCGTCGGTGAGCAGCCCGACGGTGATCTGCGGCTCCAGCCGGCGTTCCTTGGAGAACCCGGGCTTGCGGAACCCGTCACCCTCGTCGGTCTCGAAGTACAGCGTTGTGACGTCGTAGAGCAGCAACGTCGCCGGCCCCAAGCTGACGTGCGCGGCGCAGGCGCGGGCCAGCCGGGCCCGCCATGGGCCACCGGCCGGATCGAACGTCGGCTCAGCGTCGCCCTCGACCGGCACACCCTCGGGGCGAAGGTCTGTGTCGTGCCATTGATCGCGATGGTCGCCGAGCCCAGCGGCCGCGGCTGCTTGATGACGTTGCGGATCGCCAGCTGAGTCGGCAACCGAGACCTCGCCGCCGACGCTGGTGGCTCTCTGCAAGGATGGTGGCCGTGGCGAGCTTCCACGCGCGGTACGTGTCCGGTGATCCCGACGACGTATGGCGCGACCTGCGCGGTCTTGGCCTACGGGTCTTCGACGCCCCGTACCGCGAGGACGCCGAGGCGGTGGCGCGCGAGTTCGCCGACCGTGCCCGCAGGAACGTCGAGACGCTCGTTGAGCGGCTGCAGGCGCGGGGCTTCCGTGCGGAGGAGAACGGCGACGAGGGGACGCCGTGTCGCGCCCACGTTCCCCCGTCGCCGGGCGCGCCCGCGCTGGCCGACTGGCTGGAGGTGACGTTCGCGCCGTTCCCGATGACGATCAGCGCGTGGATCCGGCAGGTGGGCGATGTGTGGCTCGTCGGGGAATTGCCGGGTTGGCCGGCCAGCGTGCTCGCGGACCCGTTGGTGGTGCAGCTCGAGTGGGCCGAGCGGGGCGGCTCGCGCTCCTACTACGAGGCCGAGCACGCCGCGTACCTCAGGGACACCGCGCGCCGGGACGCCGGCATCCCGTTCCAGCTCGACTACGCGCCCGACGAGCTCCACAAGGCGAACATCAGCGGCGACGCGCCCTACGGCATCGACCTGCCCGGCCCCGGAATCGACGGGAAGGTGGGGCCCGCGATCTGGTTCGTCGACGATCTCAACACTGCGTTCGCGGCCGGCGGCTTTCCCGGTGCGTTGTGGGACGAGGGATACCAGGAGCCGCCCGCCGGATTGCGTGAGTCGCTCGCCGCGGGGCTGCTGCGGCTCTGAGGCCGCCAGACGGCTGGCCGGTCAGACCCAGTTGACTCATTCGGTTAGTGCGTGAAAACAGCCCCACCTGCAGGCATCACCGCAGGTGAACGGGACGCGGGTCTCACGAGCGCGGCACCGTGAGCCAACTCAGGGGGCACCCCCCGACCCCTCGTGGCACCGCCTGAGTGGGGAGGGGCTGGCGTAGGCGCAGCGGATCGGCGCCGATCAGCCCGGACGGGCGTGCCATTCCCCTCGTAGCGTGGAGGCCGGAGCTTGAGGGATCGCGGTTCATGGTTGAGGCGAGACGGCAGGCGATCCGGGCGGGCCTGGCGTGACGCCGAGCCCGCCCGTTTCAGTCCGGCCGCCGGCTTCAGGTGTGTTGGATCTCGCCCGGCGGCTTGGAGATCTGCACACCCGCGAACAGGTTGTTCGTCGAGTCGGCCATGATCACCGTGCGAGGGACACGAGCCTGAATTGCTGGTTGGTTTGTCCGTGGCAGTCGTAGAGCTGGATCTGGGCTCCGTTGGTGGTGCTCCAGGCGTCCAGGCATCGTCCGGACTGCACGCTGCTGATGGTGCCGTTGGAGTTGACGTTCCACTGTTGGTTGGTTTGGCTGTGGCAGCTGTAGATCTGGACTGCCGCGCCGTTGCCGGAGCCCGCCGCGTCGAGGCACATGTTGCCGTACACCTGTAGTTGTTTGGTTGCGGTGTAGGTCCATGCCTGGTTGGTCTGCTTGTTGCAGTCGTAGAGCTGCACCCGCGTGCCGTTGTTGCGGGAGGCGTTGGGTACGTCGACGCATCGGCCGGATTGCGTGCCGACGATCTCGTTGGCGGAGCCGGGTGGGACCGTCGGCGGATCGGTGGGGGTCGGCGTCGGGGTGGTCGGCGTCGAGGGCAGCAACGGGCAGGTGCTGCGGTAGGTGACCACGCCGCTGGAGTCCAGCAGCGGGCAGAGGAACTGGCTGTACCGCGCGTCGTTATCGATGAACATCTTGACGAACGGCAGCATGGTCCGGATCATCACCGGGTTCGACCGTCCGACCATGAACCCATGATCGGCACCGGCGACCTCCAGGTAGACGCTCTTGGTGGTGGCCGGGAGGCTGTTGTACAGACCGGTGGCGTAGGACGGGGTGACCACCGTGTCCGCCTGCCCGGAGAAGATCATTGTGGGCACCCGGTCGTTGGCCAGGTTCGACGACGGCGAGTACGGCGCGATGCCGACCACTGCCCTCAACGACGAGCGCCGGCTGGCTGCGCTCAGCGCGCCACCGCCGCCCATGGAGTGACCGGCGACCGCCAACCGGTTGGGGTCGACGCGGTCGCGTATCGGGCTCTGCTGCGTCAGGTAGTCCAGTGCGGCGAGCAACTGTGTGCCTCGGGCCGTGTCGAAGTCGTTGCGGCTGTTGGTCTCGATGCCGATCACGACGAAGCCGTGGGAGGCCAGCCACGGTCCCATCCAGGCCAGTTCCGCGGAGAACAACGCGGTGTAACCCGGCGAGATCGCGATGGCCCCGAAGGTGCCCTGGCTGGTGTCGGTCGGGTAGTAGATCCTGCCGCCGTTGAAGCCGTACCCGGTCGGGACGCTGACCGACGTGTTGGCGAAGGGGCCATTCTCGGCGGTGACGCTGGTCCGGGTGGGGTCCGGGCCCCGCTGGTACGGGTTGTCGGCGGCCGACGCTGACCCGGTCGCCACGGTGACGGTGAACAGCCCGACTGCGGCTGCGATCCCAGCCGCGGCGAGCTTGAACAGCCGTCCCCTCGAACGGGGGGACACTCGGTCAGCATGGGCATTCCCCGAGAGCGGGGGGTGGTCTGCATGTCCTCGCACTGTCGGTACCTCCTGTGATGGATGAGTGCGGGGCGGGCGGGCTCGGTCTTGTGTCGAGCCTGCCCGCCCCGGTGCTGTCCGGTCGTCAGCGTTGCAGCGTCAGCAGACCAGGCCGGTACGGCAGGAGGCCGTAGTCGCCGCCGGAGCTGGGAGAACGCCCCTGGTAGAGCAGTTGCAGGTTGCAGGCGTCAACGGTCATGGTCTGATCGGCGTTGCTGCGGATCAGTTCGCCGTGGCTGATGTCGTTGGTCCAGGTGGCGCCGCTGTTGGCCTTACCGGCGAACGGGTTGCTCTCGGACGTGGCCTGCGGCGTCCACGTACCGCCCAGGCTGGTGGCCGTGAACGATCGGAAGTAGCGCCCGTTCGCGCCGATCGCCTCGACGAGCATGAGGTACCGGTTCTGGCCCTGCAGCTTGTAGACCTGAACCCCTTCGAACAGGTTGTTCGTCGAGTCGGTCATGATCGTCGTGTAGTTGGAGCCGAAGCTGCCCGGGAAGTTCCCGATCGGCATGCTGGCCCGGTAGATCCTGCCGTTGTCCCCGGCGAAGAACAGGTACATGTTCTGGCCGTCACCGATGAGTGCCTGGTCGATCGGGCCGGTCCCGGAGTCGGAGATGCTTCCGGTGAACAGCGTCTGCGCCGACGACCAACTGTTCACATTGGTCGGGTCGGTCGACGTCCGGTACGAGAAGGCCGGCCCACCCCACTGATAGGCCAACACCCAGACGTTGCGCGGCGCGAAGTAGAACAGCGACGGCGCCACCGCCGCGAACGGCATCTGGTTCTGCGACGCCGACCCCATCTGGTTCCAGTTCGAGAAGAGACCGAAGTTCATCGAGCCCCACGTCGTGCCCGTGTCGTGCGTCGTCGCGTAGACCAGCTGCTGGCCGTTGTACGGGGCGTGGGTGAAGTCCTTCAGCGACACCCATCCCGACCTCGGCTGCGCCAGCGCGCCCGTCGACGACCAGCGGTACGAGGAGGGAAGATCACACGTGCCACCGGTCGGCGGCGGTGTCGTCGGCGTCGGCGTCGGGGTTTGGGTGGGGCCGCCGAGGGAGGCGAGCCGGAACTGCTGGTTGCTCTGGCCGTGGCAGTCGTACAGCTGGACCTGGGCTCCGTTGCTGGTGCTCCAGACGTCCAGGCATCGCCCGGACTGCACGCTGCTGATGGTGCCGTTGGAGTTGACGTTCCACTGTTGGTTGGTTTGGCTGTGGCAGCTGTAGATCTGGACTGCCGCGCCGTTGCCGGAGCCCGCCGCGTCGAGGCACATGTTGCCGTACACCTGTAGTTGTTTGCCTGAGGTGTAGGTCCAGGCCTGGTTGGTTTGCTTGTTGCAGTCGTAGAGCTGCACCCGGGTGCCGTTGGTGGTTGCCGCGTTCGGCACGTCGATGCACCGGCCGGATTGCGTGCCGACGATCTCGCTGGCGGAGCCCGGTGGCACGGTGGGGGTGGGACCCGGCGTGGTGGGCGTGGGGCCGGGGGTGGCGCTGTTCAGCTCCTCCAGTGTGGCCGTGTAGGCGGCCTTCTTGTTGCCGTTGCACTCGAAGAGCAGCGGAGTGCCGCCAGAGCGCCACGAGTCGCAGTCCCGCACCCCCCAAACGGTGACCCCGTTGCAGCGGGCCACGGCAAGGCAGTCGTTGACCACATTGCGGTAGGTGTTGGCCTGCGTCGTGCCAGAGCCCTCGATGTCCAACTCGGTGATCTGCACGTCCACCCCGAGGGCGGCGAAGCTGGACAGCGTCGTGCGGTAGTTGCTGTTGTACGGCGAGTTGGCGTTGAAGTGGGACTGGAACCCGACGCAGTCGATCGGCACCCCACGCTGTTTGAAGTCGCGCACCATGTTGTACACGGCCTGGGTCTTGGCCCAGGTCCAGTTGTCGGTGTTGTAGTCGTTGTAGCAGAGCTTCGCGTTCGGGTCCGCCGCGTCGGCGGCGCGGAACGCCGCCTCGATCCAGTCGTTGCCGGTGCGCTGCAGGTTCGAGTTACGACGGGCGCCACTGTTGCCGTCCTCGAACGCCTCGTTCACCACATCCCACGAGTTGATCTTGCCCCGGTAGTAGGTGGCCACCCGCGTGACGTGGTTCAGCATCGCGTTGCGTAGCGCGGTGCCCTCCATGCTCTGCATCCAGCCCGGCTGCTGCGAGTGCCAGGCCAGGGTGTGGCCGCGGACCTTCCAACCCCGGGAGGTGGCATGGTTGACGATCCGGTCCGCGTTGCCGAAGGTGAAGTTGTTCTGCTGCGGCTCGGTCGCGTCGATCTTCATTTCGTTCTCGGGAGTGACGCTGTTGAACTCGCGGTTCAGGATCGTCGTGTAGGCGCTGTCGCTGAGCTTGTTCGCGGCAACGGCGGCACCGAAGTACCGGCCAGACTGGGCCGCGGCCGCACCGAGGGTCGTCTCGGCGGCCTGGGCGAGATTGGGCAGCTGCGACACGACCAGCGCCGCAACTATCGCGAAAGTTCCGGAAAGAGTGAGTGCTCGTAGTCGGGTACGCCCGGTGGGACGGGTCCGGGATGTCATGCTGATCCTCCAGTGGGGGAGAGGAAATCTCTGTCGCTGTTCGAGTGGGAGGCCGCGCTCAGATGGCGGCGGCCGCGATGCTGAGTCCGTTCGACCGGGCCGGGGCTCACGTCAGGCGTCCACCCGAGGGTGGGTCGGCTCGGGCTACCTGACCAGCGGGTGGAGGGTTGCGATGAGTGCGCCCGGTCGACCGCCGAGGGAGTGGGCGGGTGCTGGGCTCTCTGGGTGGTGGACGTGGTCACCTGGCAGGTGGGTGGGCCTGACGGTCGCGTGAGGCGCCTCCATCGCTGGACGGATCATGTTAACGTTCACGTCGATCGATGGCTCTCAGGCTGGCAGAAAATTCCAGGTTTTTCAACCGGTAGTTTCGGAGCTGTTGCGGATCAGGAGGTTAGGGATTCGGGTCTCTTCGGGCCCATACGTGCAAACAACGCCTGACCTCGCGAAACGCGCTGCGTGCTGCACGACGACCCCGCGAGCCCGTGGCAGATCCAGCCCCAGTACCCAGGAGCGCAACGTGCCGGCGTGCACACCTGGCACGTCTGGCGCCCGCTGCTGAACCACTACCTGCGCACCCTGACGTTCCGGGCCACCACGACCGGCCTCGACGTCACGGCGACACCCGCTGGCGCCTCGCACAACACCAAGGTCACCGCCACCGCGACCGTTGGCGCCGTCAGCACCACCACCTCGGCCCCCCTCCGGCAAGGTCGACTTCTACGCGGGAGACACCCACCTCGGGTCGGCCCCCGTGCACAACGGTGTCGCTCGGCTGAAGAAGACCGTCCATGCCGAACTGGCCGCTCCGGTGGTCGCCTACTACCAGGGCGACACGCTCTTCAACGAATCCCAGAGCGCACCGGTCGACGCCCGGTAAAGCCCGGCCTGACGCGCCAGCCGAGACGCCGGTGCCGGCGTGGTGCGCCGTGCCGTTGGGGCGCGGCGCCGCGTGGTCCGGGCCGTCGGGCGTGTTCCTGGCATCGAAGTCGGTGCCGCCGACGGTGACGCACTCGGGAGGCGGCCTACTTCATTCCGCCGCTGACCACCGCACAGCGTCGGGGCACCACCGCTTGGCTGATACGCCCGATCGCGGTGCGGCTCTGTCAGGCTGTGGCCGCCCCTGTCTGGCGCCGCGTTGTCAAGGGCGTGACCGCGGGGAGCGCCGCTGACACGCCCCGTTCGAGGGTCCATCGTGGAGCACGAGCGCGGTGTACCGTCGCCGCATGACGGTGCTGCAGGAATTTGTCGCCGCTCTTTCCAGCGGCCGGATCCAGGTCGTCGACCTCACCGCTCCGCTCTCGGACCAGACCCCGATCCTGGGTCTGCCCGAGCAGTTCGGCCAGACCTGGCCGTTCCGGCTCAGCGAGATCAGCCGGTACGACGACCGCGGTCCGGCCTGGTACTGGAACAACTTCTCCACCGGCGAGCACACCGGCACCCACTTCGACGCCCCGGTGCACTGGGTCACCGGTCGACAGGGCGCGGACGTGTCGCAGGTCCCGGTGAGCCAGTTGATCGCCCCGGCGGTGGTGATCGACCACGCCGCCGACGCCGCCGACGACCCGGACTTCCTGCTCGAGATCGAGCACGTCAAGGCGTGGGAGGCGGAACACGGCGCCCTGCCCGCGGGTGGCTGGCTGCTCTACCGCACCGGCTGGGACGCGTACGGCGACGACCCGCAGCGGTACGCCAACGCGGGACGGACCCCGGGCATCTCCGTCGAGTGCGCCCGCTGGCTGGCCGAGGAGTCGCCGATCCAGGGCGTCGGGGTGGAGACGGTCGGCACCGACGCGGGCGCCGCGCATTCGTTCGACCCGCCGTTCCCGTGCCACTCGTTCCTGCTCGGTCAGGAGAAGTACGGCCTGACCCAGCTCCGTAACCTGGCGCAGTTGCCGGCGACCGGCGCGGTGGTGATCGCCGGACCACTGCCGATCGTCTCCGGTTCCGGCAGCCCGTGCCGGGTCCTCGCGCTTGTCGAACGGTAGGACCGGGCCACAGATGCGGGTAGCCGAGGTGGTCGGGCGGGTTCTGTACGGACACGGCGCACGGTACGTATTCGGGGTGGTCGGCAGCGGCAACTTCCATGTCACTAACGCGCTTGTGGCGGCCGGCGCCCGGTTCGTGGCGGCCGCCCACGAGGGCGGCGCGGCGAGCATGGCGGACGGGTACGCCCGCACCTCCGCGACGGTGGGCCTGCTCTCGGTGCACCAGGGTCCGGGCGTCACCAACGCGCTGACCGGCCTCACCGAGGCCGCGAAGAGCCGTACCCCGATGGTGGTCCTGGCCCCGGAGGCGACCGCGCCGCGGTCGAACTTCTTCATCGACCTGCCGGCACTCGCCGCCTCGGTCGGGGCCGACTTCCACCGGGTACGCGCGACGCACGTGGCCGAGGACGCGAGCGCGGCCTACCGGGCCGCCGCCCGGGGCGCGACGGTGGTGCTGGGCCTCCCGTTGGAGGTGCAGAGCGCCGTGACCGAACCGTGGTCCGGTCCGGTCCCCGCGGCCGCGCCGACCCCGGCCACCGCCCCGCAGGTCGAGCCGTTGCTGGCCGCGCTCCAGGCCGCACGTCGACCGGTTTTCATCGCGGGTCGGGGCGCCCGGGCGGCCGGGGAACCGCTGACCCGGCTCGCCGACGCGTGCGGCGCGCTGCTCGCGGTCTCGGCCGCGGCGAAGGGACTGTTCGCCGGGAACCCGTGGAACATCGACGTGGCCGGCGGCTTCGCCACCCCGCTCGCCGCCGAGCTGATCGGCTCGGCGGACCTGGTCGTCGCGTGGGGCAGCACGCTGAACATGTGGACCACCCGGCACGGCGAACTGATCCCGCCGTCCGCCGTCGTCGTCCAGGTGGACCACGACCCGTCCGCGTTCGGGGTTAACCGCCCGGTAGACCTGACGGTGGCAGGCGACGTGACGGCGGTCGCCGAGGCGGTGCTCGCAAGGCTGGGCGCCGGCTCCGCGGGGTCCGTGGACGCCGGGACCAGCGGCTGGCGTACGCCGGAATTGGCACAACGGATTCGCGACCACGGCCGGTGGCGGACGGTCCCGTACCGGGACGAGAGTGGGTCGGCGTGGGCCGGTGCCCCGACGACTATCGACCCGAGAACGCTCTCGGCCGCCCTGGACGACCTGCTGCCGCCCGACCGGACGGTGGTGGTCGACTCCGGCAACTTCATGGGCTACCCGTCGATGTGGCTCGACGTGCCGGACGTGGCCGGATTCTGTTTCACCCAGGCGTTCCAGTCGGTCGGGCTCGGCCTGGCCAGTGCGCTCGGCGCGGCGGTCGCCCGGCCGGACCGGCTCACCGTCGCCGCGGTCGGTGACGGTGGCTTCGTCATGTCCGCGACCGAACTGGTCACCGCCGTCCGGCTGGCGCTGCCCCTCCTCGTGGTGATCTACGACGACGCGGCGTACGGCGCCGAGGTGCACCACTTCGGCCCGGACGGGTACCCGTTGGAGACGGTCACCTTCCCCGAGACCGACCTGGCCGCGATCGCCCGGGGTTACGGCTGCGACGGGCTGACCGTCCGGACCGTCGACGATCTCGGGCCGGTAAGCCACTGGCTCGCTGGTCCCCGCACCCGGCCGCTGGTGGTCGACGCCAAGGTCAGCGCCGCGCGCGGCTCATGGTGGCTGGAGGAGGCGTTCCGTGGCCACTGAGTCACCGCCGTGCGTACGGCGACGCGGGCGGCGTGACCGGAATCAGCGCGGGAACCCGGCTGGCGCGCGGCAGCGTCCCTCCAGGCTTCGCCCTTGCAACAGGCGGAGGAGTCGGCCGCCGGCCAGGAGTCGACTCTCCGTTTGAAGGTAACGCCGGCGCCCGAGGACGCAGGCGGCGGATTCCAAGTGCGGTTCTACGTCACTTGATCCTGACGGGGCAGTCTCAAGAATTATGCGGCGGCGGTCCGATTAGGGGTTCGCCAATGTCCGGCAGTCAACGGCTCGCGGACGTAGGTCACTTCTCAGCGTGCGCACCGCGGTCGAAGACACCACGGCCAGTTCGGGCTGCGCGGGCAGAAATACCGTGGGGACACCCAGCGACTGGTTCATCGCGGCGAGCTGATACTCGGTTCGAAGGTCGGTGGTGTTACGCACGCCGCGGACGATCACTCCTATGTCATGGCGACGGCAGTAGGCGGAGGTCAACCCGCTCCAGGCCGCAACGGTGACGGAGGCCCAATCGACCGGCAGAATGGCCCGAACAGCGGCCGCTCGCTCCACTTCGTCGGTGCCCGGATGCTTGATGCTGTTGACCGCGACGAGCACGACCACCTCGTCGAAGAGGTCGCGCGCCCGGTTCACCACATTCAAATGCCCGGGAGTAAAGGGATCAAAGCTGCCGGGGTAGACGGCTCGCACACGTACGCGACCGGGGATGCGTGCTTTCGAACCGGGCCCTGCCGACCGTTCCGGTGTCACGGCCGCAAGACCCGCTGCGCATCGCGGATGACCTGCTCAGAGGCTAGCGGGGCCCAAGAGGCGAACAGTTCCCGGAAGTAGGTACCGTGCCGGTCCGCCACCGCGGGATCGTGCTCGAGGACGTCCAGTTCGTTGACGATGCTCAGGTCCATGAGCGAGCGAAGTTGAGCCGGACTCGGCGTTCTCAGCTGACGTGCAAAGCGGTCGAACACCTGGCCGGTCTTTGCCAGATCCCGCCAGCTGCGTCCACGGTCGCAGGCGCCATACAGATAGACAAGGTCTTCGGCGTCGGCACCGACGAGATCCCGCAGCACAGCACGATCGGCCCAATCGAGCAGGGCGAGGTCGAACCCGTCGGTGCCGTAGACGGCGTGGGTAAGGCCCGCGGATCGCACTTCACTGCTGCAGCCAAGCACGGCGAGTCGTTCGCTGACTCGACATAGGTGGGCATACAGGTTGCCCCCGGGATGGGTGATCTGTTCAGCTCCCTGCCGGCGGAGCCAGACCCGCACGCCCTTGTCGGTGCTCATGGCCCGACTTTAGGTATCGGCTGTCGGATTCGCTGACCCCTGGGTGTGGGCAATATGTCACAGCGCTGTGCCAGCTACATGACCTCGTACCAGATCTTCGACGGCCACTACGGCCGCGGCAGAGCGGTAGCGGCTCCCGGGTCGTCACCGACACCGTCTACGACGAGTTCGGCCGAGCCGCAGGGCGACGCTGTCCGGCCAGGGTTTAGGCCCTGGACCTAGATCGCGCTGTTGCGTCGCCCGGTCAGCCCGTGAAGCAGCAGGTCGGTGAGGGTGTCGATGGTTGTGTCGTCGTCGCGGGCCGGCTGATCGGTGGCCGGCGTCGCGTAGTTGAGGGTGGAGAGCATCGCGCCGATGGCTGGGGCGACCAGCTGCGGGTCGCCGGGCAACGGGTGGTGGCGGTCGCGTAGGTACTCCAGTATGCGCATGTTCGTGCCGCTGTTCTACGAGAAGGCCACCGCCTGGCTCTACAGCTACGAGCCCGGCAAACTCGGCAAACGGCAGCGCTGAGGGCGCCTGCCTGGTTGTTGCCACGAGCGCGGGCGGGGGTACAGCGCGGCCTGGGCGTTTTCATCATGAAAGGCCAGCCTGGATGGCCAGGATGGCGGCTCGCACGCGGTCGCGGCTGCCGGTCTTTGCCAGCACGTTCGCGACGTGGGTTTTGACCGTGCTCATTGACAGATGGAGACTTCGCGCGATCTCGTCATTGTTGAGCCCGGCGCCGATCAACGTGAGCACATCGGTCTCGCGCGCGGTCAGCTGGTAGGCGGCGAGGTCCACACGGGTGGCCGGGCCGGTCGACCGTACACGTTCGAGAACGGCGCCGGTGATCTCGGCCGAGAGGATTGCGCCGCCGGCCGCGACTGCGCGCACGGCGGACAGGAGGTCGTGGGCAGTGCTGCGTTTGAGGAGGAATCCACGCGCTCCGGAGGCGATGGCGTCCAGGACGTACGCATCGTCGTCAAAGGTAGTGACGATGATGACGGCCGGGGCATGGGGAATCGCGGCCAGCTCCCGGGTGGCTTGCAGGCCGTCCAGTACCGGCATGCGGATGTCGACGAGGGCGACGTCGATGCGGGGATCGCGGCGCACGGCATCGAGAAGCTGCCGCCCGTCCGCGGCTTCGGCTGCGACGTGGATGTCCGGCTGCGAACGCAGAATCTGGCTGAAGCCGTCGCGGACCAGATGCTGGTCGTCGGCGATCACGACACGGATCATGGCTTCGCCACCGGCAGGATGGCCTCCAGCACAGTTCCGCCGCCGGGGCGCCGGTTCAGAAGAGAGCTGCCGCCGAGCGCCCGCGCGCGTTCCTCGATGCCGAGCAGTCCGGAGCCGCGCGTCACGGCCTGAGGCGGACCGATCCCGTTGTCGCTCACCCGCAGCCGGGCATGGCCGCCGACGCGGACCAGCTCAACCCAGGCGGTTGTGGCGTGCGCGTGGCGGGCGATGTTGGTGATCGCCTCCTGAGCGATGCGGTATGCCGCCAACACACTCACCTCGTCGAGTCCCGGCTCGGCGTCGAGGCGAACGTGCACCGCCACGCCCTGCTGGCGCAACGGTTCGGCGAGCAGTTCGTCGATGTCGGACAACCGCGGCGGAGCACTCACGACCACGGGTGCGTCCGGGTTGCGTAGATGCACGACCAGCGTGTCGAGCTCGCGCAGGGCGGTGCGGCCGCTGTTCGCGATTGCCCGCAGCGCCACTGCCGGGTCGCTGCTGAACTGTCCGGCCTCGGCCTGGACCACCATCGCGGTGACGTGGTGACCGACCACGTCGTGCAATTCGCGGGCCAGGTTGGTGCGCTGTTCGAGCCAGGCAGCCTGGTCACGTAGCTCGGTCGTCTCCCGGGTGAGGGCCTTGCCGCGCGACCACGAGCGCAGGAGTACGGCAAGGAGATAGCCGGCCGCCACGAAAACGAAGGGCTGTGCGTAGATCCCGCGGTGGTTCAGCAGGGCGATGGCGAAGGCACCGGCGGCACCGGCCAGACCAGCCGCCCATCCCAGCCATGGCCGGCGGGCAGGATCCTCGCAGGTCGAGACGAATACGAAGCCGGCCGCCGCCACGCCCAACTGGACCGACTCACCGGTGCTCACTATCGCCACGAACCCGGCGCAGACCGCGAAGACCAAAGACCGAGGGCGGGGAGGTAGGGCCATGGCCGTCAGGGCGGTGGGCAACACCACCCACACCCAACCGGCCGGTACGAGCAGGTCCTCGTCGACCGTCGCGACCACGACTGCGACTATCAAACCCGTCGCCACGTAGGCGAGCCGGCGCACTCCTTCGACGCCGCGCGCCCACTGCCCGATTGCGGTAACCACCTGCACAGTCTCGATGATCCGCCTTGGGTCAGCCAGGTACCCAGGTACCAGCTCAACCGGCACCCCGGTACCACGGCCGCGCCGAGGTCGGCACCCCGGTACGTTCCGTCGGACGGCCCCGGAACCGGACGCTGCGGGGGTGACTCTCGTTGACTCCCGGCCCGTCCTGCGGATCGGCCCGCTCCTCACCATCCCCAACTACATCACCATCATCCGGACGCTCGCCGCCGTCACACTCGGCATCGTCGCCCTCGTCTCCGGTTCTGTCGCCCTGATCGCTGTGGCGTACGGCATCTATTGGCTCGGTGACATGCTCGACGGCCTCTGCGCGCGGTGGCTCGGCCAGGAGACCCGGGCCGGTGCCGTCCTGGACATCGTGAGCGACCGGGCATGCACTGCCGTTCTCTGTATGGGCCTGGTCGCCCTGGTGCCCGATGTATCGCTGGTCGCCGTGGTGTTTCTGCCATCGTTCATGGTCCTGGACACAATGCTGTCGCTCGTGTTCCTGTGCTGGCCGGTGAGCAGTCCGAACTACTTCCATGTTGTAGACCGGCGCGTCTGGGCATTGAACTGGTCGCCGCTGGCGAAGGCGGTAAACACCGCCGGCGTCATCGGTGCCGTGGCATTCGGCCAATACTCGGTGGCAGTGACTGTGGCACTGGCCGTCCTTGCGGTTAAGGCGTGGTCCGCCGTGGCGGTAGCCAGGCTGCTCGCCCGGGACGGCCGGGCATGAGCGGTGTCGTGGAGGCCGCGGCCGCGCTCGGATACGGTTTCGCTTCGGCCCTCGTCCCGGTCGTCAACGCGGAGGCCTACGCCGTGGTCGCCGGGCATTCGGGCGGGTACGCCGTGATCGCCGTGATCGCTCTCGCGGTCGGGCAGACCGCAGGGAAGCTGCTGCTGTTCGAAGCCGCTCGTCGAGGAACGGGCCGGTTGGCCCGGAGGCTCGCACGACGTAGCCGATCAGGGCGCGTGGCTGCCAGGACCGCCCGGTGGGCCGAGCCCGTCCGGCGCTGGCTCTCGCACCGCCGCACCGGTCTGCCGACGGTGCTGCTCTCCGCCCTCGTCGGCGTCCCGCCACTCGCCCTGGTCAGCATCGCCGCCGGAACCGCCGGCCTGCGACACTGGGAGTTCGCCATCGCCTGCCTGCTCGGACGCGTAGTCCGTTTCGCCATCGTCGCCCTGCCCGCGGCCCTTGCGTGACGCGACCGCAACCGTGGCGGCTCCGCACACCGCGCTGTCGTGGTACTAGCGGGTGGATTCGGTCGACTGGCGCTCGGCATTGATCCGCAGGAGTCCTTCGACCCCGCGGAGGAAGGTCTCGGACACCAACGCGGGGTCGAAAAGGCATCCGGCTGCCATGGCGCCGTCGCGGAGCATGACGAAGTGGCGCGCGGCGGGATCAGCTGTTTCCTCGTGAACCTGCGCCATCAGCGTGGTGAGCGTGTCCAGGAACCATTGCCGGTGAGCGATGATCTCCTGGCGCACGGGATGGTCGGTGTCGGGATATTCCGCCGCGGCGTTCAGGAAGGCGCATCCGCGGAACCCGGGGGACTGGATGTTCTGGGCGATGGAGTCGGCGATGGCCAGCAGGGGTTCGCGCGAGGCTGGGTTTGTGGCGATGGCCGCGTCGATCGCCCGGCGATCCATCTCATGGACTTCACGCAGGTAGGCGAGAATGAGGTCTTCCTTGCTGGGGAAGTGGCGGTAAAAGGTGGCTCGGGTCACTTTGGCCTCGGCGATGATCCGGTCAACGCCGACGGAGTGGATGCCCTCCGCGTAGAAGATCCTGGTTGCCGTGCTGAGGAGCCGGAGTCGCGCCTCAGAGGGCCGGGTAGCGGGTTCGGTGCGCGCCATACACCCATCTTAGCGAATAGAACGTTCGGTCTTGACAAGGCGGGCTGCGGTCGCCATCCTGGCTTAGGTAGAACGTTCTGTCTCTCTGAGCCACTCCACTGAAAGGGTCACCGTGACCACCATTGCTGCTTCGCCCGGCATCTCCCAGACCGCGTCCGCACTGCGGCGGCTGTACTTCACCCGCTTCGCGTTCGCCATCGTGTGGGCACTCGTGACGATCGCGACCGCCAAGGAGATCGGTCCGCTCACGGTGGTGCTCTTCGTGCTCTACCCGCTCTTCGACGTGGGCGCCGCCATCTACGATCTTCGCTCGTCGCGGGCCACCGGCTCGCCGACCCTGCTGTACGTGAACATCGCGGTCAGCCTGATCACCGCCGTCGGCGTGGGTGTCGCCAG
Source organism: Micromonospora coriariae (assembly GCF_900091455.1). Classification (NCBI taxonomy): domain Bacteria; kingdom Bacillati; phylum Actinomycetota; class Actinomycetes; order Micromonosporales; family Micromonosporaceae; genus Micromonospora; species Micromonospora coriariae. The sequence continues at coordinate 6,831,994 of NZ_LT607412.1, read as the reverse complement.
CGCGTCCGGTATTCCGGCGGTGCTGCGGGTGTGGGGTGCCTGGGCGGTCGTGGCCGGGCTGGTTCAGCTGATCGTGGGCGTCACTCGTCGCAGGATGGGCGGGCAGTGGCCGATGATTTTCAGCGGAGGCATCTCGGTGCTGGCCGGTGGGTCCTTCATCGCCGCCGCTTCCGCGGAGAACCCGTCGCTGACAAACGCGGCCGGTTACGCCATCCCCGGCGCCATCTTCTTCCTCATCGCCGCGTTCCGTCTCGTCCGCAGCGCGAAGGGCAACTGACATGACCTCCTTCGAGTACGACGTCGTCGTGATCGGTGCGGGCCCGGTCGGGGAGAACGTCGCCGACCGGGTGGCGCAGGGAGGCCTGACCGCCGCCATCGTGGAGCGGGAACTGGTCGGCGGCGAGTGCTCGTACTGGGCGTGTATGCCGACCAAGGCGTTGCTGCGTAGTGCGTCCGCGCTGCGGGCGACGCGGCAGGTGCCGGGCGCCCGCGAGGCGGTGACGGGTGACCTGGACGTGGCGGCGGTGCTGGGCCGCCGGGACTCCTTCGCATCGCACTGGAAAGACGACGGGCAGGTGTCCTGGCTCGAGTCGGCCGGGATCGCGCTGCACCGCGGCCAGGGACGGATCTCTTCCGCCCGGGTCGTCGACGTGACCGGCGTCGACGGTGCCACGACGCGGCTGACCGCCCGGCACGCGGTGGTCGTCGCGACCGGAAGCAGCGCTCTGCTGCCGGACATCCCCGGCCTGCGGGAGGCGACGCCGTGGACCAGCCGCGAGGCCGCCTCGGCCGGGTCGGTTCCCCGCCGTCTCGCCATCATCGGTGGTGGCGTGGTGGCGGCCGAGATGGCGACAGCGTTCGCCGCCCTGGGGTCGTCGGTGACGGTGCTGGCCCGTGACGGTCTGTTGCCATCGGTGGAGCCGTTCGCGGGTGAGTTGGTCAAGGAGTCGTTGCTCGAGGCCGGTGTGTCGGTACGCGTCGGCGCGGAGGCCGTCTCCGTCAACCGGGACGACACCGGAACCGTCCACATCGCGACGGCCGACGGCGAGCGGGTCGAAGCCGACGAGGTTCTGGTGGCGATCGGTCGTACGCCGAACACCCAGGACATCGGACTGGACAACATCGGGCTGGCGCCGGGTGCCTGGCTGGCGGTCGACGACACCCTGCGCGTCGTCGGCGGCGGTGAGTGGCTGTACGCCGCGGGCGACGTGAACCGGCGGGTGCTGCTGACCCATCAGGGCAAGTACCAGGCGCGCGCGGTGGGCGACGTGATCGTGGCCCGGGCTAAGGGTGAGACGGTCGAGGACGGCCGGTGGGGCCGGCACGCGGCCACGGCTGATGAGCGTGCGGTGCCGCAGGTGGTCTTCACCGACCCGGAGATCGCTTCGGTGGGGCTGACCGCGGCCGCGGCCGCGGCGGCCGGCCTGCGGGTCCGGGTCGTGGACTACGACCTGGGCGCCGTCGCCGGATCCTCCCTGCACGCCGACGGCTACAAGGGCCACGCCCGCATGGTCGTCGACGAGGACCACAAGGTGATCGTCGGCTGCACCCTCGCCGGCCCGGACGTCGCGGAACTGATCCACGCCGCGACGATCGCCATCGTCGGCGAGGTCCCGCTGGATCGACTGTGGCACGCGGTCCCCGCGTACCCGACAGCCAGCGAGGTGTGGCTGCGGCTGCTGGAAACTTACGGCCGCTGACGGTGCACGGCGCGCTCGTCCCGTCGCGGTTCGCCGGAACGAGGCCGCTGCGGCGCCCCGATCGCGTCCACTACCGAGCAAGCCGCGCGATGACCGCGCGGGCGGTGGCCCACTCGTCCCGTCTAGTGGGCCACCGCCGTGTGTAGACGATTCATCCGGCTTTCCGGATCTCGCTGACAACCATCTCATTCGTGGCAGCGTTCCCGGTGACCCGTTGACGCATCCCCGCTGGTGGCCGACTCGTTGGTGCGGCAAGGGGCGGACGGAGGCGGACGATGGCGGCGGGGCGCGGTGCCGATCTGCTGCGCCCTCCGGCGAGTGCGGGCCGCGCCACGTTCCTGGAGCTCTTCTTCGATCTGGCCTTCGTCGTGGCCCTCACCCAGGTCTCGCGACGATTCGCCGACCTGGGCGGTGACACCGGCTGGGCGCTCGTCGCGGGGTTCGGTCGTACGCTGCTGCTCTTTTTGGCACTCTGGCTGATCTGGTCGCACACCACCTGGATCACCAGCCGTTACGAACCAGAGCGTTCGATCATCCAGGCCGTCGTGGTGGGCACCATGTTCGCCGGCCTGGTGATGGCGGTGACGCTGCCACGCGCCATGGAGGAGCGAGCGCTGCCGTTCGCGGCCGCGTACCTGATGGTGATGGTGGTGCGGCCGCTGGTGGTCGCCGCGGCGCTGCGGGGTCATCCACGGCGGCTGGTGCCGTTCCGGCTTGCCGTCTGGGCTGCCGTGAGCGCGCCGCTCTGGCTTGCCGGCGCGGTGGGCCCGGAGGCATCGCTCCACCTCATCGGGCCGGGCCGATGATGCCTACGCGCCCTGTCCCTGGTTCTGCATCAGCCCGCCGTCCATGAAGTACGTCGACCCGGTGACGTAGTCGGCGTCGTCGCTGGCCAGGAAGACGGCGAGCTTGGCGATCTCTTCCGGCTGCGCGGCCCGCTTCCACGGGATCGACTGCACCTGCTCTTCGAGGAATTTCGGGTCGTCGATCGCCTGCTGGTTGAACGGCGTGAGCACCATGCCGGGTCCGATGTTGTTGACGTTCATGTGCATCGGGGCGACCTCCAGGGCGATGCTCTTGGCCAACTCCAGCATGCCGCCCTTGCTGGCGTCGTAGTCGGAGCCGCCGGCCCGGGCCACCTCCTGATGGACGGAGGTGATGTTGATGATCTTCCCGTGTCCGCCCTGGTCGCGGCGGTGCTGAATGAACCGCCGGCAGCAGAAGAACATCCCGTACAGGTTGGTGCGGATGGCCCGGTCCCAGGTCGCGGTGTCCAGGTCGGCCACCGGGATGCCGGAGGCGTCCACGCCCGCGTCGTTCATCAGAATGTCCAGCCGGCCGAACTCCGCAAGGGCCTCGTCGAACATCGCCTCCACCTGGTGCTCGACGCTGATGTCGCCCTGCACCACGACAGCCCGCTGGCCGGTCCGCTCAATTTCGGCCTTCGTCTGGTTCGCGCCCGCGTGGTCGTGCAGGTAGTGCACCACCACGTCGGCACCCTCCCGGCCGAATTCAATCGCGGTGGCCTGCCCGATCCCCGAGTCGGAGCCGGTTATCAGGGCCGTCCTGCCCGTCAGGCGTCCGGTCATCAGCACGCTCCCTCCGTGGCTGTCACATCTACCCGCATGACGCTCCCCTAACCGAACGGGATCAGCCGGGCATAGGCCTTACGGTTTGGTGCCGGACTCGGCTTGATCGATGATCCAGGCGGCGTTGATGAGACCGATGTGGGACAGCGCCTGGGGAAAATTCCCGATCAGGCTGCCGTCGCGGTGGTCGATCTCCTCCGACAGCAGACCAAGATCGTTTGCCTGGGCGGTGACGCACTCGAAGATCCGCTTGGCCTCGTCGACCTGCCCGGCCAGGGCCAGAGCCTCGACCAGTACGTACGAGCAGATGATGAAGGCGCCCTCCAACCCCGACCCCGTCCAGCGCTGCAAGAGCCCGTCTTGCCCCACTTCCAGTTCACGCCTGATGGCGTCCACGGTGGCGAGGACCCGGTCGTCGTCGGCGGGGAGAAACCCGACGGTCGCCATCGCGAGCACACCGGCGTCGAGATGGTCGGACCCGAACGCGCCGGTGAACGTCCGGCCCGAGGCGCTCCAGCCTTCGGTGAGGATCGCCGCGCAGAGCTGCTCCATGGCCTGCGACCACCGCGGGACGTGCGCCTGGGCGTCCATGGTTCGCGCCAGCTTGATCGCCCGGTCCAGGGCCACCCAGCACAACAGCTTCGACGTCAGGTAGTGCCGTTCGCCCTCGCGGCCTTCCCAGATGCCGGCGTCGGGCTCCCGCCACGCGTCGGCGGCCCGGTCGGCCAGTGACCGCAGCAGGCCCGCGGCGGCGGGCGACAGGTCCGCGAGTTCATCGCGCAGGACCCAGGCGCACTCCAGGATCTCGCCGAGGACGTCGAGTTGCTTCTGCTGCCAGGCGTCGTTGCCGATCCGGACCGGTCGGCTGCCCTGGTAGCCCTCGAGGTGCTCCAGGGTGTGTTCGGTCAGGTCCCGCTCGCCGCCCGCGCCGAACATGATCGGTACGTGGTCCTCCGCGTCCACCGACCCCATCGAGGCGGCCATCCAGTTGAAGAAGCGGTGCGCCTCGTCGGGACAGGCGGCGACCCACAGCGCCTTGAGGGTGAAGCTGCCGTCGCGGAGCCAGCCGAAGCGGTAGTCCCAGTTCGCCGTGCCGCCGACCTCTTCCGGCAGCGAGGTGGTGGGTGCCGCGATGACCGCACCGGTCGGCTGGTAGGTCAACGCCTGAAGGACCAGGGCGCTGCGCCGGACCTCCTGCCGGTAGGCACCCTGGTAGTCCTGGTGGATGTTGTCCCAGGACTGCCAGGCGGCGACGGTCTCCCGCAGTGCGGCGCGCCCGTCGATCGTTACGGACGGCGGGTCGGCGGCCCGGCGGTGGTGTAGCGCGAACACGGCGCTGTCGCCCGCCGCGAGAGTGAATCGCCCGGTCACCAGTGAACCGTCGACGGCAAGATCACGATCGGCGGCCAGGATCAGGCGGTCGGCACCTCCGGATATTTCGATCCCCACCGGAGTTTCGGCGACCGTGGGGCTGACCAGTCCGTACTCCGGCCGGGCGGCGATCTCGACCGCCACGTCCACCGCGCCGGCGACGACCTCGACCTGCCGTAACAGGACGTGCGGGGACGTGTAGCCGATTCGGTGGCCGCGTTCCCCGACACCGAGGCTGAGGGCGTCCGTCAACCGCAGCACGCCGCTTTCTGTGTGGAACTCCGTGCGGAGCACCATGGTCCCCTCGAGGTAGTGACGGGAGGTTGTGTACGGCCCGAGCGGCCGGATCGACCAGAAGCCGCCGCAAGAGCCGAGCAGACGGGCGAAGACGCTCGGCGCGTCGAACCGGGGCGGGCACCACCAGTCCACGGACCCGTCCGAGGAGACCAACGCCGCACCCTGGCAGTCGCCGAGAAGTGCGTAGTCACTGATCACAGCCACGCCCGGCTCGTACCCGCGGTGGCGCTCCGTACGCCACCACGCCAGCGGGCCACCGCCGGCCAACGAGCCGACCCGCCGACCGCCGAGCGCGGCGTAGCGGGTCGGCGGAAAAAACTTCTGGCAGGGTGTCGAGCGGGCCGAGCGCCGTTCGACGCGTAGGTGAGATGGCACCCTGACACGAGGAGACAGCGATGCGGTTCATGGTGATCACCAAGGCCACCGCGGCGAGCGAAGCCGGCGTGCTGCCCGCCACCGAGGATTTCGACACGATGGGCGCGTTCATCCAGGAGATGGTCGACGCCGGCGTGCTGCTGGACGCCGGCGGCCTCCAGTCCAGCGCCAACGGCGTCCGGGTCTACTTCGACGGCGACAAGAAGACCGTGGTGGACGGGCCGTTCACCGAGACCAAGGAGCTGATCGCCGGCTACTACCTGGTCGAGATGAAGTCGCTCGAGGAGTGCGTCGAATGGTTCAAGCGCTGCCCGATCCAGCCTCCGGGCGAGGGAGCGGAGACCAACATCGAGATCCGGCGGGTCTTCCACGCCGAGGACTTCGGCGAGAACTTCACCGCCGAGCAGCAGGAGGCAGTGCAGAAGCGGCGCGCGAAGGTCGCCGCGAACTGATCAGCGCGGCCTGGCATGGGCGGGTTCGGCGCAGGAGCGAACCCGCCCATGCGGCATGAGCACTGTTGCGTCCGATCGCGCGGTGGAGTAGACGGAGGCCGTGGCCACTGACACCCACCGCGCGATCGAGGCTGCCTGGCGAATCGAGGCGCCCCGGCTCATCGCCGGACTGACCAGGCTCGTCCGCGACGTCGGCGTGGCCGAGGAACTGGCGCAGGACGCGCTGGTCGCGGCGCTGGAGCAGTGGCCGGCCGAGGGCGTGCCGCGTAATCCGGGCGCGTGGTTGATGACCACCGCCAAGCGTCGGGCCATCGACCAGATCCGGCGCAACGAGACCTTCAAGCGCAAGGTCGACCAGGTCGGCCGGGAGCTCGAGAAATTCACCCCGGACGTCGGCGCGATGGTCGCCGAGGACGACGGCATCGGTGACGACCTGCTGCGGCTGGTGTTCGTGGCCTGCCATCCGGTGCTGTCCACGGAGGCCCGCACCGCGCTGACCCTGCGGCTGCTCGGCGGCCTGACCACCGACGAGATCGCCCGGGCCTTCCTGGTGCCGGAACCGACCGTCGCGCAACGGATCGTGCGGGCCAAGAAGACCCTGGCCAACGCCCAGGTGCCGTTCGAGGTACCGCAGGGCGACGAGCTGGCGGCCCGGCTCTCCTCGGTGCTCGAGGTCATCTACCTGATCTTCAACGAGGGCTATTCGGCCACCACCGGCGACGAGTGGATGCGACCGGCGCTGTGCGAGGAGGCCCTGCGGCTGGGCCGGATCCTGGCCCGGCTGGCTCCGCGCGAGCCCGAGGTGCACGGCCTGGTGGCGCTGATGGAGATCCAGGCCTCCCGGTCGGCCGCCCGCACCGGCCCGGGCGGCGAACCGATCCTGCTGGGCGACCAGGACAGGGCCCGCTGGGATCAGCTGCTGATCCGCCGTGGCTTGGCCGCGCTGGAGCGTGCCGAGGCCCTGATCGACGGCAAGCCCGGCCCGTACGTGCTGCAGGCGGCCATCACCGCCTGCCACGCCCGGGCACGGCGCTTCGAGGACACCGACTGGAAGCGCATCGCCTGGCTCTACGAGGGTCTGGCCGAGGCGATGCCGTCCCCGGTGGTCGAGTTGAACCGCGCGGTGGCGCTGTCCATGGCGTTCGGGCCGGCGACCGGGCTGGCGCTGCTGGACCAGCTGATGGCCTTCCCGGCCATGCGGAACTACCACCTGCTGCCCGGCGCGCGCGGTGACTTCCTGGTCAAGCTGGGCCGGCACGCCGAGGCGCGGGCGGAGTTCGAGCGGGCGGCGTCGCTGACCCGCAACGAGCGGGAGCGAACACTGCTACTGAACCGTGCCGCCACCTGCGATCAGCCGCTGCGAACGGACGATCCCTGAACGTCGGGAAGGATTTTCGCAAGGGATGGCCTCCGACGATCGGCCAGGGGAGTCAGGCGCTGCCAGGGGGCATTATCGTTCTGGCGTGCACATCCGTTTCGACGTCCCCGCCGATCCCGCCTACCCGGGCCGGGTGGCCGCTGCGCTCGGCAGCGTCCGGCTGCGCAAGTACGGCTACATCGGCGCGGTCCTCGCGGCGGTCGGGGCGATCGGGTTGGCCGCCTCGCGGGCGCTCTCGTGGGGCGAGCAGATTTCGCCGCTGTGGACCGTGATGATCGTGGGTGGCCTGCTGTCGACGCTGTACTGGCCGTGGGTGCGCTTGCGCGCCCGGCGCCGCTCCAGCGGCTACGCCGTGGAGGGCGCCTACGACATCACCGATGACAACATCATGATGCGCAGCGGCTCGGAGTCCGGTGGCATCGCCTGGGACGGGGTCGCCCAGGTGAGGGACACCCCGGAGTTCTGGATCGTGTACGTCGGCCGGATGCCGGCGACCGTGATCCCACGCCGGTTGATGTCCGCCGAGGATGCCGAGACGTTACGGGCCCACATGGCCGCACGGGGGCTGCTCCGACAGCGCTGAACCGAACCGTCCCGTCAGGTGTATCGGCGTCCGGTCCGGGTATGCGGGCGCGGTTGTCGCCCCGACAGGAGGTAGTGGTGGAAAGTCGAGCCAAAGCGATGGGCCACGCGATCCATCCCATGCTGATCGTGTTTCCGCTCGGGCTCCTCGCCACGTCGGTCATCTTCGACATCCTCTATCTGATCACCGACCGCACCGGATTCCAGATCTCCGCCGCGTACACCATCGCGGCGGGTGTCATCGGCGGCGTGGTCGCCGCCGTGTTCGGCCTCATCGACTGGAGCGCCATCCCATCCGGCACCCGGGCCAAACGGATCGGCGCGGCGCACGGCATCGGCAACCTGGTGGTCGTGATCCTGTTCGCGGTGAGCTGGCTGGTGCGTCTGTCCCGGGAGAACTGGGAACCGAACGCCGCGGCGCTGATCCTGAGCTTCGCGGGCATCATCTTGTCCCTGGGGACTGCCTGGCTGGGCGGGGAGCTGGTCGAGCGGCTGGGCATCGGGGTGAGTGACAAGGCCGGCGTGAACGCGAGCAGCTCGCTGCGCGGCGCGCCGTCGCGCGGCGCCTGACCCCGACACCACGCGCCGATCTGTCGGGCCGAACCGGTGCCGCGGATCGTCCCCGCGCTCAGGTGTCCGTCATCGGTGCCGGGCCAACAGGGCCGGCATCGAATCGGCCGCCTGCATCACGGCAACGCTCTCCTGGTGGTAGCCCGCCCGTAGCGCGGCGCGGGTGGCTGTTGGCGCCAGCAGCCAGCGCAGCAGGTTGCGGCCGTCATTGTGGGGGGAAGTCCCGGGAATGAGGTTGACCACCCCGAGCAGCACGGCGAAGAGCGCCGCGCCGAACAGTGCGAGGCGTGCCAACGCCGAACTCGTCAACCCTGCCGCGGTAGCGAGCGCCGTCGCAGTGCACAGGTTCGCCAGCGGGCCACCGAAATAGAACAGCACCATCCGCAGCGGCAACGCGGTCGCCGACGGCGACGGCCGGACCGACACCTCGTTGCGCCACCCGCCGAAGGGTGCGATGCGAACCGCGGTGACCGGCAGACGCAGCAGCTTGGCCACGACGAGGTGCCCGCACTCGTGCAGGACGATGTGCACCCACAACGACACGCAGGTGATGCCGACGGCGGCGATAGCACCCGTCGCGGACTCGGTCACGAACAGCCCGAACGCCACCGCCTCCAACACCAGGAGAACGGACGCGACGACCAGCCGTCGGCGGGAGAGGATCACCGGGAGATGGTACGGCCGGACAGGTCCCCGGCGAGCCCCTGAACCCGGCGTAGATCGGCGCCACACCCGGCGGCGTGATCCAGCGGTGGATCGACCGCGAATCCGACGCCCACGACTGGCGGCCGTTCGTCCGCCACACCCTGCGGTGCGAGGGGATCAGCTGCCCGACCGACGGGGACGTGGCCGCTCGCGAGGACCTCGCCCGGCGAAAGATCACCGCACTGATCCGGGTGGACGGCCGGCAAGCCCGCCCGGTGGACCGCCGGTACGCGACGGTGGTCAGTGCCTACTGTGCGGACTCCGCCACCGACGACCGGCCCACCTGGCAACTCTTCATGCGACACATCACGGGCCTGGTCCAGCCCGGGGGGCTCTTCGTCACGGCGGCCCTGCGCCGATGTCGCGGTTACCTCGTCGCCGGAAGGACGTTTCCCAGCGCTGATGTCGATGAACACGACCTCAGGGCTGTGCTGCGGCCGGAGTTCGGGCCGCTGGACGGATCGATCGAGGTTCGGCAGGTCGCCCAGGAGAGCTCACACGGCTATTCGGCGATCGTCCTCTGTTGGGCCCGTAAGCGCGTCCGACCCCGAACGAGCGGCGCGCCGGGATGCGCCCACCATCGGCCCCGACCAGGTGTGCCGTTTGGATCGGCTCTCCTCGACGGGCTTCTGACTTGTGCAGATGCGCAAAGTCGTCCTTGTGTCGATGGCGACACCGCGGTGAGGGTGAGCGAACCCCGTGCCGCAAGGAGTCGGCCGGGCGCTGGACCACCTTGCAGGAGCACAGATGCGCAGACTCAAGGCACCACCCGCCCTCGCCATCCTGGCGACGGCCGCCCTCCTCGGAACCACCGCCCAGGCCGCGACCGCGGCGACCCCGTCGGCGACGGGCACGACGACCGCCGCGGAGGCTTCAGTTCCGGCCACCGTGGCACCCGCTACGGACGCCCCCGCGCTCGTCGACGACCTGGCCGACCCGGTCGACGCCACGATCGCACCGGACAAGGCCGCCAAGGCCCACCTCGCGGGCCACAAGGACCGTTACCGGATCGCCGACCCGGCCGGCACGCTCACCACCGCGAACATCGACACGCAGGGCGCGCGGGAGACGGTCCGGCTGAACCAGAAGTACAAGGGCCTGCCCGTGTTCGGCGCCCAGTACGTGGTGCGGATGGAGAAGAAGACCGGCAAGCGAGCGGTGACCGGCACGTCGGGCACCTACTTCACAGACCTCGACGTCGACACGACCAGCACCCCGATGCCCGCGCACGTCGCGGTCTCCCGAGCGGTCGAGGACGTGCGCAAGAGCCTGCACCCCGGTGCGGCCGTCGTGGCCGGCGCCCCGCGGCCCGGCACGACGCCCGACGCCGCCCACGCCGATCTCAGCGGCACCGACCAGGGTCTCGTGGTCATGCCGACCGGCACCGGCGTGCTCGCCCGGCGCGTGCTGGTCAAGGGCAAGGACGTCGTCACCGGCCAGCCCGTGCTCCGCGACGTGTACGTGGGCGCGACGAACGGGGTGACGCTGCTCAGCGTCAGCCGGATCAAGCCCTTCGCCACCGCGCAGCAGGCCGCCGCCCTGGCCGCCGGCGGGACCGCCGTCGCGCCGCGGGCCGTTACGAAGGCGCTCCCGTCGGGCAAGGGCACGACGCCGGTCGTCGGCGAGGGCAGGAGCCTGCACGGCGCGACTGTGCCGGTCCCGCTCGTCCGGACCGACGACGCGAGCTCCTACCTCATGATCGATCAGACGCACACCCTCCCGGACGGCCGGACGGTGCCGATCACCACCTGGGATGCTCGGGGCCGGGACTACTACGAGCTGCTCGACGGCCAGTTGCCCGAGGGCGTGGGGCCGTTCGCGTCGCCGTCGAGCACACTCGGCGCGGACCTGACCGACGCCGGCGCCGTGGACGCGGCCTGGGACGCCGCGAAGGTGTTCGAGTGGTTCCAGACGAATCTCGGGCGCAACAGCCTGGACGATGACGGCATGCCGATCAACTCGATCGTGGGCATCACCTACGGCGGCTACCCGTTCGTCAACGCGTACTGGGACGGCACCCGCATGGTGTACGGCAGCGGCGACGACGAGTACCTGCCGCTGGCCGCCGACCCGGACGTCGTGGGCCACGAGATGACGCACGGTGTGGTGGAGAACTCCGCCAACCTCGTCTACGCCGGCCAGCCCGGCGCGCTCAATGAGGCGATCGCCGACTACTTCGGCAACGCCATCGACCTCGACGCGGCCGGCACGCCCATGTCCGACCCCGAGGCGAGCCTGATCGGCGGCGACCTCTGCCGCACCCTTGCGCCCACCAAGTGCGCCCTGCGCAACCTCGACGACGGCGCCACCACGGCGAACTTCCAGCACCTCATGGACACGCCGCAGATGGACGACGGCGGCGTGCACCTCAACTCGACGATCGTGTCCGGGGCGCTGTGGGACCTGCGTCAGGCATTCGGTGGCGCGGTCGCTGACAAGATCGTCTACCGGGCGCTCACCGACTACCTCACGCCGATGTCCGACTTCGTCGACGCCCGCGAGGCGGTGCTCGCCTCCGCCAAGTCCTCCGGCCTGAGTCAGAAGGAGCTCAAGGTGGTCCGGGCGGCGTTCGACTCGCGCGGGATCACCGCGAAGTGGAAGGCGAACCTCTACGGCAAGAAGACCGACCTCCTGGTCGACCGGCTCAACACCGGGATGTACGTCGACATGACGGCGAGCATGGCCGGCGGCTGGTTCACCGTGCCGCGCTCGGACGCGAACCACACCCAGCCGCCGTCGATCTGGGTGGGCCGCATCGACGGCAAGGTCGCGCCGTACCGGATCTCCCCGGACGACGGGAACATGCACAGCTTCCCGCACACCGATGGCAAGCGGGTCGTGTGGCTGTCGATCGAGGCGGACCCCGACTCCCCGACGTGGGAGGTCAACCACATCCTGTCGGCGCCGGTCGGCGGCGGCCAGGTCGAGGAGCTCTACAGCTCCCCGTACCGGATCAACGGCCTGAGCTTCGACGGCGCCGTCGTCACGTGGAGCCAGTACGACCCGGAGCAGGGCTACCGCGACGTCGTGCGCTACCTGCAGGGCAGCTCGCGGACCGTCCACACCCTCGCCCACCCCGACTGGCTCGGGAACGCGACGGCGCCGAGCGTCAAGAACGGGAAGATCTCCTACGTCCGGTACGAGGACTACCCGCAGCCCGACGCCAACGGCAACCGGTGGTCGCTGGGCGTCGAGGTGTACGACATCGCGACGGGGAAGACGACCTTCGCCGGCGGTGACCCTGGTGCCGAGACGATGAGCTACCCCCAGGTGTCCGCCACCGGCGTCGCCTGGGTGATCAACCGCGACTACGGCAGGTACGTCGACGGCGAGTGGAGCCAGGGGACGTTCAACGACTCCGTGCGGCTGTTCGACTTCGCCACGGGCACCAGCCACCTGCTCTTCGAGGAGAACTCCCCGCAGGCGATCCGCGCCGACGTCCTCACGCTGTCCGACACGACCCTCACGGTCACCGAGGAGGCGCCCGCGGACCTCTGGCTCTCGACCGGCGGCTACCCGGACAACTCGCTCAATCCGAAGCTCAAGCAGTACACGCTCAACGGAAAGTACGTCGGCCCGGCGTCGTGCAGCCCGGGCGCCCAGATGTTCGCGACGGCGGGCACGGGGCGCGAGGTGATCTTCATGGACTCGTCGGCCGGCGGTTTCGGCCTGGCGTACGCGAAGGGAGCCAAGTCCTGCAGGTGAGCCCCTCCTAGGACGGGCGCTCCACGACGAAGCGCCGGGACCCCTCAGGGCGGTCCCGGCGCTTCGTCGCGTTCAGGACAGTGCCTCGTCAATTCCCCACCGGGCCCTTGAGCCACCCCCGCTCCGCCGCCAGCAGCGCGATCTGGAACCGGGTCCGGGCGCCGAGCAGGGAACCCGCCTCGCTGACATGTTTCTGCACCGTACGGCGGCTCACCTGGAGCACGCGGGCGATCGCCTCGTCCTTCATCCCGGTCGCCAACATGTGCAGGATCTCCCGTGTTCGCCCGTCCGGCCCTTCAGTCGCCGGGCCGCCCTTCGAAGCCGGCCCGTCATGTCGGCTCGCCAGCGACACCGGCTCGGCGCGCTCCCACACGCTCTCGAACAGCGCCACCAGCGCCACCACCAGCGCGGGGGAGTGCACCACCAAGGAACCCGCCGCCGGGCGGTCCCCGCGCACCGGCAGCAGAGCCGCCGCCCGGTCGAACACCACCAACTTCACCGGCAGCCGTGCCGCCAGCCGCAGTTCCCCGCCCTGATCCGTCCCGCGCAGCGCCGTCGTGAGCGACACCGCGTCGGTGAAGCCCTCCGTCTCGTACACCGACCGCATCCGCACCCCGGGCGCCACGCCCGACTCCCCGACGGACGGCTGCGCGGCCGTCACATACGGCGGCTTGGCCAGATGCAGTACCTCGAACGAACTCCCCTTCAGCAGCTGACCGTAGCGCCCCGGCACCTCGTCCTGGCGCTCCAGCACCTCGACCAGGTGCGCAGCGCGCGGCCCGGACACCGCCTCGTACACCTCGTGAAGCCGCTCCACGATGCCGTCAACACGGGCCAGTTCGGCCCGCCGTCGGGCCAGCAGGGCGCTGAGCGATGACCGTGGTGGGCCGGCCGCCCATCGCGGTGTCGTGCCGTCGATCTGCAGCGCCAGTGCGGAGTCCGCCAGGTGGCGCAGTGCTCGTTCCGCCTCCGCCGAGGACACCCCGACAGCGGACGCCACCTCGGTGGCATCCGCCGACGGCACGGCTACCAGATGCTCCAACACCCGTCCGGCCAGTGGATCCAGACCGGTTACCGCCCACAGGCTGCCTGCGGTTCCGTCCATACGTTCTGACACTCCTGTGGTCTGACTCGTTCCGCCGCGGCGGACACCACCGGTGTGGTGGTCAGGCCGCCAGGGCGGCCTCGTTGTCGGCGGGACCGCGGTGGCCCGGGCTGCCGTGCAGCCGGTGCAAGTTCTACCAGCCGTAACAGCCAGGGCTGAGTTCAGTTCACGGGCGGCGCCCAGGTGGGGCGTCTGATCAGGCAGAACGGGTGGCCGGCCGGATCGGCGTACACGTGCTCGCCGGGCAACCGCCGCGCACCCAGCGCGAGCACCGCCTCGCCTGCCGCGGCCTGATCGTCAACCATCACGTCGAGGTGCATCTGCTGCGGCACCGCCGGCTCTGGCCACGTCGGCCGCGTCAGGTCGGGGGCGCGCTGAAACGCCAGCCCGGACGCCGACGTGCTGGCCGACACGACGGCGAAGTCCTCGTCCGCGTACGTGATCGGGTCGCCGAGGACCGCGCTCCAGAAACGCGCCTCGACCGTCGGATCCGGGCAGTCGACGATCAGATGGTGGAGCCGACCGATCGGCACAGCGGTCACCTCCTTCGTGGTCGGGCCCCGGCCCGCACGGTCAGTATGGCCGCCCGCGCCGGACGGGCATCGTCAAGGTGTCGAGGCCACTGCACCCTCGTCGTGGTCGTGGTCACCGAGGGCCGGTGCGCCCCAGCCGTCGGGAACGGACAGGCCGGCGAGCCGTCGGGCCAGGATGGCGGCGCCGATCTGCGCGGCCTGCGGACCGAAGGCGGAGCGCAGCACCGGGGGCGGTGTCCGCCAGGCGAGGGCCGCACGCAGGGCGTCGCGTACCGGGTCGAAGAACAGCGCGCCCGCGTCCGCCAGCCCGCCGCCGAGAACGATGCGGGCCGGGTCGAGGGTCAGGGTGAGGGTGGCCAGGGCGATCCCCAGCGCCTGGGTCGCGTCGTTCCAGACGGCGGCGGCGACCGGGTCGGTGCCCACCGCGTCGGCGATGGCTCGGCTGTCGGCGTCCGGGTTTCCGCCGAGTCGGGCGTAGCGGCGAGCCAGCCCGCCGGCGGAGGCGTAGACCTCCAGGCATCCCCGCTGCCCGCAACTGCACGGCTCGCCGCCGGGATGGACCGGCATGTGGCCGACCTCGCCGGCCGAGCCGGTCGCGCCCGGCACCGGCTCGCCGTGCACCACTACCGCCGCGGCGATGCCGGTGCCCAGCGGCAGCAGCAGGAAGTTGTCCAGCCCACGGGCCGCCCCGGCCGCCGCCTCGGCGACGCCGGCCGCCCGCGCGTCGTGCCCGACCGCCACCGGGAGCCCGAGGTCGTCCCCGACCAGGGCGCGCAGCGGCACGTTCCGGAACCGGAGATTGGCGGCGTACCGCACCACCCCGTTCCTCTCGTCGACGATGCCCGGCGTGACCACGCCGATCGCGGCGGGTGTGGTGCCGAGATCGAGCGCGTCGTCGCGCAGTTGCCGGCACAGGGACCGGACGGCCTTGACCGGGTCGTCGTCCGCTTGCGACGGCACGGTCAGCTGGTGCCGGAGCCGGCCGTCCTCGCCGACAACGGCCCCCTTGATG
Organism: Micromonospora coriariae; assembly: GCF_900091455.1. Classification (NCBI taxonomy): domain Bacteria; kingdom Bacillati; phylum Actinomycetota; class Actinomycetes; order Micromonosporales; family Micromonosporaceae; genus Micromonospora; species Micromonospora coriariae. Next base: position 6,816,620 of record NZ_LT607412.1, on the reverse strand, counting down.
GTCGTTCCGCCGACGTCGACGGCGAGGACGCACTGGCCTTCGGGCTGGGTCACGCGATCACCCGGTCACCACGGCGAGGTCCGCGGTGAAGTCGCGGTCCAGGGGAAACACCGGTCGCACCACGTTCTGGTACGGCAGTCGTGCGAGGTCCTGGTCTACGCCGCCCGGCGTCAGGGCGAGGAGCCAGTCTCCGGCCGCGTCGAACAGTTCGGGTTCGAGATAACCGATCTTCACCACGACGAGGTCCATCTCGTCGACCTTGATGCCCAGCCGTGCGTAGGAGTCCAGGAGGCGGTACTGCATCCGGCGGGAGGTGACGAGGACGCTGAGCCCGCCGACGCGTACGCTGACGCACCGCCCGCCGTCGGGATCGTCGGCGACCGCCTCCAGGGTGCCGTCGAGCGAGAGCGGCCCTGGGTCCCGGGAGTCGATCCGCCCCCCGACGGTCACCCGGACCGGGGAGCCGAGCGGCTGGTCGGCGATCTGTGCCGCGGCCTGCGGGTCGACCAGCGAGGCGAACACGGCACGACGGGAGCCGTCGCGGATCTCGGGACGGGCCAGCATCCGTTCGGGGGCGAAGGTGACGTCGTCGGCGCCGCCTGCGCCCGGGTTGTCGCCGGAGTCGCTGATGAAGAACGGTCGCCGGGCCGGATCGGCGACCGCGGCCAGGGCGGTGTCGAGGCACTCGTCCATCGAGCCGGTGGGGGCGACGAAGGCGAACTCGTCGCGGGCCGCCCAGAAGTGCCCGCCGAGTTCGCGGGCCGCCTCGGTGGTGGCGGCGGCGTTGGTGCCGGTGACGACGACCGCGCCGCGGCAGCGCGGCTGGTCGGCCCAGGCGAACCCGATCCAGATCGCCGCGTCGACGACGCCGTCCCGGGCCTCGACCTCACCGATCCGCGCGTAGAGGCCCCGGGCCGGCTCCTCGCGGGTGCTGGTCATCTCGCCCGGCAGCAGGATCGGCACGTGGACCAGCGCCTTGTGCGGGCGCTGCTGCCGGCGCAGCGCCTCGACCAGGTTCCGGGCGGCGCGCTCACGGGTTTCCCACACGTCGACGTGCGGGGCCGTGCGGTAGCAGGTGAGCAGGTCGCAGGCGTCGAAGAGCACCTGCGAGACGTTGCCGTGCAGGTCCATCGCGGCGGAGACGAACGGCTCCGGCCCGATCACCGACCGGATGGCGGTGACGAGTTCGCCCTCCGCGTCGTCGCTTCCGACGACGGTCATCGCGCCGTGGATGTCCAGCAGCATGCCGTCCAGGGGGCCGGCGGCGGCCAGCTTCTCCACCAGCTCGGTGGCCCAGACCTCGTACGTCGCCGGGTCCACCGCTCCGCCGGGCAGGGCCCGGGCGTGCACGAGCGGGATCCACTCGACGTCGGCGGCCCAGGGCTGGGCGGGGGAGAGCCAGTCGTATCGGGCCAGCAGCGCGTCGCCCCGGGTGACCTCGAAGTCGTCGGCGGTGCTCAGGTGCGGCGAGAAGGTGCTGGACTCGATGTGGATGCCGCCGATGGCGACGCGGAGGGGACGGGACACGGGTGTTGCTCCTCAGGAGGGTCGTACGTCGGTCGTCGTGCGCAGCAGGTGCCCGAGGCCGACCAGGGCCGCATCCGGGCCCGCGACGCTGGCTTGGATGGTCAGGGACTGGGTCACGGACGGAAGGCAGCGCTCGTAGAGCATCCCCCGGGTCGCGGCCACGTAGACGTCGAGGCTGGACAGTGCGCCGCCGATGACGACGGCGTCGGGGTTGAGGAAGTTGACCAGGCCGGAGAGGGCGACGCCGAGCAGCCGGCCGGCGTGGCGCACCATGGTCACCACTGTCGGGTCGGCGTCGCTGACGGCTGCCATGATCTCCCGGATCGTGGTCGCCGACGAGCCCTGCTCGGCCAACTGGCGGGCCAGGGCGGCGCCGCTGGCCACGGTCTCCAGGCAGCCCCGGCTGCCGCAGGAGCACTCCCGCTCGCCGCTGTCCGCCACGCGGACGTGGGTGACGTCGCCGCTGAGGCCGCGACCGCCGCGGTAGATCTGACCGCCGCTGACCAGGCAGGCGCCGATACCGGTGCCGGCCTTGACGTAGATCATGTCGCCGACCTCGTCTCGCCGGGTGACGTACTCGCCGATCGCCGCCGCCTTCGCGTCGTTGTCGACGACCACCGGCACCGGGAAGCGCTCGGCGAGGCGGGCGCTCGCGTCGACACCGCTCCAGCCGGGCATCCGGGCCGGGCCGATCAGCCGCCCGCCGGGGAATTCGACCGGACCCGGCAGGGCCACGCCGACCCCGAGCAACTCCTGGCCGGGCGCGGTCGCGGCCTGGAGTCGGTCGACCGTCGCACCGACGACCTCGAACACCTGCGCCGGCCCGGCGGCGATGTCGATCGCCACCTCCTCAGTGGTGCGCAGCCCTCCGTCGGGCGCGCACAACCCCACCCGGGCGTGCCGGCCGCCCAGCTCCGCGACGGCGAGGATCCCCTTGGTCTCCCGCAGGCGCAGGATCCGGGGGCGTCGTCCCCCGGTGGACCGGCCCACCCCCTCCTCGAGGATGACGCCCTCCTCCAGCAGCCGGCGTACCACGCTCGTGACCGTCGAGGGGGCGACCTGCAACGCCTCGATGAGGTCGGCGCGCGAGGTGACCGTCCCGCTGGCCAGCAGGCTCAGGGTCTGGTCTCGCAGCGTGGCGGAGATCGATGGTTCCAAGGGGGTGCCTCTCCTTGTTCGGGCGGTCCTCCGGCGCCGCCTCAGTGTCGCAGTGCCCGGGAGGGTGCGCTCCGGAGCCCACGCGAAGAGTATCGGTCCATGCTTCGCCGACTTCGACCGTACCCTAGCGGAAGTCAGCGAATAAAGAGGGTAAGTTTCGTTGACTCTCGACTTCGACCCGGATACATTCTCCGCGTCGAACGTCGAGGAGCAGCACCAGGCGGCCGAACGTGTGGCACCGCCGGTAGCGCCCGGAGACGCGGGGCAGTGCACATCAATCGAGGAGATTCATGAGGAGCAGATTTCCCCGGCGAGCCCTCCGCGGCGCGATGGCGGTAGCCAGCGCGGTCGCCCTCGGGGCGGGTCTGGTCGCCTGCGGCGCTGGCAGCGGTTCATCGAAGGAGGGCGGGAGTCAGGGCAAGGACACGGTGACCGTCGCCTTCCGTACCCCCAACTGGATCCTGCCGATCTCGGCGCCCGGCTTCACCCAGGGCGAGAACGCGATCTTCGGCCAGGCGCTGTACCGGTCCCTCTACCAGTACAAGCTGGACGGCTCGGCGCAGTACAACATCGACCCGCAGCGCTCGATGGCCGAGGCGCCGGTGGTGAGTGACGGCGGCAGGACGCTGACCATCACGCTGAAGGACAACACCTGGTCCGACGGCAAGCCCGTCACCACCAGGGACATCCAGTTCTGGTACGACCTGGTCAGCGCGAACAAGGACAAGTGGGCGTCCTACCGGGCCGGCGGCCTCCCGGACAACATCGCGCAGTGGTCGGTCAAGGACGACAAGACCTTCTCGATCACCACCACCAAGGTCTTCAACACCGCGTGGTTCGTCGACAACCAGCTCAACAAGATCACCCCGATGCCGCAGCACGCCTGGGACAAGGATTCCGCCACCGCGACGGTGAGCGACCTGGCCAGCACCCCGGCGGGCGCGAAGAAGGTCTTCGACTTCCTCACCGCGGCCGCCAAGGACCCCAAGACCTACGACTCCAACGAGCTGTGGAAGGTCACCAGCGGCCCGTGGAAGCTGACGAAGTACGTGCCGAGCGGCGAGGTCACCCTCGCGGCCCAGCCGAACTACTCCGGTGTGGACAAGCCGAAGCTCGCCAAGGTCGTCCTTCGTCCGTTCACCGGCGACGACGCCGAGTTCAACGTGCTGCGCGCCGGTGACATCGACTACGGATACGTGCCCGCGGCCAACCTGTCCCAGGAGGGCTACCTCAAGTCCAAGGGCTACACGGTCTCTCCGTGGTACGGCTGGTCCGTCACCTACCTCCAGCTGAACTTCAACAACCCGAAGACCGGTGTGCTGTTCAAGCAGCCGTACCTGCGGCAGTCGCTGCAGATGCTCATCGACCAGCCGACGATCAGCAAGGTGGTCTGGTCCGGCACGGCCGCGCCGACCTGCGGCCCGGTGCCGGTCAAGCCGGGCACCAACGGCACCGACGCCGCCGGCTGCGTGTACTCCTTCGATCCGGCCAAGGCGAAGGAACTGCTGGAGAGCCACGGCTGGAAGGTGACCCCGGACGGGCAGACCACCTGCCAGACGCCGGGCACCGGGCCGAACCAGTGCGGCGACGGCATCGCCGCCGGCACGGCGCTGAACCTCACAGTGACCAGCCAGACCGGTTTCGCGGCCACGACCAAGACGTTCGCCGAGATCAAGTCGCAGATGTCGAAGCTGGGCATCCAGCTGACCATCAAGGAGGTGCCCGACTCGGTCGCGGTCACCCCGGCCTGCAAGCCGGCGGACGCCACCTGCTCGTGGGACATGTCCTTCTTCGGCTCGCAGGGCAGCTGGTACTACCCGGCCTTCGCCAGCGGCGAACGGCTCTTCGCCACCGGCGCCCCGGTGAACCTGGGCAGCTACAGCAACCCGGAGGCCGACAAGCTCATCGAAGCCACGCAGTTCTCCGGCGACGAGAGCACGCTCAAGGCGTACAACGACTTCCTCGCCAAGGACCTGCCGGTGCTCTGGATGCCGAACCCGGTGTTCCAGGTCTCGGCCTACCGGTCCGGTCTGCAGGGGGTCGAGCCGCAGGACCCGATGAACTTCATGTACTTCCAGGACTGGTCCTGGAAGTGACCGACCACTGATCGACCCGGCCCCGGCGGCGCCCACCGCGCCGCCGGGCCCCGACCAGGGAGGAGGCACGGCCCAGGTGGTCCGGTACCTCATCACGCGCTTGGGTCAGGCCCTCGTCGTCGTCGTGCTCGTCACGGTGATCGCGTTCCTCATCCTGCACCTGCTGCCCGGCGGCGCGGCACGCGCCACCCTCGGCAAGGAGGCGACGCTGCAGCAGTTGGCGGCGTTCAACCACGACATGGGCTACGACCGGCCCTGGATCCAGCAGTACGGCATGTACGTGCACCGTCTGCTGCGCGGCGATCTGGGCTACTCGTACCAGCTCAACCAGTCGGTAGTCGAGGCGATCACCCAGCGGCTGCCGAAGACCATGGTGCTGTCGCTGTTGTCGACAGTGCTCGCCATCGTCCTGGCGATCCCGCTCGGGGTGATCCAGGCCGTACGCCGCAACCGCTGGCCCGACTACGCCATCACCTCGCTGTCGCTGCTGGCGTACGCCACGCCCATCTTCTTCATGGGCCTCATGATGATCATCTTATTCTCGCAGATCTGGCCGATCCTGCCGCCCGAGGCCCCGCAGGGGTTCACCGTGGCGGAGGTGCTCGCCGATCCGGCCGGGCTGGTCCTGCCCACGATCACCCTCGCCATCGTCACCATCGCGGTCTACTCGCGGTACGTCCGCTCCGCCATGGTCGACAACCTCAACGAGAACTACGTCCGCACGGCCCGCAGCAAGGGCCTCTCCGAGCGGCGGGTGGTGCTGCGGCACACGTTGCGCAACGGGCTGTTCCCGGTCATCGCGCTGCTCGGGATGTACCTGCCAGCGCTGTTCAGCGGGGCGCTGGTCGTCGAGTCGCTGTTCAACTTCCCCGGCATGGGACAGCTGTTCTGGCAGGCGGCGCTCAAGCGTGACTTCCCGATCCTGCTCGGGGTCACCGTCATCATCTCGATCGCGACGGTGGTCGGCGCGCTCGTCGCCGACCTGCTCTACGCCGCCGTCGATCCCCGGGTCCGACTCCAGCGGAGCGCGTCATGACCACACCCTCCGAGGCGGTCGGCCCAGGTGCCGCCCCCGACCAGCCGGCCGACGCCGAGGCGCCGGTGCGCGGCCTCTGGCGGCAGGGTCTGGCCGTCTTCTGCGAGAACCGGCTCGCCCTGGTGGGCCTGGGCCTGTTCGTCCTGCTGGCCGCGATCTGCTTCCTCGGTCCGGTCTTCTACCACACCGACCAGGTGCACACGGATCTCACCGCCGTCCACCTGGGCCCCGGTGAGCAGGGACATCCGCTCGGCACCGACGGGGTCGGCTACGACCAGTTGGGGCGGCTCATGCTCGGCGGGCAGACCTCGATCATCGTCGGGCTCGCCGCCGGGATCCTCGCCACCGCAGTGGGCACGATCTGGGGCGCCGTCGCCGGGTTCGCCGGCGGCTGGGTGGACTCGGCGATGATGCGGGTCGTCGACGCGATGATGTCGATCCCGTCGCTGTTCCTCTTCATGCTGCTCGCCGCCATCGTCACACCGAGCGTGTCCATGCTCATCGTCATCATCGGCGCCTTCGCCTGGCTGGGACCGGCCCGGCTGGTCCGGGGTGACGCACTGACCCTGCGCTCCCGCGAGTACGTCCAGGCCATGCGGGGGATGGGCGGCACCGGCGGCCGGGCCGTGCGGCGGCACATCGTGCCGAACGCCATCGGGACAGTGATCGTCAACGCGACCTTCCAGGTCGCCGACGCGATCCTCTACGTCGCGTACCTGTCCTTCCTCGGCCTCGGCGTCCCCCCGCCGGCGGCGAACTGGGGCGGGATGCTCTCCGACGGCCTGGCGGACACCTACAGCGGCCACTGGTGGCTGCTGTACCCGCCCGGCATCGCCATCATCCTCATCGTCCTCGCCTTCAACTTCATCGGCGACGGTCTGAGGGACGCCTTCGAGGTCCGCCTCCGGCGACGCTGAGCAGGAGCAGAAAATGAGCGAATCGACTGTCCGACACGCCCCGGCGGCCGGCGGGCCGGCAGCGGTCCAGCCCCTGCTGGAACTGCGCGATCTCGACACCGACATCGCGCTGCGCCGCGGTACGGTGCACGCCCTGGACGGGGTAAGTCTCCAGGTCATGCCGGGGGAGACCCTCGGCGTCGTGGGGGAGTCGGGCAGCGGCAAGACCATGACCGCGCTGTCGATCATGGGCTTGCTGCCGCCCGGCGGCCAGGTGTCCGGGGGACAGATCCTCTTCGAGGGCCGGGATCTGCGATCGCTGCCGGCCGACGACGTACGCCGGATCCGTGGGGTCCGGATGGGCATGGTCTTCCAGGACCCGCTCACCTCCCTCAATCCGACCATGCGGATCGGCGTCCAGGTCGGCGAACCGCTGCGGGTGCACGAGCGGGTCGGCCGGGCGGAGGCCCGGGAGCGGACCATCGAGATCCTGCGCCGGGTCGGTATGCCGCGCCCGGAGCGGATTGTCGACAACTACCCGCACGAGCTGTCCGGCGGGATGCGGCAACGGGTTGCCATCGCGATGGCACTGATCTGCTCCCCCCGCCTGCTCATCGCCGACGAGCCGACCACGGCGCTCGACGTCACCACCCAACGGCAGATCCTCGAACTCATCGACGACCTGCGGGAAGAGTTCGGGATGGCCGTCATCCTGGTGACCCACGACCTCGGGGTGATCGCCGGCCGCGCCGACCGGGTCGCCGTCATGTACGCCGGACGGGTTGTCGAGACCGCAGCGACCGGAGAGCTGTTCCGCTCGCCGCGGCACCGATACACGGAGGCCCTGATGGAGGCGCTTCCCGAGTCGGCGATCCGGGAGTTCGGTGAACACGCCCGGCTCTACAGCATCCCGGGCCTGCCGCCGGACCTGTCCCGGCCCCTGACCGGCTGCCGCTTCGCGCCACGCTGCCGGCACGTCACCAACGAGTGCCTGACCAGCGAGGTGACCCTGTCGGCCGGCGCGCACCAGCACGCCTGTCTGCACCCCGTGCCGGCGGGGCCCGCCGCGCCGGTGAGCCTGCCCGCCCCGGCACGGGTCGAGCCGGTGCCGGAGCCGGCGGACGCGGCCGCCGCACCCGGTGAGCCGGCGGCCGAGCCCGTCCTGTCGGTGCGGGACCTGGTCAAGAACTACGCGGCGCACGGCCGTGGGCTGCTGCGCCGGACCGCCGGACAGGTGAGCGCCGTAGCGGGCGTGTCGTTCGACGTCGGCCCGGGCGAGACCTTCGGGCTGGTCGGCGAGTCCGGCTGCGGCAAGTCCACAGTGGGCCGGCTCGCCGTCGGACTGGAGCAGGCGACCGCCGGGCAGATCATGCTGGACGGCACAGACATCGCAGGCCTGGCCGGACGGGAGCGCCGCCGGATGCACCGGCAGGTCCAACTGATGTTCCAGGACAGCTACGCCGCGATGAACCCGCGGATGCGCGTCGACGCCATCCTCGCCGAACCCCTCGAGATCCAGAAGGTGGGCGGCCCGGCGGCGCGGCGGGCGCGGATCGCGACGCTGCTCGACCAGGTCGGGCTGTCGCGGCGCGTCCTGGAGCGCTACCCGCACGAGTTCTCCGGCGGTCAGCTGCAGCGCATCGGGCTGGCCCGCTCGCTGGCCCTGCAACCCCGGCTGATCGTCGGCGACGAGCCGGTGAGCGCGCTGGACGTGTCCATCCAGGCGCAGGTCCTCAACCTCATGCGGGACCTGCAGCGCGAGCTCGGCCTGGCGTACGTCTTCATCAGCCACGACCTGTCCGTCGTCGATTACATGGCCGACCGGATCGGCGTCATGTACCTCGGCAAGCTCGTCGAGGTCGGGCCCGCGCGGGACGTGGTCCGAGCCGCCCGGCATCCGTACACGCAGGCGCTCATCGACGCCGTTCCCTCCGTCACGCCGAACGCCGAGACCGCGCGCGAAGGGGTGACCATCCGCGGCGAGCTGCCGAGCGCGCTCAACCCGCCCACCGGGTGCCGGTTCCGGACCCGTTGCCCCCTGGCCCAGGACGTCTGCGAGACCGAGCCGCCGCTGGTCGGCGACACGCACCAGGTGGCGTGCCACTTCCCGCTGCGTCCGGAGTCGACCGCGGCGTCCGCTCGGGCCGGGGCGGCCACATGACCACGGTCGAGATCTGCGTGAGCGACGTGCCGACTGCGCTGGTGGCCGAGGCGGCCGGAGCCGACCGCCTGGAGCTGTGCGCCGACCTCGGCCAGGGCGGCACCACTCCGAGCCTGGGGACGGTCGGGGTCGCGCTGCGGACCTTGCGCCGGGTGGGCGTACGGGTAATGGTCCGTCCCCGTGGCGGTGATTTCCGGGTGAACGGGATCGAGGAGCAGGTCATGCTCGCCGACATCGAGGCCATCCGCGGCCTGCCCAATCCGCACGGTCTCGCGGTCGGGGTGGTGGTCGGCGCCCTCACCGCCGCGGGCGGCCTCGACCTGGCCGTGCTGCGGCGCCTGATCGAGGCTGCGGGACCGCTGCCGGTGACGGTGCACAAGGCCTTCGACGAGGTCGGCGACCAGCTGGGGGCGATCGAGGAACTCATCGACCTCGGGGCCGACGCGGTGCTCACCTCGGGTGGGGCGCCGAGCGCGCTGGCCGGTGCCCCACGGATCGCCGCGCTGCGGCATCGGGCCGGCGACCGGTTGCGGGTCATCGCCGGCGGCGGCATCCGGTCGCACAACGTCCGGCAGGTGCTCGCGGAGACCTGCGCGCGGGAGGTGCACCTGCGGGCACCGGTGCGGCGCGACGGGCGCGAGGCCACGGACGGCGACGAGGTACGCCGGGTCCTCGCCGCCACACGGGCTTCCGCGCCCTCCTGAGCACACGGCACGGGGGACGGCGACGGACCCGAACCGCCCGCACCACCAGGCGCGCCAGCACCGCGAGCGCGCGGGCTGATGACGGCACCGGACCGGTCGCGCCGGCGGGGTCAACCCCCGGCGCGACCGGCCGTCCGGTCAGGACAGTCGCAGCCGGGGCTCCAGGATCACCTCGAAGAGCCGGTCCCACGGCAGCTCGACACGCGCCGACTCGAAGCGAGCCAGGGTCGCCATGAAGGTCTTCGCGCCTCGCCGGCCCAGCACGAGGCGGTGCCCGGCGAAGTGGTCGGTGAAGTAGCGCTCGGTCAGCGGCACCAGCCGTTCGCGCACCCAGCCGTCGAAGTAGCTCTTCTGCTCGGGGGTGAGGGCGAGCGGGTCCCAGCCCTGCGCCCGTGCGTGCGCGTACGCCTCGACCTGCACGATGTTCTTCCACGGGTCGTCCTTGACGAACCGGTAGAGCAGGTACTCGGCGTGCGCCTGGCCGGGCCCGCGCAGGTCGGGCACGCCGAACCCACTGCCGGAGGAGCGCAGGTACGCCCACCGGGCGGTGCCGTGCCCGAGCGCCAGGCCGAGGGCGTTGCCGCCGGTGTTCCACCCCGAGTACGACAGCAGCGCCGCGAGATCCAGGCGGCTCTCCATCCGCGCGACCAGTTCGTGGTCCGCCTTGTTCACGATGAGCGGGTCCACCACGATGACCGGGGTGCCGGCGGCCAGCAGCTCGCCGATCCGTCCGACGAAGGCGTCCAGGTCAGCGGCCCGCTGCCCGGGTGCCGACGAGGGGGTGTTCACGGCGAGGACGATGTCCGCGTCGCCGCTGACGACCCGTCCCCCCACGGCGGCCACGTGCCGGCGGACGTTCTCCGCGAACGCGATGCCCTCCAGTTGGGCGGTCCAGTCCTCGCCCGAGACGCCGGCGTACTCCACCCGGTAGGTGGGCGCCGTGCCGGCCGCGATCACCCGCGCGACCAGCAACGCGTCGACCTCGTCAGCACCGGGGAAGATTTCCACCCGGTCGCTGACGCCGAGCTGGGCGACAAGCGCCTCCAGTTCCACCCGCTCCGCTCGGGCCAGCCCCACCGGCGCGGTGTCGTCCTCGGACAGCACGAGGTGGCTGATGGTGCCGTCGGCGACCCACTCGACCATCAGCCGGTTGACCTGGTGGTTGCGGGCCCGCGCGGCGAGATAGTCCTCGACGACCTGATCGGGGATCTGCGCCCGCACGGCGTCGAGCTGGGCCCGCAGCTCCTCCTGCCCGAGGTTCACCACCTGGTCGTAGAGCTTCGCCCAGGTGACCAGCAGGTCGCGGTACTTGTCCAGCTCCGTGCCCGTGCTGGTGATGGCGAGGCGCTGGATGGTGTCGTGCACCTCGATCACCGCCCCCGGGCGGGTCGCGCGGAGGTTACGGATGGCGGCCAGGTTCTCCAGCGCGGCGGCCAGGGTCGGGGCGGCGGTGCGTGAGGCGATCAGGCCGCCGTAGGCGAGCATGCTGACCGAGATCACGTACCCGTCGACGCCGTCGGTGGTGCCGAGCCACCGGGCGATGGCGGCCCCGTCGCCGGGGGTGAAGAAGCGGCCCAGCATGTCGCGCGGCGGCAACCGCACCTGGGCGCCGGCGCTCGCCGCGGTCATCTGCGGGGCGTAGGTGTTGACCGGCCGATCGTCCAAGGGCACCAGCGCCACGCTCAACTGCCGCCGGGCGGGCCCGGCGAGGGCGGGTCGGCCGATGGCCACGGTGGCCAGCCCGGCCATGCCGGTGGCCAGGAGGGTACGTCGTCTCATGCTCACTCCCTGTTCGTTGGGGCGCTCGTCGCGCGGGGGGTGGCCGGCACGAGCCGGCGGGTGATCCACAGCGGCGAGGTGACGGCGTTGCCCATCACCACCGCGTGCGCACCGGCCTCGAAGGCCCGGCCGATCTGTTCGGTGGTGCGGTACCGCCCTTCGGCGATCACCGGCACGGACAGCAGTGCGACGAGTCGCGCCACGAGCCCGAGGTCGGGCCCGTCAGTCGGTGGGCTGGCCGGGGTGTAGCCGGACAGTGTGGTGGCGACGGCATCCGCGCCGGCCTCGACGGCGGCGACACCCTCGGTCGTGGTGGAGACGTCGGCCAGGATCAGTGCGTCGGTCCGTTCGCGGATCACGCGTACCGTGTCGGCGAAGAGGCGTCCGTCCGGTCGCGGGCGGTCGGTGGCGTCGATCGCCACGATGTCCGCCCCGGCCAGCGCCACCTCGAGCGCGTGGGCCGCGGTCGGGGTGATGAAGACGTCCTCGGTGCCGTGCTTGTACAGCCCGATCACCGGAACGTCGACCGTGGCGCGTACTTCTCTGACGTCGTCCGGTCCGTTGACCCGGACCGCGACCGCGCCCCCGCGTACCACCGCGGCCGCCACCCGGGCCTGGACGTACGGGTCACGCATCGGGTCGTCAGGGTCGTCGGGCAGCGGTTGGCAGGAGACCACCAGCCCGCCGGCCAGGTCGTCGAGCACACTCACCCGTTGGTCCTTTCGATGTCGCGTCCGTCCATGGCCAGTCGGGCCGCGCCGACCACTACGGCGTCAGCGCCCAACGTGGCGGGCAGCAGCGGAACGCCGGCCCAGCCCGCCGGCAACTCGGCCGCGTAGGCGGCCGACGCGGCGGGCAGCAGGGCCCCGGCCGCGCCGCCGGCCACCAGGACGGCGTCCGGATCGAGCAGGGCCACCAACCCCGCCAGGGCCGCGCCGAGGGCGGCTCCGGCGCGGTCCACGACCCCTCGGGCGACCACGTCGCCGGCCGCCGCCCGATCCGCCACGGTCCGGCCGGTGACCCGGGTGCCGGTCTCGAGGAGGTACGCGGCGGCCAGCCCGCTGCCCGAGGCGATCGCCTCCAGATGCCCGTACCGGCCGCACCCGCAGCGCAGCCGTTCGGCGCCCGGGGCCGGCAGATGCCCGACCTCGCCGGTGGCGCCACGGGCACCGGCCTCGACGCGGCCGTTCCGGACGACCGCTCCGCCCAGCCCCGTGCCGACGGCCACCAGCAGCACATGAGCGCGGTCCCGCCCCGCGCCCGCCCAGCACTCGCCCAGCGCGGCGGCGTTCACGTCGTTGGTGACCCGCACGGGTCGACCCAGCCGGGCGGCCAGCGCGTCGGCGACCGGGGTGTCGGTCCAGCCGGGCAGGCTGTCGGTGGCGTACCGGATGCCGCCGGTTGCGGGGTCGACGGTGCCGGCGGTGCCCACCCCCACCGGCCCGGCGGCCACGCCGAGCAGGTCGGTGGCCAGTCGGGCGGCGGCGTCCAGCACGGCCGTGGGCCCGGACCGGGCGGGCGTGGGCACCTCGCGGCGCTGCAGCACCTGCCCGCCCCGGTCGACCAGCGCGGCGGCCGTCTTCGTGCCGCCGATGTCGATGCCGACCGCCGGTGTCGTCATCCCTTGAGGCCGGTGTGCGCGAGGCCCTCGACGAACTGCTTCTGCGCGATGACGAAGACCACCAGGACAGGCAGCGCGGTCATTGACGCCGCGGCCATCTGGACGTCCCACATGGGACCGCCGTAGGCGTCGACGAACTGGGTGAGCGCCTGGGGCAGGGTGAACTTCTCCGGAGAGGAGAGGAACACGATCGGTTCCAGGTAGAGGTTCCAGCTGTGCAGGAAGGTGAAGATGGCCACCGCGCCCAGCGCCGGCCGCGACAGCGGCAGGGCGATCCGCCAGAAGGTGGCGAGGCGGCCCAGCCCGTCGACCCGGGCGGCCTCCTCCAGCTCACCGGGGAGGCTGATGAAGAACTGCCGCATGATGAACGTCGCCAGGACGCTCGGCGCGCCGAAGATCGGCACCAGGATCAGCGGCCAGTGGGTGTTGACCAGACCGAGTTTGAAGAACATCTGGAACAGCGGCACGATCGTCACCTCGCTGGGAATGAGCAGGCCCGCGAGGACGACCAGGAACAACACGTTCTGGCCACGGAACCGGATGCGCGCGAAGGCGTATCCGGCCAGCGCCGACACGGCCATGGTGCCGACCGTGACGACCAGCGCGATGTAGAGGCTGTTCAGGTACTGCTGCCCGAACGGCTGCAACTCGAACACCCGCTGGTAGGCGTCGAACCGCGGGTTGGTCGGCAGGAGCTTCGGCGGGAAGGCGAAGATGTCCGCCACCGGCTTCAGCGACGAGGTGACCATCCACCAGGTCGGGAAGACGAACGGGATCGCCAGGACCAGCAGCACCCCGTAGAGCACCAGCTTGGTCCGTCGGGACAGGTCACGATTCATGGAAGACCCACCTCTTGCGCATCTGCCACTGCAGCACGGTGAGGGCGAGCACGATGACGAACAGCAGGATCGACAGCGTGGCTCCGTAGCCGAAGTGATGGAACTGGAAGGCCTGCTGGTACAGGTAGTAGACGAGCACGGTCGTCGACGTGCCGGGTCCGCCCTGGGTGAGCACCGCGATCTGCGCGAAGACCTGCAGCGACCCGACCACGGTGATGATCGAGGTCAGCAGGATCGTCGGGCTGATCAGCGGTACGGTGATCCGCCAGAACTGGCGCATCCGGCTCGCCCCGTCCACCTCCGCGGCCTCGTACAGTTCGGCCGGCACACCCTGCAGGGCGGCCAGGAACAGCACCATGTTCAGGCCGACGTTCTTGAACACCTGCACGACGATCACGGACACCATCGCGGTGCCCTCGCCGCGCAGCCAGTTCGGCCCGTGCACGCCGACGGTGTCGAGCAGCCCGTTGATCCCGCCGTTGTCCTGAAGCAGGAAGCCCCAGACGATGGTCCAGGCGACCAGCGAGACCACCACGGGGGAGAAGAACAGCGTGCGGAACAGGATCGTGCCCCGCAGCCTCTGGTTGAGCAGGACGGCCAGCAGCAGGGCCAGGCCGAGGTTGACCACTACCAGGCCGATCGAGAACAGCCCGGTGGCGCGCAGTACCGCGCCGAGGTTGGGATCATCGGCGAGAGCTTTGTAGTTGTCGGTGCCCACGAATTCGAAGGTCCCGGCGAGCACGTTCCACTCGTGCAGGCTGTACCAGAGCACGAGGATCAGCGGCAGGATCACGAAGACGACGCTGCCGAGCAGTTGCGGGGCGATGAACGCATAACCGGCGAGTTGGTCCCGGCGGCGGCTGGTCCAGAACGGCCGGGCCGGGCCCGGGGCGGGCCCGGCAGCAGCCGAGCCCACCCTGGTGTCCGTCTGGGTCATGATCGTTGGCCTTACTTCGCCAGCAGCGGCTGGATCTTGGCGCAGACGCCGTCGAGTACGGCCTTGACGTCCGCGTTCGGCTGCCACAGCGGGTCGAGGCCGGCGCGGACCTGCTGGCTCAGCTCGGCCTGTCCGGAGTGGCTGGGCTTGACCACGCCGCTGGTGATGCCGTCGATGACGACCTTCTGCAGCTGCTCCGGCTTGAGCTGCGGGTTCGTCTTGGCGAGGGTCTCGGCGGTCAGCTGCGACTGGCGGGGCGGCGGGAAGAACTGGGCGAGCTTCGCCGAGTTCGTGGGGTTGGTGAGGAAGGCCAGGAAGTCGGCTGCCTGCTTGGCGTGCGGGCTCTTCTTCATCACCCCGACGCCGGCCTGGCCGACCACCGCGTAGTTCCCCTTCGGCCCGGCGGGCAGCGGCACCAGGTCCCACCCGAAGCCGCCGTCCTTGAGCAGCGAGGCGCGGGAGATCTGGGTGATCGTCATGGCCGAGTCACCGGCGAAGAAGTCGGCTGTCGTGCCCGGGCCGGGCAGCGCCTTCTGGATGAAGGTGGCCTTGTGCAGGGTGGTCATCGCGTCGACCATCTCCGGGCTGTTGAAGCCGCAGGTCTTGCCGTCCTCGCTCCATGCCTGGGCTCCCCACCCGGTCCAGAAGGTGGACAGGTTGTCCCAGCCCTTGTAGTCGAAGTCCCGAATGACCAGGCCGGCCTTGCCGGACTTGACCGCCGTCGCCGCGGCGGTGGCCAGGGCGTTGTCCCAGGTCCACTGACCGGCCGCGATCAGCTCGGCCGGGGTCTTCTGCCCGGCCTTCTTGAGCATGTCGGTGTTGACGAAGACCCCGAACGGCGAGGTGGAGAAGGGGTACGCATACAGCTTCCCCTCGTTCTGCCAGAGCTTGAGGGTGGCAGGGGAGATGTCCTCGTACTGGTAACCCTCAGCCTTCTTGAGCGTGTCGTCGAGGGGCAGCAGCGCGCCCGAGGCGACGAAGTCCGGGGCGGAGTTCTCGAACACCCACGCGAGGTCGGGCGCGTTCCCGCCCGCGATCTGCGTGGTCAGGGTCGTGGTGTAGGTGTCGAACGGCAGCGGGTCGAACTTGATCTCGGCCACGTCCGGGTGGCTCTTGCGGTACTCCTCAGCGATCTCGTTGAACAGCTTGAGGTGCGCCTCGTTCGCCGACCAGACGGTCATCCGCAGCTTCGCCGGGCCGCTGTCGGCGGCCTCGCCACCGCCGCCGCAGGCGGTCAGGGCGAGCACGCCGGCCAGTGCCACGGCGACGCCGCGCAGTGCCTTTCCTGCTCTCACAATCTTCTCCTCACCGGGGGTGTGTGTTCAGTAGCCCGCGATCCGCGGCCAGCGCTGTTCCACGCCGGCCGCGGTGAGGCGGTCCTGGAAATCGGCCAGCAGACGGGGGGTGTTGCGGACCGCACGCGGGGACTCGCCCCGCGCCAGACAGAAGTCGGCGAGCAGGCCGGCGACCTCGCCGACGTTCCACTCGACCGGGTGCAGCCGGTAGCTGCCGTTGGTGACGTGGGTGGTGCCGATGTTCTTGCCGGCCGGCAGCAGGTTCTCCATCCGCCGCGGGATCAGCGCGCCGAGCGGGATCTCGAACGGGCAGGAGCCGACGTCGATGTAGTTGTCGCCGCCGGTCGACGGGTGCAGGTCGATCCGGTACATGCCCACGCCCACCGCGTCCGGGTAGCTGACCGCGCCGCGGTCGCCCCGGACCGCCAGGGACAGGTCCTGCTCGGCCACTGTGTACTCGGCCCGGATCCGGCGGGACTCGCGGATGTACGGGGCCTGGGCCAGGCCGTCCGAGCTGCCGGTCACGTCGCCGCGCAACCGCAGCCCCGGGAAGCCGGTGCCGCCGTCCGGCCGGGGCGCCTCCGTCTGCAGCCAGTAGAGCACCGAGTACGACAGCTCGCGGGCCTTGGCCAGGTGCCACGACGCGTTCGGCACGTCGATGACCGGACCCTCGAAGTAATCGATCATCGGCCAGTTCACCAGCGTGATGTCGCTGCCGTACGCGCCGTCGGTGAAGTTGCGCCGCGCGGCGATACGCCGAAACGTCCACAGGTTGCCGTCACCGGGGTTGACGCGTTGATCGGCGTTGACGCTCAGCGGGTCGTCGTCCGGATTGGGGGTGAAGCTGCGCTCGACGATCTCCAGCGTGCGCGGGTGCGGTGACTTCCAGGACAGCAGCCGGTCACCCCAGAAGTCGGGCTTGTAGTCGCGCCAGAAGTCGTACCCCGCGGGGCGGTCGATGGTGTGGTCGCCGTCGACGTGGTCGAGGGCGAAGCAGACGGACACCGCCTGCATGTTCATCGGCTGCGCCTCGGCCGGGGCGCTCGGCTCACCGGTCTCCGCCTGCGACTCGAACCCGGTGACGTACTCGGTGCCCGTCAGCGGAAGCAACTCGCCGGTCTCGGTGGCGTCCAGGATGTACGGCGCGACCACGTCGATCCGCTCGTCCCGGTCGCGGTGCGCCAGCGTCACGCCGGTCACCCGGTCCCCGTCGGTCTCCGCGGCGACCGGCCGGTACGGCTGCAGCACCCGCAGCCGGCCCGAACCGAGGTACGGGGCGAGCATCTGTTCGAGGACGGCCACGGCCACCCGCGGCTCGTGGCAGAGCCGGCTCACCCAACCCGCACCGGGGTTGAGGTCGGTCCAGGCCCGGGACCGTTCGGTCAACGGGTAGTGGCGACGGTAGTAGTCGCGGATGCCGTTGCGCAGCGCCCGGTAGCTGGCGGTGGCGCCGAACTGCTCGATCCAGGAGTGTTCGTCCGGCGGGACGGCCTGGCTGGTGAGCTGCCCGCCGAGCCAGTCGAACTCCTCGGTCAGGATGACGGACCGGCCGGCCCGGGCCGCGGCGAGCGCCGCGGCGACGCCGCCCAGTCCGCCCCCGACGACGAGGACGTCCGTACGCAGAAGTACCACGTGCTTCCTTCCAGTTGCGCGGCCGACCGCTCAGCGTCGGTCGACCGCCCGATCAGGGGTGCCGAGGGTGATGCCCTCGACGAGTTCGCAGGCGAGAAGTCGCTGTTGGAGGCCGGCCGCGCTGCCGTCGATGACTCCCGTCAACACCTCGACCGACTGGCGGCCCATCTCCTCGCGGGGGATGCGGAACCCGGTGAACGCGATGTCGGTGGGGACCGGGACCGTCGGGTCGCCGAGGGTCACGATCGACAGGTCGCCGGGCACGGTCAGGCCGCGCCGACGGGCGGCCGCCTCCAGCGCGACCGCCGTGGCGAAGTCCTCCACGAGGACGACGGTGGTCCCGTCGGCCATCAGGGTGTCGACTGTCGTGTCGGCCTCCCCGGCCAGCGCCGACATCTGCCCGGCGCTCTCCGCGGTGGTCGCGGCGGCGCGGAAGCCACGGAGGCGGTCTTCGGAGGATTCGGCGGTGGTGCCCATGCTCACGTAGGTCAGGCGGCGGTGACCGCGCCGCAACGCCACCTCGACGAGCCGGGCCACCGCCGAGGCGTAGTCGGCGCCGACGTAGGGGACCGGTCCGCCGGCGTCGTTGCGGCGCCCGACGGCGACGTACGGATATCCGTCGCGGTTGAGCCGGTGCAGCTCCGCGCCGTCGATCTCACGCCCGAGCAGGATGCATCCGTCGGCCAGACGCAGCCGGTTGTCCTGGTGGAAGATGCGTCGCCGGCCGTCCAGCACCGGCGCGCTGGTGAACAGCAGCAGGTCGCAGCCGACCCGCTCGGCGTACTCCTCGATACCGAGCAGGAACGGGTGGAAGAAGTCCCGGCTGCCGCTGGGGAAGGCGGGCTCGTACGTGAAGACGCCGATGATCCGGTTGAACCGCGAGGCGAGGCGGCGGGCCACAGGGTCGGCGGCATACCCGGTCTCGGCGATGACCCGCAACACCCGGTCCCGGGTCTCCGGGGCGATGCGGACCTCGGCGTCGGTCCGATTGTTGAGCACCAGCGAGACCGTCGCCTGACTGACACCGGCCATCCGCGCGATGTCACGCTGGGTGACGCGTCTGGGGGGAGCGGTCACGTCGGGTCCTTCCGGTGCTGCTAATGCGTATTAGCGCTCGGTGTTGGGAAGGAGCTTGGCGCGTGGACAGGCGTGTGTCAAGGGGTTGGCCGCAACATTTCGGCGCGATGAACCCGCTGGAGTAATGCGCATTAGCGGTCGGGGTCCCCGGCACGTTGGTGTGTGGATCGGGTGGATCAGCCGGGTGTCGAACAGTCTCTTGACAGAGACGCCGCTGGGCGCGCAACATTCGAGAAACATAGATGCTAATACGTATTAGCACGGCGGTGCCAGGGGCGCCCGCCGATCGATGCCCCCTGCCTCCTTACTGAGCGTTACTGCCCGCCGCTCGTGCCGCCGATCCGACCGACCAAAGAGGAAGCCGCATGACGAGACCATCCGCCCCGTCCCGACGCGCTGTCCTGGCGGCCGCCAGTGCCGGCCTGCTCGTCGCCGCCATGGCCGGCGCGCGGCCAGCAGCCGCCGCACCCGAGCTCGACTTCCCGCAGTTCACCTACCAGGGCACGGCGTTCGACAAGGGCGCGCTCGCCTACAACCCGACGAACGAGTTCATCTTCCCGAGCGTCATCCGGGCCGCCGACTACTTCCCCAACCCGCTCGGCACCTACTACCTGTACTACGCGCCGCACGAGCGTCCCGGCGGGATCGCCCTCGCGTACGCCGACTCGATCAACGGTCCGTGGACCGAATACGCCGCCAACCCCCTGATCAGCAACACCTGGCTGCCGCACTACGCGACGGTCAGCCACATCTCCTCGCCGCACGCCGTGTGGATCGAGGACGAGGGCAAGCTCTTCCTCTACTTCCACGGCGAGAACTCCATCACCCGGTACGCGACCTCCGACGACGGCATCCACTTCAGCTACGGCGGCACCGCGGTCAGCCGGAATGACACGACCGGTGGCGAGACCTCCTATGCCCGGGTGTTCGAGCAGTCCGTGCCCCGCCTGGGCACCCGGTACCTGATGCTCTTCATGGACAACCCGACCGCGGCACTGCCCGGACCGACCGGGCCCGTGTCCCGGCGGATCCGCTGGGCGGTCTCCAACGATGCGCGGACCTGGACCATGCAACCCGAACCCATCGTGACCCCCCAGGGCATCGAGGGCCCGAACGCCTCCGGACCGTTCTTCCTGCGCTGGAACGACCGCAACCTGGTGATCTACCACGCCGCCGACGGCAACATGCACGCGGTGGACGTCGGGCAGGACTTCGACCAGGAGATCCACCTCGGCATCGTGCACGACTCGATGTCCGCCGCGCCCGACCTCGGCCGCTCGGCCGCGCCGACGTTCTACTTCGACGGGCAGACCGCGCACATGTACTACGAAGCCGGCGGCCGGCTCACCGCGACCATCGGACACGCCACCGCCACCCTGGCGAACCCGCTACCGGTACGGCAGCTCGATTGTGTGGCGGACCGACCGGTCCTGTGGCCGCCGAACCACGAGCTGGTCGACGTCAACGTCACAGTGGACCTGCACGACGGGGTGCTCGGTCCGAACGCGTTCACCCTGACCGGCGTGACCGGCGGCGACGCCGCGGACGTCAGCGGCTTCGCCATCGGCACACCGGACACGCGTGGCAGCCTTCGGGCCGAACGAGCCGGGAACGCGGGGGAGCGGGTGTACCACCTCACGTATGCCGGCCACGACGAGATCGGACGCCCGGTTGGCTGCACCGTGACCGTCACCGTCCCGCACGACCAGGGCACCAACTAGTCACGTCGGAACCGGCCGGCACCGGTGGGTGGCGGCCGGCCCCGACGAGGCGTGACGCCGGCTACCCGATCTGAGCCGCCGGCGGCGGAAGCAGCTCGTCGAGCGGCACGGCCGGGTCGGCCAGTCTTTCGAGGTCGACCGGCTGGGCCGCCGCGACGAGCCGCCGGATCGACGGAACGACGTCCCACACGTTGACGTTCATGCCGGCGAGCACCCGCCCGCCGGTGGTCCAGAAGGCGATGAACTCGCGCTTGGCGACGTCGCCCCGGACGACGACCCGGTCGAACGCCTCGGGCGGGGCGTGTCCGACGTACTCCATTCCCAGGTCGTACTGGTCTGTGTAGAAGTAGGGCAGGTCGTCGTAGCTGACAGGCTGTCCCAGCATGGCGCGAGCCACCGCGGCACCGCCGTGGAGTGCGTTGGCCCAGTGCTCGACGCGCAGGCGCCGGCGCAGCACGGGATGGTAGGCGTTGGCGACGTCACCGGCGGCGTAGATCTCCGGGTCGGCGGTGCGCAGGGACGCGTCGACGACGATTCCGTTCTCGACGGTGAGGCCCGCCGCCGTCGCCAGCTCGGTGTTCGGCTGTACGCCCACGGCGACCACCATGGCGTCGGCGGGCACCTCGGTTCCGTCGGCGAGCAGGACCGACGAGACCCGATCGGTGCCGCGGATCTCGCGAACCTCGGCGCCGAAGTGGATGGTGACGCCGTGGTCCCGGTGCAGGTTGGCGAAAACCTGGGCGATCTCGTCACCCAGCACGCGGCGCAACGGCAGCGCGGCGGTTTCGACGATGTCGACGGTGGCACCGCGCTGCCGGGCGGCGGCGGCGACCTCCAGGCCGATCCACCCCGCTCCGATGATCACGATGTGTGCGCCGTCGACAAGCGTCGCGGCGATTCGACGGCTGTCGGCGAGGGTGCGCAGCCGCAGCACCCCGTCCAGGTCGACGCCGGGTGCCGCGAGGTCGCGGGGTCTGGAGCCGGTGGCGAGCAGCAGCTTGTCGTAGCGGATCCGCTGGCCGTCGGCGAGCTGGACCTCCCCGTCGGCGCGATCGACGGCGACGGCGCGCACGGCGGTGCGCAGGTCGACGTCGTGCTCCGCGTACCACAGTGCGTCGTGCACGTACACGCTGTCGGGTTCGGCTGCGCCGGTCAGCAGGCCCTTGGACAGTGGTGGCCGCTCGTACGGTCGCTCGGGCTCGTCGCCGATCACGACGAGCCCGCCGTCGAAGCCCTCCTCCCGCAGCGTCTGCGCGGCCCGCGCGCCGGCGAGCCCGCCTCCCACGATCACGAACGTGCCGGTCTTCGACATCGGTCCAGCTCCTTTCGAGGTGCGTCGATCAGCGGGGGCCGACCCCGGCCAGGGTGAAGAACTCGGCGCGCGAGCGGTGGTCGTCGCGCAGGGTGCCGAGCAGGGTGGAGGTGATGGTGCTGCTGCCCACGGCCTGGACGCCGCGCAACGTCATGCACAGGTGTTCGGCTTCGATGACCACGCCGACCCCGCGTGGGCGCAGTTGGCTGATCAGCCAGTCGGCGATCTGTTTGGTGAGGCGTTCCTGGACCTGCGGGCCGTGGGCGAACAGTTCGACGACCCGGGCCAGTTTGGACAGTCCCAGGATGCGTTCGCCGGGCAGGTAACCGACGTGCGCGACGCCGACGAACGGCAGCAGGTGGTGTTCGCAGACCGACCGGATCGGGATGGCCCGGGCCAGCACCAGCTCGTCGTAGCCTTCGTCGTTGTCGAAGGTGGTCGGCTGGAACTCGCGCGGAGTGAGCAGCTCGGCGTAGGCGCGGGCCATCCGGCCCGGGGTGTCGGCGAGCCCATTGGCGGACAGGTCGACGCCGAGCGCGGTCAGGAACTCCGCCGCCGCCCGTTCGGCGGCGGCCGGGTCGCGGCGGGGACGCTCATGCTGCACCCGGAGGGCGGTGACACTCACCTCAGCGACCTCCCACGCCGAGGGCCGCGAGCGCGGTCAGGACCAGCGTGGCGGCGGCGAACAGGCCGTGGCCGAGCACCACAGGTACGGGGAACCGGGACTCGGCGGTCCCGGAGCGGCGGGCGGGAATCCAGCGGGCCAGCATGGTGAACCCGATCAGCGCCACCGGCAGGAGCATCACGAACGCGACCCACGCCAGGACGTCGTTGTCGACCACCAGGTAGACGATCCACAGCACCAGCCCGATCGCCGCCAGGGCGAAATGGCCGAACACCAGGCCCGGCGCCAGGCGGCTGCCGCTTCCCGGCCGGTGGCCGCCGTGCGTGATCCAGGTGCCGAGCATGACGAAGCCACCGACGGCGGTGATCAGCCAGGTGACGAGTGCGGCGATGCCCATCAGGAGTTCTCCTTGTCTGTGCTGTTGTAGCCCTGCGCCTGGGTGGTCTCGTCGGCGACGCGCACGCCGTACCGGTAGACCAGTTCGCCACCGAGATAACCGGCGACGGTCAGCCCGGCGAGGCTGATGGCCGAGAGCGCCAGCGGTCCCACTGCCACCGGGCCCGGCGGGTCGGCACCCCGAAGGGCGAAGTTGGCCGCGTACGCGCCGGTGACCGCGAGGTTGATCGCCATGTGCGCGAGTGCCTTGCGGAATGCGGGGGTGCCGGTGGGGATGGCGAACAGGTCCAGGAAGCCGGCGAGCGCGGCGGTGAGTGCGCCGATGACGCCGAGGCCGATGAGCCACCGTGCGCCGTCGGTCAGGCCCTGCGGCTCGGACACGAACCGGCTGGCGAGATCGAAGGCGAAGCTGCCCACCCAGGCGCCGATTGGCACCGCCACCAGCGCGGGATGAATCGGGTGGCCGTAGCGGCCGGCCAGGCTGGTCACCGGGTGTCTGGCCTGATCCATGGGTCGCACGGAAACCCCCAGATGATTTTCACCAACGCTCATTGGTGATATCGATCATGCTGCCCCAGCGCGGCAGGAATTTCAATAGCCTTCGCTGGTGATAATCTCGGGGTTGTGAGCACCGGGGAGCGCTGGAGCGCGATGGCCGCACTCGTCGACCGGTCCCGACGTGCGCTCTACGACTACGTGTGCCGGGCCGATCACCCCGTTACCCGGGAGGAGGCGGCCGAGGCGCACGGCATGTCCCGCAACCTCACCGCGTTCCACCTCGACAAGCTCGTCGAGTCCGGTCTGCTGCGGGCCCACTACCAGACGCCGACCGACCAGCCCCGGGGCCGCGGCCGGACGCCGAAGGTCTACGAGGCGGCCGGCGACGGCGTGGCGATCACCGTCCCCGAGCGGCGCTACGAGCTCATCGCCGAGATCCTCGCCGACGCGGTCGCCGACGACCCGCACGACGCCCCCGAGGCGGCACGGCGGCATGCCCGCCAGCGCGGCCGGGACATCGGCGTACGGGTACGCGACGCCAACGAGGACCTCATCCCCGTGCTCGCCGGACTCGGCTTCGAACCCGAGACGCTCAGCGACCACGTGCTGCTGCGCAACTGCCCGTTCCACGCCCTCGCCACCCGGCAGACCGCCCTGGTGTGCGGGCTCAACCACGCGTTCCTCGCCGGCATGGTCGACGGCGCGGGACGGACCGACCTGCTGCCCCGCCTCGCGCCGCGTCCCGGAGCCTGCTGCGTCCGGTTGGACGGCCCAGCGGAGCGCTAGCTGCCCCTCGACAGAGGCACCGATCATGTCCCTACGTGGACACCCGGTCCTGCTCCTGCGCGTCGAGGTCACGCAGCGCGAAGCGGAGGTGCTCCCACTCCTCGTCGAAGATCACGTGAAGGCAGTGCAGGACCGGCTCCTGGTGCTCGGCCGACCACGCGGTGGGCCGAGGTTCGGCGAGCAGCTCCGGCGTGACGGTCGTGAGGAAGTCCCGCACGCTGGCCTGCCGCTCGGCACGCACCTCGAGGAGCTCGGCGAACGTCGGCTGCTCCGTCGAAAACACCGACATGTCGAAGCCGTCGGTCTCGTACTCGACGTGCGGCTGGCCCAGCGGGTGAAAGGGCTGCGGCAGACGCAGGATCGCCTTGCCCAGCCACGCGTCGGTGGCGAACGCGAGATGGCGCAACGTCTGCGCGAACGACCACTCGCCGTTGACCGAGACGTCGGCGGCACCCTCGGGCATGGACATGACCCGGTCGACCGCGGCCGCCCAGGCCCGCTCGGTCGCCGCCCACGCCGCGCGAAGGCTGGCCGTGTCGGTGGCCTGCCTCAGCTCGCGTCCGGGGAACCGCCGGTTGAGTTCCGCCTCGACGAGCGGCGCGACGTCGACACCGTTGACCAGGAGTGCACCGTCGGCCAACCACGGCGCGTCGATGTCGAGCTCCCGTACGTCGACGCCGCGCATCACCGCGCCGGCCAGTGTCGACCTGGTGAACCGCGCACCCCGCAGATCCCTGTCGACAAACGTTGCGTCCTGGACCATGGCGTCCTCCCACCCGCTGGCGATCGCGGCGATGCTAGCGCGCGTGTCCGACAACCTGGACACGACGCGAACTGTCCGAGGGCCAGCCTGCCCGCCGGTCACCGGCGTTTCGGACTAGAGGCCCACGTCAGATCCTCGTTCGGCATGCCGTCCACCCGTACCAGATTGTCGTCGCGTCCGCTGGCGGCTGAACCAGTCCCGGGCTTCAATCAGGAACACGATCGAGTAGGTGAACCCCACACCCGCAACAACCGCGGCCGCCAAGTAGAACAGCCACTCGATCACCGGGCGCCAGCCTGCTGAGACGCCGTCCCCCAACGGCGTGGTCATGACCAGGAACGCGGCAATCCCGGTCGCAGCCGCCGCCACCCAGGCAACCGCGAAAAGAGATCCACGCAAGGAGCCAAGGCGACGGTTGGAGTGCGAGAGGTGCCACAGTAGGTAGAGGGTGATGGCCAGCACGGAGCCGGCGACCGTGAACGCCGCGGCGTTACGCGGTAGCAGGCCCACCAGAGCCGCGAGCATGTAGATGATTGCGGCCGCCACCAGGTTCGCCAGCACGTTCACCAGCACGTCCCGAGCGAACCGCTTGCGGTCCCCGATGAAGCCTTCGCGCTGTTCGGCCACACTTGCACGGTAGAACCCGCGACCAAGGTGGTAGTGCCGGTCCCGCCCTCTGCGCACGTGCAGCTGGCGACAGCCGATAGCTTCCCGAACCGCTACCGAACCGCTACTGGTCACTCGTTGCCGAACGCTGGGGAGGCGGGCTCCGTCAAGCGTCCTTGACGAAGATGATCCCGTCGGTGTTGGCCACGTGGGCCGGGTCGAGCGGGGAGTAACCGAACCACTGGGACACCCGGGAAGCGGGCGTCACGTTGGCGAGGGCGGTGGCCAGTCGGCGGGCGTCGACGACGTAACGGTTCTCCGGGAGCGCGTACAGCAGTCCCTCGACGGTGTCCGGAGGCGGGGAGTTCACGCCGTGACGGCGGAGCGTGCCGAGGGCTGTGGCGAGGAAGGCGTACCCCTGGCCCAGGTGGGCGTTGACGATCGCGCCGGCGCTCCACCATTCCACCGGCAGGTCGCCCATCCGCATCCTGCTCCTGTCCCGCTGCAGGTGGCCGTTGTGGGCGTTCACCAGTGCCGGGACCCGCTCGGCGATGGCGAGCAGGTTGGCGGCCATCATCGAATCCCGTACGCCGAGCAGCCGTGCCATGCGGCTGGGTGACGTGTCGGCCATCGCGAAGTGGTAGCGCAGCAGGCCGATGGCGGTGCGCCCGTACAGGCGTGCCCGGTGCCAGTCCTCCCGTGTGGACGCCGCGATCAGTTGGGGCGTCTGCGCGTCGAGCAGCGCTACGAGCTCGTCGGCGAGCAGGCGCAGCTGTTCGGCATCGTGCGTCTGGCCCACGGACCGGGACGGGTCCCTCATCGCGGCGGGGTTGGTCCACCGGTCGTCGGCGCCGAGCAGGCGGTCGAGTGACTCCGCGGTGCAGGGAAGAAGGTCGGCGTCGACCCAGGTGGCGAGGTACGCGTGGAGTGCGGTGAGGGTCTGCCGGGGGCTCGCGGCGGCGGTGATCTCCAGCGGGCCGTCGAATCCGGCGAAGCGCAGCTGCTCTGCCAGGGGCCGGCCGTCGTTGTACGCGCGCATCCAGCGCACCAACTCCCGGTTGCCCGCGAAGGCCCCCCACTCGTGGCTGAAGCCGCGCTCCATGACCTCGTCGAGCGTGCCCGTGCCCGAGGTGACGTAGTCGTCCACGATCAGGCCCAGCACGCAGTCGCTCTCGATGGCGATCGTCCGGTAGCCGTCGCGCTCGGCGAGTTGCCGGAAGAGGTCGTTTCGCAGCTCGAGCAGAACGTCCGCGCCGTGGGTCGGCTCACCGAGGGCAAGCAGCCGTGGTCTGGCCGGGAGCAATCCCATGACGGTAGGAGCGTTGACGGTGTGGACGGCGTCGGTGATGCCAGCAGTCATGCCTTGAACGGTATCGTTGAACCACCGGTTGAGACTTAGACCAGGTGTCTACCGGTTGAGCGAGGCGAAACCTTCAAATCGCCTGTCCAGCCCGGGCCGCGAAACCTAGCTCACCGGGGCGTCGCGGATGGCCAGCGCGGCTTGGACGAGCGCGGCATGGGTCAGTGTCTGGGGGTAGTTGCCGAGGTGGGCGCCCGTCGCGGGGTCAAGCTCTTCGGGGTAGAGGCCGAGTGGGCTGGCGTAGTCCAGCATGGTCTCGAACAGCTCGACCGCCTCGATCCGACGTCCGGTGCGGGCGAGGGCCTGAACGAGCCAGAACGAGCAGGGCAGGAACGCGCCTTCGGTGCCGGGGAAACCGTCAGATCCCGGCGGATAGCGGTAAAGCAGCGGGCCGCCGGCGGAGAGGCTGTCCCGAATGAAGTCGATGGTGCCCCGCACGCGGGGTGACTCGGCGTTGTCCATGTCCAGCAGCGGCAGAACGAGCAGGGCCGCGTCGACGTCCTCCGAGCCGTATCTGCGCATGTAGCTGCCCGCCGTGGGGTCGAAGCCGGATGTCCGGACCCCGGCGGCGACGGCATCTCGCGCCTTCTGCCAGCGTCGACGTTGGCGGTCTGACAGGGCGTGCGTGTCGGCGATGCGCAGCGCGCGGTCCAGCGCGAGCCAGCCCATGAGCTTGGAATGGACGTGTTGGGCGGGTTTCCGGACCTCCCAGATGCCGGCGTCGGGCTCCTGCCAGCAACGGGCCACCACGTCGGCGAAGCCGCGCACCGCCCGCCACGTCTCGCTGGACAGGCTCTGCCCGGCCTGCGCGAACGCCCACGCGGCGTCGATCACCCAGCCGTAACCGTCGAGCTGGTGTTGCCCGGCGGCGCCGTTGCCGATCCGCACCGGGACGCTACCGAGGTAGCCGGGCCAGCCGGTCAGGTCCCGTTCCGCTGGTACGTGGCGTCCGTGCAGGGTGAGTACCGCCGGCAGGCGTGGCCGCTGCAACCGGCTGGCGTGCAGCAGCCACGCGAGGAAACCGTGGGCCTCGTCGGGCTTGCCCACGCTGAGGAAGGCACTGACGCCGATGCTGGCGTCACGGGGCCAGACATAGCGGTAATCCCAGTTCCGTACCCCACCAGGATCCTCGGGCAGGGACGTGGTGGGTGCGGCCACCGGGGCTCGCGAGGGCGAGTACGTCAGCAGCCGCAGGGTCAACAGGCTTCGTACGACGTGTTCCCGGAACGGCAGTGACCCGTCGATCTCGGCTGTCCAGGACCGCCAGCGGTCCTCGTCCTCGCGCAGCAGGTCCCAGGCCGATGCCGGCTCGACGTGGATCAGCGGTTCCCGATGGGCCACGGCCAGCACGAATGTGATCGGACGGCCCGGCGTGACCCTGATCAGGGTAGGCCGACCTGGTTCGATGGTCAGCTCGGGCATGCTGCCCAGGGAGACCGCGAGCGACCCCCACTCACACACCAGGGCCTCGCGCCGGCGCTGGATCCGGGGCCGGCGGTGCCGTACGCCGAAGCGGGGGTCGAACTCGACTACGGCGTCGACCGCCACGTCATCGGTCGACAGACGCCGCACCATCAGTGTCGCGGGCAGCAGGCGGCCGCTGACCTCGGTCACCATGGCCTCGGTGAGGGTGAGCCGGCTGCCGCCCACCACCCACGTCGTCTCCAGGGTGGCGGTGTACTGCCGGTAACGCCGTTCGACGATCGTGGCGGGCCGGGCCGGGCCGACCCGGAAGGTTCCCGCGTCGGCGCCCCCGATCAGCCTGCCGAACAGGGGCTCACCGTCGAAGCGAGGCACACAGAGCCAGTCGATTCCGCCGTCACCGGCGACGAGGGCGGCCGTGCGCGTGTCACCCAGCAGCCCGTAGTCGCTGATCGGCGCCGGGTCCCGGGGACAGCTGGGGTCGTACCCGCCGGTCACGGAGATCGCCGCCTGCCGGGTCGTGCGGCGCGGGTCAGTCGGCCTGTAGGAGCAGCCCGAGGACCACCCCGTAGAGGACGTGGACGGTGGTCACGACCGCGGGAGTCTGGATGCCGTAGTTGACGGCGAACAGGCCGGGCGGCTCCAGCACGGCCGTGCTGGTCAGGCCCGCCCGCTGGGAGGCCATGCGCGGGTGTACGCCCGGAAGTAGCGGCAGGAGCACCGTCAGCGCAATCCCGACGTGGATGGTCCCGAGCAGCGCCCCGACCCACCAGGTGGCGCGGTGCAGCAGGGCGAACGTGGCCGCGTAGCCGAGGGCGAAGCCCTGACCGGCGCAGAGGTGCATGAAGAACCCGACGACGCGAGCCCGGTCGGGATCCTCGGTGACGAAGGTCCCGAGAACCAGGGGAAAGTCGATGCGGGTGAGGCCGGCCAGTTGGGCAGCGATCATCGCCGCGGTGAGCACCGCGGTGGCGACCAGCCCGAACAAACCCCATCCGGCCCAGTCCATCTCAGCGGTGCGACCGGGCCTGAACGGCCGGACAGCGGTTCCGAGCCGTCGGCACGCGGCACCGTGACGTTCTCTCGGTCATCGGTCCGTCCTTCGGCTGAACAACGTGAAAGGTCTACGGTCCTGATCTGGACGCCCGCGTCGCGCCGCCTCGGACGACAGGGGCCGCGCCGGCTTTTCACCATAAGCCACCGGAATACGGCATGTTGCCTGCTCGCCGAGATGGCGCCAGGACGGCGCCCACCCCGAGTCAGGCATGTTGATCAGGGGCGTCGTGTGGCGCGCACGACGACGTCGTGCAGCGGCCCCCCGTGGCCGCCGGGGCCGGTGAGCGCGCGGACGTGCTCTTCGGCGGTGGTGATGTCCCACGCCGTGCTCTCCAGCCGCGCGGTGATGTCCGCGAGGGTGACCGATGCCTCGGCGGGAGGGTGGTGCCCGTGCCCGGTGGCTCCCGGGTCGTGCAGGTGCCCGACGATCAGCACTGTGCCGCCGGGCGCCACCCATGCCGAGAGGCGGTCGTAGAAGGCCAGTTGCGGCATCGCCGGGTGCGCGTAGTGCGTCGTGACCAGATCGAACCGCATGCCCGGGTCCCAGACGGTCAGGTCCGCTTCAACCCACCGCACGCGCTCGGACACCTGGCCGTTCGCCGCGTGCTCGGCGGCGCGGGCGAGGGCTTCGGGGGCGATGTCGACTGCGGTCACGTGCCAACCGTGCGAGGCGAGCCACATCGCGCCGGCGCCGGTGCCGCACCCGGCATCCAGCGCCGTGCCCGGGACCAGGCTGCCGGTCTCGCGGGCGAGGTACGGCTGCGGGGCGCTCCCGGCCGTCGCTGCGGGTTCGTCGCGGTGCGCCTGGTGCCAGTGCCGATCCCAGTAGTCCTTGTCGAATCCGTGTGTCATCGAGCCACCCCTTCACAGTCCTCGCGTGTCGCTGACGACTGTGGCTGGCAACCCCGTGATAAGCAAAACTTCTTGCCAAATGGCAAAATGGGGGTATGGGCACCCACCTGGACCGCACGCTCGACGCTGTCGGACCGAGGCTGAAGCACCTGCGGCTCCGCCGCGACCTCACCCTCACCGACCTCGCCGAGGAAACCGGCATCTCCGCCAGCACACTGTCCAGGCTCGAGGCGGGCCTGCGACGCCCCACGCTCGAACAGCTGCTCCCGCTCGCCCGGGTCCACGGCGTCACCCTCGACGAGCTCGTCGACGCGCCACCAACCGGCGATCCCCGGATCAACCTGCGCCCCATCGCCGGCGGCGACGGGGCGACCATCCTGCCCCTGACCCGCAGGCCCGGAGGCATCCAGGCCTACAAGTTCGTCCTCCCGACCGGTGCCGACGACCGCGAACCCGACCTGCGCACCCACGAGGGTTACGACTGGGTCTACGTCCTCAACGGCACACTGCGCCTGGTCCTCGGCGAGCACAATCTCATCCTCAAGCCCGGGGAAGCCGCGGAGTTCGACACCCGAACGCCACACTGGTTCGGGTCCACCAGCGCCGGTCCCGTCGAGTTCCTCAGCCTCGTCGGCAGACAGGGCGAACGCGCGCACGTCCGCGCGGCACCAGGATCAAGCCCCGCCGAGTAGGGATACACGGGCGACCCGAAGCGCGTCCGCCGTCAGGTTCGGCCTACCGCCGGGATGTCCGACGGCCGCCCCGGCCGCGGCGACGGCGTACCGGGCGGCGACCGGGGGCGGGTCGCCGCGCAGGAGCGCCGCGGTCAGCGCGGCGACGAGGGCGTCGCCGGCGCCGGTGGTGTCCACCACCTTCTGATCGGACAGGGGGACGAGCAGGTGCCCGTCGCCCCACTGCTGATCGCGCCAGACGAAGAGGTTCCCGGCGTCCACGCCGAAGGCGAGCAGCCGCGGACCGGCCGCCAGGATGTCGCCGGCCGCGGCCAGCAGGCGGTCGACCTCGTCGGTCGGCGCCTCGGTCCACAAGCGTGTTTCGTGGGCGTCGGCACGGACGACGTCGGCCGCGGCGAGCAACGCCGGGCCGTCGCTGTCGTTGGCCGGCGCACCGTCCAGCACCACCAGCCGACCGGCGTCGTGGGCCAGGCGCGCGGCGGCGAGGGCCACCGCGGGCGGTTGCTGCAACTGCACGAGTACGGCGTCCGCGGCGCGTAACAGCTCGGCGGAGGCTTCGACGTCGGCCGCGGTGAGTAGTACCTCGCTGGGCAGGTGTTGCAGGTACCGCCACCGCCCGGCCCCGTCGAGCGCCTCCACGATCAGCCCCGTGGAGGTGTGCGGCCGGCGCGCCACCTGTGTGACGTCCACCCCGTCCCGGGTGGCCTGCGCGAGCAGGTTGTCGCCGATGTCGTCGTCGCCCGCCACGGCGAGCAGCGCCACCGTCACGCCGAGCTGGGCGAGCGCCACCGCCTGGTTGGCGCCTTTGCCGCCCAGCATCTCGCGCCGCCCCCGGACGTCGGCCGCGTGGCCGACCTCCGGCCAGTGGTCGATCTCGAGGACGAGATCGCGGGCGAGTTGGCCGATCACCACCGCGCGGGGACTGCTCATGTCGCTCTTCTACCCGGTACCGGTCATGGCTACCGGTATGCCGGGACGACACACGCACCTAGTCGGCGGGCCAGACGCGCCAGTCGGAACCGGTGGCGCCGACACTCCAATGTCGGCCGGCCACCGCCACCGCGTGCAGGTCGATCCGTCCAAGTTCGTCGGGAACGTGGGCGTCGGCGAGGAGCCCGTCCTCGCCCGGCTCGAGGCCGAGCATCGTGCGCAGAAACAGCAGGGGCGCCCCGCTGGCCCAGGCCTGCGGGTTGCAGGCTGTGGGGTACGGCACGGGCTGACGACCGAAGGACCGGTCGTAGCCGGAGAGCGCCTCGGGCAGCCGGTGATCGGAGTGCCGGGAGGCCTCCAGCATGGCCATCGCTATCCGGTTCGCTTCCTCCCGGTAGCCGTAACGGGCCAGGCCGGCGGCGATGATGGAGTTGTCGTGCGGCCACACCGTGCCGACGTGGTAGCCGATCGGGTTGTAGCCGACGTCGAGGGTCGACAGGGTGCGTACGCCCCATCCGGAGAACATCTCCGGAGACATGAGGTGTCGCGCGAGCTGTCCGGCCCGATCCTCGGGGACGATGCCGCTCCACAGCAGGTGACCCATGTTCGAGGTCATCGAGTCGATGGGGCGTTTGTCGCCGTCCAGGCCGATGGCGTAGTAGCCACCCCGTTCGGGGATCCAGAAGTCCCGGTTGAACCTCTCGCGCAGTCCCGCGGCCTCGGCGCGCAGGCGGTGGGCCATCGCGGGGTCGTGCCACGGCCCGTCAGCCAGTTCCGCCATGCGCAGTTTCGCGTCGTAGGTGTAGCCCTGTGTCTCACAGGTGGCGATCGGCAGGACGGGAATCGTCCCGTCGGCGTACTGCACGCCGTCCGGGGAGTCCCGCCAGCACTGGTTACCGAGGCCCTGGGTGGAGCGGGTGGCGTACTCCACGTAGCCGTCGCCGTCGCGATCACCGTGACGGTCGATCCAGCGCAGCGCGGCCTCGGCGTTCTCGCGCAGCCGGCACACCAGCTCGGCGTCCCGGGTCCACCGCCAGTATTCGGACAGGAGGATCAGCCAGAGTGCCGTGGTGTCGGCGGCACCGTAGTAGGGACGGTAGGGCTTGATGCCCAGCTGGCTGAGCTCGCCCGAGCGGTACTCGTGCAAGATCTTGCCCGGCTCCTGGTCGGTGAAGTCGTCGAACACTGTGGCCTGATGCCGGGCCAGCACGATGAGTGCTCCCCGGGCAACCTCCGAGCCGCAGGTCATGGTCTGGTACGCGGTGATCAGCGTGTCCCGGCCGAAGGTGGTCAGAAACCACGGCAGACCCGCGGAGAAGAGGACGACCGACTCGCCCGCGATGGTCTTCTCAAGCCGCATGGACACCAGATCGAGAGCGGACCTGTGGTAGACGTCGCGCAGGAGATCGGTCTCCGCGTCCAGATGCGGCTTCTCCGCCGCCCATCGCGTCGACGGGTCCTCCGGCCCATGATCGAACGTCTCGCCGAACCCGCGCACCACCGGCCGGCGATCTTCCCCGCCGCACCACAGCGGCACACGCAACTCGCAGCTCCACTGCTGTCCCCGCTCGAGGCGCAGGTTCCACACCAGGGCGTCGCCGTCGACCAGATCGGGCGGCGGGTCGGCCTCGACGCTCACCGAGGCGGCGTAGCTGCCGTTGCGGTAGTGGAACCCGAGCGCCGAGCCGTCCCGTCCGTCCACGCGGGTGATGTCCGGGGCGCGGTCGCGGCCGGTCTCCTTGATCTCGAACAGGTCGGCGAAGTCGGTACCGACCGCCAGGCGCAGCCGGACGGACGTCGGCTCGATGCCGAAGTAGCGCAGTTCGACCCGCTCGTAGAGGCCGTCGCCGACGAAGCGCTGCCGCCGCACGCCGACCCGATTCGCGGGCAGGTGGGGCAGGTCGGCATTCGCCAGGAAGAACGCCGCCGAGTAGGCGTCCACCGTCCCGGAGGAGAGCACCATCAGCGGGGCGTCGTCAATGGTCAGCTCCCACTGGTTGAGGAACCGGGTGTCGTCGTGGACGAGACCGCCGATCGAGCCCCTCGGCACGTTCCCCGCGGCGTCGGAGAACATGAACGTACGGCCCTCCAGCACACCGACCGCGTCGGGCCCCAGCTCCGGAGGCAGGTCCCGAGAGGCGCCGCTGGACACCGGGTGCCCCGCCGACATGTCCGGCCACGGATCCGCGGGCGTCGGCCGCCGTGATGTCGCGGTCACCCACACCTCCTCAGGTTGCCGATGCCTGCCAACCGCGGGCGTTGCCCGGCGGCGATGACCGCCGCCGGGCGCCGCCTGGCGTCACCGCACCGGGTTCCCGGCCACACGCAAGTCATCCCGCCGCGTTCGCTGCCGCTGCCGGCTACGCGAATGCGAACTCGAGCACCGGATGGGCGGTACGGACCCGACTGCCCGGTGCGGCGCCGGGATCGCGGCCTGTTTGGCGCACTCAGCTCTCCTGCGCGATCAGCGCGGCGTATCGGGAGAGGTACAGCGGCCACCCTTCGTCGTGGGAGACGCCGTCGCTGACGGACTGCCATCCGGGGCCGTGCCGGTCGATGTGGCGGTGCTCCAGTTCGACCCGGGTGCGTTGCGGGGTCTCGGCGACGAACCGGACCTCGACCTCGCTGGTGTTGTCCGGCTCGGTCTCGACCTGCCATTGCGGACTGATGTCCCAGCTGAACACGACCCGGTTCGGCGGTTCGTAGGCGAGCACCCGCGCCCAGCGGCACTCGCTGCCGTCGACGGCCCGGTCGTAGATGTGCCCGCCAACCTTCGGTTCGAACACGGTCTCGGCGATCGGTGCGCCGAGCAGGTTGTGTTCGGGCGGCTTGAAGTCACCGAACCGCTCGGTGAACACGGTGAAGGCTCGCGCGATCGACGCCTCGACGACGATCTGTCGGATCACCACGGCGGCTGCCTGGGTCATTGGTCCTCCTCGGTCGGTTCTTCGACGACGTCCTGATAGCTGTCCAGTGCCCGGTTCCAGAACGTCTCAAGCTGATCTCGCAGCGCGGCCACGCCGGCCGGATTGAGCCGATAGACCCGGCGCGCGCCCGCCGCGCGGTCGGTGACCAGCCCGGCGTCCTTCAGCACCTTCAGATGCTGGGACACCGCCGGCCGGCTGATCGGCAACTCGTCGGCGAGCTCGCCGACGGCCCGGGGCCGCTCGGCCAGGCACGCGACGATTGCGCGCCTGGTGGGGTCTCCCAGCGCGTCCCAGCCAGCACCAGCTCGGTAAGTAGCCACGAACGGTAAGCTACGACTTACCGATGGGTGAGTCAAGGCGCCGTCTCAGACCGGGAACGGGCTGGTCACGCTCGCGCTGCCCCGGTCGGCCCGTGACATGATTGCGCCCATGGGTAAGCAGCAGGACGTCGGCGGGCCCGACCGTCAGAACGGTTCAGGCACCACCAACCACCCTGTGACCAGTGGCAGCGCGGACGCGCAGCTCGCCCTCGCGCAGGACCCCGCCACGCCACAGATGACCCTCATCGATCTGGCGTCCGACCCGTCGGCGGTGGTTCGCAAGGCGGTCGCGTCCCGGCCCGACGCACCCGCGCAGGCGCTGCGATCGCTGACCCGGGACGCTGATCGTCAGGTCCGGGAGGCCGTGGCGAGAAACACCTCGACCTCGGTCGGCAATCTCCTGCGTCTCGTCAAGGACGCCGACCGGTGGGTCCGCTGGGCGGTCGCCGGCAACCCGGCCTGCGACGAGTCGGTTCGCCAGGTGATGGCGGCGGCGCCCGACAAGGAGCTTCGCGGTCTCCTCGCGGAGACGCGGGGGCTCGAACCCGAACTGGCCGCCAGGCTGATCGACGACGTCTCACCCGAGGTACGGGAACGACTCGCCACCCACACCCACGACCCCGACGTGATCACCGCCCTGATGGCCGACCGCACCGCGCGCGTACGCAAGGGGGTCGCCCGCAACCCGCGGACCACCGCCGTGCAGCGCAGCGTGCTCGCCCAGGACCCGGTGGTCGACGTCCGTGCCGCGCTCGTTCGGGCGGTCGAGCTGGAGGAGGCGGATCTGGAACGCCTCGTCGACGACCGCTCGGTGCAGGTTCGACTGGCGATGGCGAAGTCCGAGATCATCCCGTCGCGGATCCGGCAGGCTCTCGGCCGTGATCCGGACGAGACGGTGGCGAGCGCCGCGCGGAGTTTCCGCCCGGGAGCGGGCAACTCGCCGGTGGTACGCGCCCCACGCGTCGGTCACCGGCGCTCCGCGACCGGACCGGGTCGCCCGGGCGACGCCACGCGCTGAGGAGCCGGTGGCATCGGCGGCCGCGACGGACCGGTGACCACCGGGGCGGAGCACGGCCAGCGACGCGCCGACCAGGACTGTTAACCTCCGGAGTTCGATCACGGGGGAGGTCACACGATGGGTGGTTTGGCGGAATCGCCGACCGAGGATCTCGGCCGGCTGCTCCCGGCGCCGCCGGCCCGGCGCGACCGGCGTCGCCTGCCGTGGGCGCTGGGCGGCCTGCTGGTCCTGCTGCTGCTCCTCGGCGGCGGGTTGTACGCCGTCGCGCCGCTGCGCGACCCGCTGCCCGCCCCGACGGTCGAGCTGACCCTGCCGGCGTCGATGGCCATCCCCGGTACGGCGCCGCGACTGCCCTGGCCGCGTTCCGGTCAGGCGATGATCTCAGTGGACGGGCTCGGGACGCTCGGCGCCTTCGGCGGGTCTAAGCCGCTGCCGATCGCGAGCGTGACGAAGGTGATGACGGCCTACGTCATCCTCACCGAGCACCCTCTCGCCGCCGGCGAGCAGGGCCCGAAGCTGACCGTCAGCGCCGCGCAGGCGGCCGCTTATCCGGCCGAGAAGGCACGCGGCGAGTCGCTCGTGGAGGTGCGGGCCGGGGAGGTGATCACCGAACGGCAGGCGTTGCAGGCCGTGCTCCTGCCCTCGGCGAACAACATGGCGCGCATCCTCGCGGCCTGGGACTCGGGCAGCGTCGCCGCCTTCGTCGACAAGATGAACGCGGTGGCGGACGACCTCGGCATGTCCGACACCCACTACACCGACCCGTCCGGCCTCGACCCCGACACGGTGAGCACGGCGCGGGACCAGGTGATCCTGGCGAGCAGGGCGATGGCGTTGCCGACGTTCGCCGAGATCGTCAAGCAGAAGCAGGCGACCATCCCGGTGGCCGGCACTGTGCGGAACTACAACGAGCTGGTCGGTCGCAACGGCGTGGTGGGGATCAAGACCGGCTCCACCGACGAGGCCGGCGGTTGTCTCGTCTTCGCGGCGGTGCTCACCGTGGGCGGCCGGAAGCTCCGCATCGTCGGTGCCGTCCTGGGCCAACCCGGCGCCAACACCCCGGTCCAGCTGGACCGGGTGTTCGCGGTGACCCGGTCGTTGCTGCGCTCGACAGCGGCCGCGCTCGCTGTCCACACGCTCGTCGAGGCCGGCGAGCAGGTCGCCACCGTGCGTGGCCCGTTGGGTGCCGGCAGCACCATCAACGCCGCCGAGAAGGTCGAGGTGGTCGGCTGGCCGGGCCTGCGGGTACGGCTCGCCGCGCAGATCCCCGCGGTGTCGTCGCGGATCGCCGCCGGCGCCGAGCACGGCCAGCTCACGGCCACCGCCGGCGTCGGCAAGCCGGTCGTCACGACGCTGCGGACCGGCGCCGCGATGGAACCGCCGACCACCTGGGAACGCATCCGCCGCCACCGCTGAGCGCCGAACGAGACGTTCGGCGTTCAGCGGCGCTGCGCCGCTGCCGTCAGCCGACGGTGGCGGTGTAGAAGGCGCTCGGGTCGCCGGCGAGGGACGCCTTGACGTGGGCGCTCCACTCGTCGGCGATCACCTCGAGCTTGCCCGCCTCGATGCCGTCGAGGGCGGCGCGAACGACGTCGGCCGGATCCATCTTGTCGCCGTCGTAGTCGGCCGTCATGTCGGTATCGGCGGTGCCCAGGTGCAGGCCGGTCACCAGTGTGCCCTGGCCGGCCAGTTCGAGCCGGATCCCGTTGGTCAGGCTCCACTCGGCGGCCTTCGCCGCGCCGTAGGCGTTGGCCCCGTCGTAGGCGAACCACGACAACGCGGACAGGACGTTGAGGATGCCCCCGCCGCCGTTACGTCCGAGCACCGGCGCGAACCCCCGCACCATGGCGAGCGTGCCGTAGAAGTGGGTGTCCATCTCCGACCGGATCTTGCTCAGATCACCGGTGACCAGATTGGTCGAGGTCGAGATCCCCGCATTGTTGATCAGCAGGGTGACGTCGGACGCGGCCCGCACCGCCTCCTCGACCGACTGCGGGTCGGTGATGTCCAGGCGGAGCTTCTCGACGCCGGGCATGTCGATCTGTTCGGGATTGCGAGCCGTGGCGTACACCTTCGCCGCGCCGCGCTCCAGCAGTTGCTGGGCGAAGTGCCGGCCGATGCCACGGTTGGCGCCGGTGACCAGCGCGATCGAATCCGAGATCCGCATGATTGCCTCCTGGCAGGTGCAAGAACGAGCGGTACGCGGGCTACGCTAAAACCTGACGTAGACGTGAGGGGCAAGCCGTGTGGCTGGCCTCACAACCCGGGGGTGGGACGTGCGGATCGGTGAACTCGCCGCCAGGACCGGCGTGTCGGTGCGAGCGCTGCGCTACTACGAGGAGCAGGAGCTGCTGATCGGGGCGCGCAGCAGCGGTGGACAGCGCCACTACCCCGACAGCGCCGTCGACCGGGTCGACCTGATCCAGATGCTGTACGCCGCCGGCCTGTCCAGCAGGACGATCTTGAACCTGCTGCCCTGCGTCGACGCGAAGGTCAACACCCCGCAGTCCCGCGCCATGCTCAACACCGAACGCGGACGCATCGACCGGCAGATCACCCAACTCATGCAGGCCCGAGACCGGCTCGACGCCGTCATCGCGCTCAGCGAGAGCGCGGCCAGCGGCTGCACCCGGATGGAGTCCGAAGCGCCGTAGCGGTGGGCCAGGCCGCGACGAAGAGCTGATTCACGACAGACACCGCGTGACGAACCTGTCCCGGCAACGTCCGACGCCTGTGCAACGATCGTCGGGCGTCATGTCGAAGCGCCAGTTCCCGCCAGCCTGTCCGCACTGTCGCTGACAGACCCGGGGGAGGGCGCCGCACCTCGTACCCCTTGGAGAGCACCATGCCCCTCTCCCCGGCTCGGGTCTTCGCCGCGCTCAATGCCGTGCTGCCCCCCGACCAGGCGTCCCCGGTCATGGGCAAGGCCGTCGTGCTCGGCGGCAGCATCGCCGAGCTGCTGGCAGCCCGGGTGTTGTCCGACTACGCGGAGAGCGTCGTCATCATCGACCGGGACGACCTGGAGGTGACGGGCGGGCGGCCCGGCGTGCCGCAGGGGACGCAACTGCACGCGCTGCTGCCCGGCGGCCTCCTCCATTTCGAGCGCCTCTTCCCGGGATTCCGCGAACAGGCCCTGGCGCAGGGAGCGGTCGAGGCACCGCCCGCGGCGAGGCGGAACTACCTCGACGGCCGTCTCAAGGTGATCGTCCCCGACGACGCCGACAGCCTGGCGGGCAGTCGGCCTCTCCTGGAGGGGCTGATCCGCCAGCAGGTGCTGCGACTGCCGAACGTCAAGACGGTCACCGCCCGCGCCACCGCTCTGGTGTTCGACGATGCAGTGGCGAGCGGTGTCCGCTGCGAGGTCGGCGGGGTCCCCGGGGTCGAGAGCGGCGACCTCGTGGTGGACGCCATGGGGCGTTCGAGCAGGCTCTCCGACTGGCTGGAGCAGGCCGGCTGGGACCGACCCGCCACACGGCGGATGACCGTGCGCCTGAACTACGCGACCGCCCTGTTCCGACGTCCCGACGCGGACCCGGCTTCGGCGGTCGTGCTGGCACTGCACACGCCGAAGATGTCGCTGGACGTGGTCGGCGCCGCGTTCTTCGCGATCGAGGGCGGCCGCTGGATGGCCATGATGGCCGGTTACGGGGACAGCCGCCCGGGGCGTACGGCGGAGGACTTCGTCCGTCGGTTGCGGGAGCAGTTCCCGTCGGAGTTCGGCGAGGTCGCCGGAAACGAGATGCTGGGCGATGTCCAGACCTACCACCATTCCGACAGCCGCCGGCGGGACTTCCACGCGATGAAGCGTTTCCCGGCGGGCCTGGTCAGCGTCGGTGACGCCGTCGCGTCGTTCAACCCGGTGTACGGGCAGGGGATGACCGCGGCGGCTCTGCACGCGGCCTGCCTGTCGACGTACCTGCGGTCCGGCCCGGATCTGAGCGCCCCCGCGCGCCGGTATCTCGCCCTGCAGAAGGTCGTGGTCGACGCCGCCTGGTCGACGTCGACCTCCGCCGACCTGGCGTTGCCGCACGTCGACGGCCCCTACCCGCGTGGCTACCGGTTCTCCAGCTGGGCCAGCGACCAGATCGTCCGGGCGACCGTCACGGACGTGGCGACCGCGCGACGGTTCAACGAGGTCGTTTCCATGCGCAAGCACCCGCTCGCGCTGACCGCACCCCGGGTGATCCTGGGCGCCCTGCGGGCCAACCGGCGGGCACGCTGACCGGTCGCCGGCCGCGCGTGCGACTACTGCTGGATCTTGCGCAGGATGTCGACCACGAAGCGGTGGTCGTCCAGCTGCGGAAGGCCTGACACGCCCATCCAGCCGACCACGCCGGTGCCGCGAACCCGCAGTGGCACCGCGCCCCCGGCGGCCGCGTAGCGGGAGGCCGGCAGGCCGTACTTCTCCGCCAGCGTCA
Source organism: Micromonospora coriariae (assembly GCF_900091455.1). Classification (NCBI taxonomy): domain Bacteria; kingdom Bacillati; phylum Actinomycetota; class Actinomycetes; order Micromonosporales; family Micromonosporaceae; genus Micromonospora; species Micromonospora coriariae. The sequence continues at coordinate 6,776,160 of NZ_LT607412.1, read as the reverse complement.
CCTGCTTGTCCTGGCAGAGCCGGGCCACGTACAGCGACGAGTGCTCGAACCGCGTCACCACGCGCCCCTTGCGGCGCAGCCACACGTCGTTGTCCGCCGTGGAGCCGGGCAGGCCGCAGTGGAACAGCTGGCGCCCGGAACGCCATACACCCACTGCAATCGGGAGCCGCTGCTCACTCGCGGCGGCGACGGCGAGCGTCCCCAGCTCGTACGCGTCCGTCTCCGACAGGCCCGCAAGCTCCAGCTCGCTCTCCTCGCGCCGCAGCTCGTCCAGCGTGGGCCACGAGTCCTGGTCAGATGGCATGCGTACCTTCTCCTCGTCGAGTGGACGTACCTGCTGATTGTCGCAAACCCGCTGGTCGTGGGTTCGGGGAAGCGCCGTGGCGGTCACCAGGCGCAGGGGGCGTAGTCCTTCAGGAAGCAGCCGTACAGGTCCTCGCCCTGCTCGCCGCGGACGATCGGGTCGTACACCCGTGCCGCACCGTCGACCAGGTCCAGCGGGGCGTGGAAGCCCTCGTCCGCCAGTCGCATCTTCGTCGGGTGCGGCCGCTCGTCGGTGATCCAGCCGGTGTCGACGCTTGTCATCAGGATGCCGTCGGTCAACATCTCCTGGGCGCTGGTGCGGGTCAGCATGTTCAGCGCGGCCTTGGCCATGTTGGTGTGCGGGTGCCCCGGCCCCTTGTAGCCGCGACCGAACTGGCCCTCCATCGCCGACACGTTCACCACGTACTTGCGGCGGGCCTTCGCGGCGGCCATCGCCGGGCGCAGCCGACTGACCAGCACGAACGGCGCGGTCACGTTGCACAGCTGCACTTCCAGCAGCTCGACCGGGTCCACCTCCTGCACCCGCTGGACCCAGCTGTTCACCGAGTCGAGGTCCGGCACCAGACCGCCGGCGTCGATGGCGGTGGACGCCGCGATCCGTTCCGGCGAGGCCGAGCCGCTGGTCAGCGCCAGCGCGGTCAGCGCGTGCGGGGTGAGCGCCGTCGACTGTGGGCCGGCGGTCAGGCTTGGGGTGCTCTGGCCGCCCGACTTGGCGAAGGTGATCAGCTCCGGCAGCGGGCCCTCCGGCAGGGCGGCGGCCTCCGCCGCGACGAGTTGCGAGTACGCCCCGGGCGAGCGCCGTACGGTCTGCGCCGCGTTGTTGATCAGGATGTCAAGTGGTCCCTGTGCGGCGACCGAGTCGGCGAGGGCGATCACCTGAGCCGGGTCGCGCAGGTCGATCCCGACGATCCGCAGCCGGTGCAGCCAGTCCGCGCTGTCCGGCATTGCGGCGAACCTGCGGACCGCGTCGTGCGGAAAGCGCGTGGTCACCGTGGTGTGCGCGCCGTCACGCAGCAGCCGCAGCGCGATGTACATGCCGATCTTCGCCCGGCCGCCGGTGAGCAGCGCGCGCCGGCCGGTCAGGTCGGTGCGGGCGTCCCGGCGCTGCCGGTTGAGCGCCGCACAGGACGGGCAGAGCTGGTGGTAGAACGCGTCCACCTCGCGGTAGCGCTGTTTGCAGACGTAGCAGCCGCGCGGATTGTGCAGGACGCCGGCCGTGGCACCCGCGGTGGGAGAGGCGAGCGGGATGCCCTGCGTCTCGTCGTCGATCCGGCCGGGGGCGCCCGTGGCGGTGGCCGCCGTCACCGCGCGGTCGGCCGCCACGATGGCGTCGCGCCGCTCCTCGCGTCGCCGCTGCTTGATCACCTTGTAGAGCTTCGCGGTGGCGCGCTGCACCCGCACCACGTCGGGATGATCGGACGGCAGAGCTTCCAACGCCTCGAAGACGCTGAGACAGGTCTCCAGCTGGCTCCGGTCAATCCCGGGTTGACCGATTTCCGTACCGTTGTCCACCGTCATGCGTCTCTGTCTCGTCCCGTTCCCTGCGCCGGATCCAGCCGGCCCGCCCCAAGTCCGACCCGGAACTGTACGCACCGCAGGGCCTCCGCTGCACCCCACACGCCCTGCTCGCGCCGAAGCCGCGTGGGTCAGCTCTCCGGGTGGCGCCGGACGAAGTCCTGGTAGGTCTCGTTGGCCAGCTCCTGCTCCCGGATACGGGCGGTCAGCTCCGCCTGGCGCAGCTCGGCCGCCGACCGGGCCCGAGCGAGGCGCAGCTCGTGCCGCCGGTCGCGTGCCCGGGCCCAGGCGCGCACCACGGCCCACGCGATCCAGCCACCGCACGCCACCAGTCCGGTCAACGCGAAGGCGAGGAGGAAGTCCATCTCGACATCCTTTCCGGTCAGCTGACGTCCCGGCGTACCGCGAGCCAGATCCCCAGGCCGAACATCAGCACCACGTATCCCGCCAGGACGGCGGCGGGAAGCCCGGCGCCGCTCGACTCGATCACCCCTGGCGTGCCCCCGTCGAACTGCGATCGGGCTCCCAGCGCGCCCGCCAGCGCGCCGGAGCTGGGGGCGAGCAGAAGCTTCTGGACCATCTCCAGCGGGCTCAGTACCAGGGCGAGGCCGCTGATCGCGTTCTCCAGCACCAGCGTCCAGACCAGGCCCACGGCGATCGCCGTCGCGGTGCTGCGGAACACGATCGCGAGGAAGTAGCCCACGCTGGCGTGCGCGCCGCAGATCAGCCAGGCGGCCCCGACGGCCCCCGCCAGGTCACTCGTCGCCGGCCAGCGCAGGCCGCGTCCCTCGATCAGCGCGAGCAGCGCGGTGACCCCGGCCAGCGCGGCGAAGGTGAGCGCGACGAGCAGCAGGGTCAGGGCACAGAGCGCGACGGCGTGCCCGGCCAGCACCTGCGCCCGCCGCGGACGCTGGGTGAAGATCAGGTTGAGCGTGCCCCAGCGGTACTCGTTGCCCACGACCAGAGCGCCGAGGATCACCACGATCGCCCCACCGAAGAGCGGGAACAGCCCGATTCCGGTGGTGACGAGCTGGCCGGGCAGCACGGCGTCCAGCAGGGACGCGGCCGATGCCGCCTGCTTCGGATCGCCGGCCAGCGCCAGGTGCACCAGGTACGGGACACCGACGCCGAAGGCGAGCGCCAACACGATCCAGGTGAGGGTGACGGTCCAGACCGCCGGCCGTTTCCGGTCCGCGAACCAGGCCGCACGTACCGAGGCGATCACCGGCTGCCCCCCGTCATGGTCGTCGACTCCTCCCGACCGGCCCGGTCCGGCCCGGTCAGCTCCAGGAACGCCTCTTCCAGTGAGTGGCGCACCGGCCGGAGCTCCCGTACGTCGATGCCCGCCTCGACCAGTCGCCGGTTGAGCTCCGCGGCCAGCGCCGGATCCGCGCTGACCCGTAGCCGGCCGTCGACCGTCTCCACCCCGCGGACGCTCCGGTGGTCACGCAGGCACGCGGCGGCCTTGTCCACCGGGTCGGCGGCGATGAGCAGTTCCCCGGCGCCAAGCGCGGCGCGCAGCTCGTCCGAGGTGCCGTCGGCGACCAGGCGGCCGCGGTTGATCACCGCGATCCGGTCGCAGACCTGCTCCACCTCACCGAGCACGTGGCTGGAGAGCAGCACGGTGCGCCCGTGTTGCCCCAGCGACCGGAGCAGCTCCCGGATCTCCGACACCCCGGCCGGGTCGAGCCCGTTGGTGGGTTCGTCGAGGATCAGCAGGCTCGGCTCCTTGAGCAGCGCGGCCGCCACCCCGAGCCGCTGCTTCATGCCCAGCGAGTACGTCCGGAACGCCGAGCGTGCGCGTCCGGTCAGGCCCACCTCGGCCAGCACCCGGTCGGCGGCGCTGTCGGGCACTGACGCGTAGCGGGCGGCCAACCGCAGGTTGTCCACGCCGGACAGATGGGGGTAGAAGGCCGGTGACTCGATCAGGGCGCCGACCCGGGCCAGCTGGTCCGGGGTGCCGGGCGGCTGGCCGAGCACCCGGATCCGGCCGGAGGTCGGCCGGACGAGCCCCACCAGCATCCGCATGGTGGTCGTCTTGCCGGCGCCGTTCGGGCCGAGGAAGCCGAAGACCGTCCCCTCGGGCACCCGCAGGTCGAGGGCGTCGACAGCGGTGACGCCGCCGGGATAACGCTTGGTGACGTCGTGCAATTCGATGGCGAATCGGTCATTCCCCAACGGATTGCCGCAATCGTCGAGCGGTGTGGCGGATGCCGCCGAGGAGATTTTCCAGCGTCTTCATCTGACGGTCCTTACTTATTTCCGACCACAACAGACGGTTGATTGCGCACAGTCAATTAACTGACCGTTAAGGCGCGGTCGAGGTGGCGGTGGGGCGCCGCCAGCCTCGGGATCACGCCGCCGGCCCGCCACCGCCTGGAACGATGTAAAAGTCTCTGACCTGCGGAGGTGCCCATGACGCCCACAGAGTAGCGGAGGTTGATCGGTGCCGGAAGGCCCTCCGCGGTGGGGTCCGGAAAAATTTCCCCCAGCCGCAGCTCAGTGCCCCCCAATTGACTCCCGCCGCTGCCCCCGACGAAACAATCTGTTGACGAACGAATAGACCATGGGCAGCATGTAGACACTTTCGAGTCGATGGTGATCGCTGGCATAGGAGCCCGGATGAGCCTGCCGCGGGACGGTGCGGAGAACCTGGAAGTGCGACCTAAGCTGCGACATGACGTGGTCTTCCTGGACGCGCCGGCCGGCGCCTACCTGCGCGGGCCGGACACCGCCTTCCTGATCAAGGGAAGGTCCGCCTTCCGTTGGCTGACCTCGTTGAGCCCGTACCTGACCGGCGAGCACACCCTGGGGCAGCTCACCGCCTCCCTGGACCAGGGGCAGCGCCAAACCGTGCTCACACTGGTCCGCGCGCTGCTCGCCCGTGGTTTCGCGAAGGACGCCGGCGACCGTACCGAGCTGGCCGAGGCGGTCGCCCGGCGGTTCGCCCCGCAGATCGAGTTCATCGACCACTTCGCCGACGATCCCACAGGCCGTTTCCTGCGCCTGCACACCGCCCGCGTGGTGCTGGTCGGTGGGGGAGCGACCCTGCTGGCCGCGGCGAGCGGCCTGCTCCGCAACGGGTGTCTCCACCTTGACCTGTACCCGGACGACGACCCGTCGCGCTACGCCGAGGCGTTGCGGCCGGAGGTGGTCGAGCTGCGCGACGACGGGCTGGCGGCCGCGGTGCGGGTGCACGACGGCCCGGTCGAGCTGAGCGGAGCGGACGCGGTGGTGTACTGCACCGACCGCACGGGCCTGGCCGGCCTTGCCGAGCTGGCCCGTGCCTGTCACCGCGACGGCCCGCTCTTGGTCCCGGTTCTCTGGGACGACGAGCGGGCGGTGGTGGGACCGACGGTCCAGCCGGGCCGGACTCCATGCTGGCTCTGCGCCCAGCTGCGGCTCGCCGCTGCAGCCGATGCCGCCGTCGCCGCCGAGTTCTGGCGGCAGCTCGCCGTCGGCCCCGGCACCGACGCGCCCACGCCGCTGCCGGAGGTGACCGCGCGGATGGTCGGCAACGTCGCCGCGTTCGAGCTGTTCCGGGTCCTCACCGGCGCCCTGGCGCCGGACACCGCCGACGGCGTGCTGCTGCTGGACCGGTCAACCCTGGAGGCCGCCCGGGAACGGGTACTGCCGCATCCGGCCTGCCCGGTCTGTCGGGACGTCGACGTGCCCGAACCGGCCGGGGCAGGCGGCTCCGACGACGAGACCTACCAGCGTGCCCAGGCATTGGTGTCACCGAACGCCGGGGTCTTCACCCGGTTCGTGGACGACCCGCTGGAGCAGGCACCGCTGAAGACGGCCCGGCTGCGGCTGCCCGGCCGGCACCGGCCACGCGAGGTGACCGCGTTCGACGTGCACACCGTGCTGAACGCCCGGCTGGCCGCGTACCGGGTGGCGGTGCGTGACCACGCCGCCAGGTACGCCGACCCACACGCCGGTGTGCTGGCCTCGGCCGAACAACTGCGCGGGCGTGGCGGGCACCCGGTGCCGTGGACCGAGCTGCACAGCGCGACCGGCGCGGTGCCGTACGACCCGCGCCGGACGGTCCGCTGGCTGCCGGCGACCGTGCTGGGCCGTCCGGAGAGCGTGTGGGTTCCGGCCGCCCTGGCGCTGCCCACCTCCGCTGCCAACGGCGACGGGCTCGCCGAGCGGACCCACGCCGGCGCGGCGGCCGCCGACAGCCTCGACGGCGTCATCGATCAGGGTCTTGCGGACGCGCTGGCGTACCACGTCCTGACCGCGGCGATGCGTGGCGACGGTGGCCTCGCCGCGCTCGGCGAGGAGGAGCTGGTCGCCGACGAGGACACCGCGTTCGTGGTGAAGGCGGCCCACCGCTTCGGCCACCAGCTCGCGGTCTTCACCCTCACCGGCGCCGCACCGGCGCACGCCGTCCTCGCGGTCAGCGTGGCACCGGGCGGTGGGGACCGCGACTGGCGGCTCGCCGGCGGCTTCGACCCGGTCGCCACGCGGCTCAGCGCCCTGAAGGACCTGGTCGGACGGATCCAGGTGCGGCACTTCGAGGGGAACGACGCCGACCTCGGCGACCCCGTGCTCGCGGACCTCGACCCGGCCACCCTCACCGGACGCGCCGCCAACGGCACCGGGGCGGTCGGCGGCACCGACCGGCACGCGGTGCTCGCCGCCCTGGCCGAGCGGGGGATCAGCGTGCTGCTGGTCGAGACCACCACCCGGGACCTTCGGGCCAGCGGGGCGTTCCGCAGCGGCGTGGTCCTGCTGCGGCACGACGGCCGCGCGGCCGACTGAACCACCACATCAGTGGTCCGAGCGAGGCACGCACCGTGGAAGGAGGTGGAAACATGCCGATCACCCTGAATGACGAGCTCCGCGAGCTGGAGACCGAGACCTTCGAGATCGAGGAGGTTGAGGACGGCGGCGAGGCTCTCGCCGCTACCAGCTCCAGCTGCTCCTGCTCGAGCTGCTGCAGTTGCAGCACGTCGAGCTGCTGCAGCACCAGCACCAGCACCTCCAGCTGCGGCTGACCGGGTGGACGGGGTTGACCCCCACAGCGCTGACGCAGTCAGTCCCCGGTGGGACGTCGCATCTGAACGCACCAACCGCCGCCGGCCGACACCGGCGAGTAGCCCCTGCGTGCCTCCGCTGGCTCCACAGTGGTGGTGCGGACGCAGACCCACCACGACTGGCGCCGACCGCGGCTCAAGGCCACACCTCGTCGAGTTGCAGCAGCACCAGCCGAGCCTCGGCGCCACCGGCCGCTCCGGACGGTCGGACGGCGCAGAGGCCCGCGAACGCCCCGAGGGGAGGTAGAGGGAAATGCCGGATCTGACGGAGGAACTCCGCGCGTTGGAGACCGAGACGTTCGAGATCGAGGACGTCGACGCGATCGACGCGATGGTCATGGACTGGTCCAGCTCCAGCTGTTCCTGCTCCAGCTGCTGCAGTTGCAGCACGTCCAGTTGCTGCAGCAGCAGCACCAGCACCGGATGCGGCGGCGGGTAAGCCCACCGCAGTCGTCCCCGCCGGCGAGCCACGCCGGCGGGGAGCCCCGGTCCCGACACCAGACCCGCAGCGACCGCAGACAGGTGAAACCGCATGATCGTCGACGTCCGGACCACCTCCACCGGGTGGGACGCCAGCCTCAAGCAGCTCGGCGAGGCGTTCCACGAGCGGCTCCACGCTGGCCAGCCGGCCGGCAACGACCCGTTGCCCGCCGGGATCACCGTCCGCATCGCCGCCCTCGGCCTGACCGACGCGTACGCCGACGGCGGTGAGGGGCTCACCAGCGACGTGGTGCCGATCTGGCTGCACGGCGCCACCGCGCTGGTCGGCCCCCGCTGGACCGGCGCCCGTGACCCGGCGCCGACCCGACCCGGCCCGTGCCCGTTCTGCGTCCAACGACGCTGGCAGGCCATCCGGCTCCGGGAGGAGCGGCACGCCCTGGAGCACGGCGCTCAGGTCGGGACGGTGGCGCCGCTGCCGCACCTCACCCCCTTCGCGGTCGACGCTCTCTGGCAGCTGTTCCGGCAGGCCTGCCGCCCCCGGGCCGACCGCCCCGGTGTGGCGCGGCTGCACCAGCTGCGGATGGACACCCTGGAGACGGCGGTGGTCGAGGTGCTCGCCGACTCCGAATGCCCTGCCTGCGGGACCACCCGTCCGGACACCGCCGAGGCGGCGGTGATCCCACTGACCCGCCGGGCCAAGCCGAACCCGACCGCGTACCGGCTGCGTGCGGCCGGCGAGCTGGACCTGCCGGTCGGCGCGCTGGCCAACCCGGTCGCCGGGGCGCTGGGCGGCAACGCGCTGCGGGCGTACAACGCCACCGCCACCGCGCCGGTCACCGGCTACTTCCGGGTCCGCAGCCGGTACGACCTGCACGAGATGTGGTGGAGCGGGCACGCCAACAGCTACGGCGGCAGTGAGACGTACGCGCTGCTGGAGGGGCTGGAGCGGTACGCCGGCCAGTTCCCGCGGGCCAAGCGCACCGAGGTCTTCGACAGCTACGCCAACCTCGCCCCGGACGCGCTCGACCCGGCCGGCCTGGGTTACCACCCGGCCTTCTACCAGGGGCACGGGCTCTACTACACCCCGTACTCGCCGGACGAGCCGATGCACTGGGTCTGGGGGTGGTCGCTGCGCGACAGCACGCCCCGCCTCGTTCCCGAACAGCTCGTCTACTACCTTGACCGCCGCACCGACCAACGCAAGTTCGTTCAGGAGTGCTCCAACGGCTGCGCCAGCGGCAGCTGCCCGGAGGAGGCGTTGCTGCACGGCATGCTCGAACTCATCGAGCGGGACGCCTTCCTGCTCGCCTGGTACGGCTCGGCCCGGCTCGCCGAGATCGACCCGGCGACCTGCCGCGACGAGCGGGTGCACTTCATGCTGGACCGGGTCGACCTGCTCGGCTACGACATCCGCCTCTTCGACACCCGCGCCGACCTGCCGGTTCCGGTGGTCACCGCGGTCGCGGTCCGGCGCGGCGACGGGCTCGGTCGGCTCTGCTTCGCCGCCGGCGCGAGCCTCGACCCGGACGACGCGGTCCGGGCAGCGCTCTGCGAGACCGCCTCCTACGTCCCCGGCTTCGACGAGCGGGTCGCCGCCAGCGAACCCGAGCTGCGCGAGATGGTCACTGACTACACCCGGGTCACCGAGCTGAGCCACCACGCGCTGCTCTACGGCCTGCCGGAGATGGCGCGACACGCGGCGTTCCTCCTGGACGACCCGCCGCTGCGATCCATGTCGGAGCTGTACGGCGACTGGCTCGCCGTCCGGCCCGAACACGACGACCTGCGCGCGGACATGACCTACCTCGCCGGCCTGATCGCCAGCCTCGGCGGTGACGTCGTCGCGGTCGACCAGACCTGCCCGGAGCAGGAGGTCGCCGGGGTCCACACGATGGCCGTCGTGGCTCCGGCCCTGGTCCCCATCGACTTCGGCTGGCAGCGGCAGCGGGTGCTCTGGAGCGACCGGCTGGAGCGGTACCTGGCTCGGGGCCGGCACGGACCGGACGGGCTCGGCGCCACCGGCCGCAACCCCCACCCGCACCCCTTCCCGTAGGAGCAGCGACATGCAGCAGGAGGCCCGCGAGGTCGTCCGGGACTACACCGAGGCGGTGTTCCGCCGGGCCCGGACTCCGATGGAACCGCTCAACTACGAGGTGGACTGGGCCGACCAGCCCTCACGGCACAAGAGCTACCCCGGCGCGCCCCGGCTGCCGCTGCCCGCCGATCTGCCCGAGCTGCCCACCCTGCGCGATCTGCACACCGGGGAGAACCTGCCGGCGACCACCCGCTGGTCGCTGGCCGGGCTGGCCGCCCTGCTGCGCCTGTCGTACGGGGTGCTGGACCGGCGGATGGCTGTCAACTGGAACCAGGACGTCGCCAAGCGGGCGCACCTCGAGCACGCGGTGTGGGGACGCGGCACCGCGTCCGGGGGCGGGATGTACCCGGTGGAGGTGTACCTGGTGGTGGGGGCGGGCGGGCCGCTGCTGCCGGGCGTCTACCACTACCACACCGGAGCGCACGTGCTGGAGCGGCTGCTGCTCGGCGACGTCACAGGCACCGTCCGCGCCGCCCTCGGCACCGACGGCCCGGGTACCGGCGGCGACAGCTACCTGCTGGCCGGCATCCGGTTCTGGAAGAACTCCTTCAAGTACAACAGCTTCTGCTACCACGTGGTCACCCAGGATCTCGGCGCTCTGCTCGGCTCCTGGGATCTGCTGGCGCCCGCTCTGGGCGTACCCCTGCGGCGGCTGCTCTGCTTCGATCCGGCGCCCCTGGACCGGCTGCTCGACCTGGACAGCGACGCGGAGAGCGTCTTCGCGGTCGTGCCGGTGGACTGGACCGGCGCCGACACCCGCTCACCGGCGGCACCGGCGGACGCCACCGCGCGGGTGCGCGCCCGCTACCCCGCCTTCGAACGGTCCCGCCGGATACGGGACTTCCCCGCGGTCACCGCGGTCCACCGGGCGGCGGCCACGTTGGCCCGACCCGCCCCCGACACCGTCGAATCCGCCGCACCCCGGGACCTGCCGGGCGAGCCGGTCGCCCTGCCCGCGCCGCGGCTGGACCGGCTCAGCCGTCCACTGTCGGCGGTGCTGGCCAGCCGGTCCAGCAGCTTCGGCCGGTTCCGTCGGCCGCCCGAGCTGACCGCGGCCGACCTCGGCACCACGCTCGCCTTCGCCGCCGCCGCCCGGCGGTACCCGGCGGACATCAAACGAACCGACGGCGGGCCCGAGCTGACCCGGCTCTGGGTCTTCGCCAACCACGTCGACGGGCTGCCCGGCGGCGGCTACGCCTACTGCGAGCGGCGCCACGCCCTGCTGCCGGCCGGCTCCGAACCCGAGGGTGGGATGTCCGCCTTCCTGCAACAGCAGTACTTCCTCACCAACTACACGATGGGTCAGGTCGGCGCGGTGCTGGCCATCTCCGGCCGGCCGGACGCGGTCCTCGACGTGTTCGGCCCCCGTGGCTACCGCATGCTGAACGCCGAGGTCGGCACAGTCGCCCAGCGGGCGTACTGCGCGGCCACCGCGCAACGCCTGGGCTGCGGCGCGGTGCTCGGCTTCGACAACGTCGCCATGAACACCGCCCTCGGGCTGGACGGCACCGACGAACGAACCGTGCTCTTCCTGCTCCTCGGGCGGCATCCTGAGGCCACCGCCGACCTGGCGTACCGGCTGTGACCGCCCCGTCCCGTGCCGCCGCGCCGACGCCGGCGGCGGACGTCCGACCCGTGACCATCCGTCGACGAAGGAGAGACCCGTGACGGTGTCCCTGCCCGCACCCCCGGTGACCCCGGTCTCCTGGCGGATGCCCGGGGTGTTCATGCTGCGCACCGCCGGACTGCCCATCGAGGTCGCCGACCAGCTCGCCTTCGACCGGACCGCCGACTGGTCCCGCCGCGTGCTCGACCTGCAGGACCGGCTCCGGGTGACCGGCCGGGACCTTGCCGACGCGCTCGAGGTCGCGGTGGGCCGGAACGTGACAGATGACGGGCTGCGGCAACGGCTGATCCGGCTGCGCCGGGACGTGTTCAACCTCCGCCCGCCCCGACCCGCCGACCCGTCGGCCTGGCCGGCTGCCGCGTTGGGCGCGGACACCCACCGGGACCTGGCCCACTGGCTGGAGACCTTCGCCGCGTACCGCCGGGAGCTGGCCGCCGGCCCGGCGGTGCTCGACGACGAGTTGGGGCGGCGGCGGACAGTGCTGCGTGGCCTCGCCGACGACCCGAACCTGCGCGGTGGCATCCTGCTCGCCTCCCCGTCGCTGGACCGGTACCTCACCGGCTACCTCACCGGGACCGGCCCGCTCGGCAAACGGGCCCGCCGGGTGGAGCGGTCCCTGCTGGAGTACGCCTACCGCACCGCCGCCAAGACCAGCCCGTTCAGCACGCTGACCACCGTGAACGTCGGCACCTTCGAAACCGGCGGCGGCCGACTCCTCGACGTCGCGCCGAGCACCGGCGAGACGGTCACGGCGACGCGGGCCAGCGCCCGGCTCAACCTGGCGGCGCTGGGCCGGTTGTCGAGCATCGTGCTCGCCGACGAGACGCTCCGCGCCGACCTTCCGGTGACCGTGACGAGCGGTTGGCGCATCGCCCACGGCCGGCTGCGCTACCTGCGCCGCCGCCGGACCAGCTCGGAGGACGGCGACGCCGCGATCACCCTGGAGTCGATCCACGAGTCGCTCTTCGTGCTCCCCACCGGGCGGGTGCTGCACGACATCCTGGACGCGCTCGCCGGCGGCCGGGTACGACGGATGGACGACCTGGCCACCGAGCTGGCCACCGACGGACGCCCGGCCGAGGAGATCGCCCAGTACCTGCACCACCTGCTGCGGGTCGGTCTACTGGTGGTGCCGAACCTGCAACTGGACATCCACGACGACGACCCGGTCCAGGGGTACGCGGCGGCGCTGCGGCGGATTGGCCGGGACTGGTCCGACCGGCTCGCCGAGCGGGTGACCACCGCGAACCGGCTGGCCACCGCGTATCCGGCGGCCGACCTGCCGGCGCGTCGCCGAGCGCTGGACGGGATCCGTGACGAGCTGGTCGCCGCCCACACCGACCTCGGCCGCCCCGATGTCCCGGCCCCCCGCACCCTCATCTACGAGGACGCCACGCGACACACCGGCGCCCCGGTGACCGCCGACCGCGAGCGCTGGGAGCGGGAGGTCCTACCCGGCCTGCGGGCGCTCGCCCGGATCATGCCGGTGTTCGACATCAACCTGCCCCGCCGGCTGGCCACCAAGGGCTTCTTCCGGGCCCGGTACGGCGCCGGGGGTCGCTGCGACGACCTGCTCACCTTCGCCCACGAGTTCCAGCAGGACTTCTTCGAGCACTACAGCGGCCGGATGATGCGCCGCCGGGCGTTCGACGCGGACAACCGGTACGTCCGGCAGGAGAACTGGTTCCGGCAGGAGGAGATCACCGCGCTCGACGACGCCCGGCTGGAGGTGGCCCGGCGCATGAACGAGGCGTACGACCGGCTGCCGGCCGGCGCCGAGGAGTTGGCCCTCGACGACGCCTTCATGACCGACATCGCCGCCATGGTGCCGGAGACGCTCGGCACGCTCGACCCCCGGTCGTTCTTCCTCCAGCTCGCCGACCAGGGCGGACGACACCGGGTGGTGGTCAACCGGGTCTACTCGGGAATGACCCTGCTCTTCTCCCGCTTCGCGCACCTCTTCGCCGAGCAGGACCTCGCCGGCGCGCTCCGCGCCGAACTCGTCCGGCTCCAACCGCCCGGCGCGGTGCTCGCCGAGATCAAGGGCGGGTACGACGCGACCAATCTCAACCTGCACCCCGTTGTCACACCGTACGAGCTGGTCTGCCCGGGGGAGATCAGCCACCGGCCGGCGGCCGAGCAGATCGACATGGACGACCTCAGCGTGGAGCATGACCCGGTCGCCGACCGGCTGCTGCTGCGTTCGCGGCGGCTCGACGCCGAGGTCATCCCGGTCTATCTCGGGTTCCTGCTGCCGATGGCGCTGCCGGAGGTGCAGCAGGTGCTGCTCACCTTCGCCTACCTGGGCATGGCGCAACCCGACCTGTGGGCCGGTACGACCGTGCCGCTGCCCGGCCGGGGCATCGCCGGATACCCCCGTATCGTGCACGGCGACCTGGTCCTGCAACGGCGGATGTGGAAGCTGCACCCGGATCACCTACCGTCGCGTACGGCCGGGCAGAGCGACGCGGAGTGGTTCCTCGCCTGGCAGCGGTGGCGGCGCGACAACGGCCTGCCGCGCCGCCTGTTCGCCACCCCGGAGGGCACCCGGCTCGCCCCGGTGGCCGGGGACGACGCGGCCCAGCCAGCCGCGCAGGGCGGCGCCCGGCCGGACCACAAGCCGCTCTACGTGGACCTCGACAGCCACTTCTCGCTGCAACTGCTGGACGCGACGGCGCGTGCCGCCGGCAGCCGGCTGGTGCTGACCGAGATGCTGCCGGGCGCTGACGAGCAGGTGCTGCACGACGGCACCGGCACGTACGTCACCGAACTGACCGTCGAACTCAACGGTGTCCGAGTTGGAGCAGACCATGACTGACCACCCCGCGCCGACCGACCACGGCTGGCTCAGCGTGCACGTCTTCTACGCCAGCAACGCCAACCCCATGCTTGTCGAGGGGGTTCGTCCGCTGGTGGACGAGCTGCGCGCCGAGGGACTGATCAGCCGGTACTTCTTCATCAAGTACTGGATGGAGGGCCCACACGTCCGGTTGCGGGTGCTGCCCGCCCCCGGCGTCGACCCGGCGGCGGTCCGCGCCCGGGTGGACGCGGCCATCGACGCGTTCCTGCGCCGCCGGCCCGCGCTCTACGAGGTGGACAACGCGGGCCTGGGCGACCTGTACCGGCAGATGTTCCTCGCCGAGTACGGCGCGCAGCGGTGGGACGAGGAGTACGGCCCGGACGGCGTCATGCCGATGCGGGCGAACAACAGCTACCACCACATCCCGTACGAACGCGAGTACGGCCGGTACGGCGGCCCCGCCGGCGTCGAGCTGGCCGAGTGGCACTTCGAGCAGTCCAGCGACGTGGTGCTCGACCTGCTGGCCACCACGAACGTGCACGTCCGTCCGGTGCTGCTCGGGCTCTCCGCGCAGCTCGCCATGATGATGTGCGCCGTCTTCCTCGACGACGACCGGCGGATCGCCGGCTTTCTCGACGAGTACCGGCGGTTCTGGGAGGTCTCCTACTCGGAGCCCAGCGACGACTACCACGCCAGCTTCGACACCAGCTACCGGCGGATGGACGCCGCGCTGCGCGGTCGGCTCGCCGACATCCGCGCGGCGGCGCGGGAGCAGTCGACCGCGCGCGTGGGCGGCGTCGAGGGCCGCTGGCGGGCGCACTGCCGGGCGCTGCGCGAGCGGGTGGTGGCGTTGGCGCGAGACGGTGAGCTGGTCTTTCAGCGCGGCGGCGGTGAGCCCACCCCGCTCACGGACCTCGACGCCGCGCTGCCCATCCTGCTCAGCTCCTACGTGCACATGACAAACAACCGGCTCGGAGTGAGCATCCTGGACGAGATCTACCTGTCGTACCTGATGCGTGCCGCGCTGCTCGACGAGGCACCGGCCGGCGCGCGATGACGACGGTCGACGCCACCTGGGCCCGCCCCCGTCTGCGCGCCACGGTCGTGCTCGGCCCCGGCCAGTGGCGGGGCGAGAAGCTGGTGCACCACGTCAAGGACGGCGAGACCGGCTGGTACTACCGGGTCGGGCCACGGGAGCACTTCCTGCTCTCCCGGATGGACGGCACCCGCACGCTCGACGATCTCGCGGCCGAGTACGCCGCGACGTACCGGCGCCGGCTCGGGCCGGAGAACTGGCAGCAGCTCTTCGGCATGCTGCACCGCCGACAGTTGCTCGCCGACGCCACCGACCCGGAGACGATCGCCCGCCTGACCGCCTCGGCCGCCGAGGGCGCGGCGAACGCCCGGCGGGGGGCGTTGTCGGCCCGGTGGCCGCTCTTCGACCCGGACCGGCTCTTCACCCGGCTGCTCCCGAGGCTGGGCGCGCTGTTCAGCTGGGGGTTCGTGCTGCCCGCCCTGCTGGCCGTGCTCGCCGTGACCGGCTACGTCGCGGTGCACCTGCCGGACCTGATGCACGGGGTGGGTTCCGGACACCGCCCGCTCGCCGCGATCGTGGCGGCAGTGGTGATCACCTGGGCGATCGTCTTCGTGCACGAGTGCGCGCACGGGCTGACCTGCCGGCACTTCGGCGGGCGGGTCACCGAGATCGGGCTGATGTGGCGGTTCCCGCTGCTGGCGCCGTACTGCAAGGTCGACGACATCGTGCTCTTCACCCCGCGGCGTCGGGTGGCCACCGCGTTCGCCGGCGTGTTCGTCAGCATGCTGGCCCTGGTGCCGTTCGCCGCGATCCGGGCCTGGGTGGGGGCCGGTGCGCTGCGCGACCTGGCCGGCACCATGCTGCTCTTCGGCACCGCGACGGCCGCGCTCAACCTGGTGCCGTTCCTGCGCCTGGACGGCTACCACATGCTCAGCCACGCCCTCAACCTGGCCGACCTGCGGGCCGACACCTATCGGTTCTGGGGTCGGTTGCTGCGCGGCGGCCCTGCCACGGTCGCCGGTTACCGCCGCCGGAACCGGCTGGTCTACACCGGATACGGCCTGGCGTCGGCGGCTTTCGCGGTGACCGTGCTGACGCTGCTGGTCCGGTTCTGGTACGTCTCGCTGGCCGGCTGGCTCGGGCCCGGCTGGGCGGTGGCCGTGCTGCTCGCCGAGGCCCTGTTGCTGCTGGCGTTCGCCGGTCACCTGGCCCGGCGGCGGCGTGCGGCGGGCGGGAGCGCTTCGGCGGGCACGGCGGCGACTCAGGCCGGGTCGGCGCGGCCGAGCCGCCAGTAGCCCATGAACGCCACGGCCCGCCGGTCGAGACCCCGCTCCGCGACCAGGTGTCGGCGCAGGGTACGGATGACGCCGGCCTCCCCGGCCAGCCACGCGTACAGCGGAACCGGTGGCACCACGTCCGGGACCTCCCACAGGATCTCGGTGTCGACGTCCACGTCCGCGACGGGCTGGGCGGCGCCCGTCGCGTCACCGGCCAGCAGTTCCCCCGCCGCGGCGGCGACGGCCGGAACCAGCCGGCTGCCGTGCCCGTCCGCGCCCCGGACCAGCCAGCGGACCTCGACTCGCGGCGGAGCCACCAGCGGCAGCACGTCGTCCACGTCGGGCACCTCCAGCACGACTGTGCCACGGGCATCGCTTCCAAGTCGTTCGCAGATGCCGCTGATGGCCGGTACGGCGGTCTCGTCCCCGGCCAGCAGCAGGCTCGTCGCCGCTGACGGCCGGAACTCGATCCCGCCGTGGTCACCGTCGTAGCCGGCGTCCGGCCCGAGGATGGCGATCTCGTCGCCGGCGCGCACCCGCGCGGCCCAGCGGGTCGCCGGGCCGCTGTCGCCGTGCAGCACCAGGTCGACGTCGACCTCGGCCAGCTCCGGCCGGACCGCCCGTACGGTGTAGGTGCGCACGGGATTGCGCAGGTGCTCGGGCAGGGCCCGCCACTTCGCGTACCAGTCCGGTCCCTCCGGCAGACGCACCTCACGCTGGCCGGGCAGCGGCAGCGCCAGCTTGATCCGCTGGTCGTAACCGTTGTCGGCGAAGCGGTCGAGGTCTGGCCCGGTGAAGGTCACCCGGACGAACGACGGGCTCAGCCGGCGTACCGCCCGGACCTCGACGGTGAACAGGCGCCACGGGGCGATGGGCATGGTCTCGGTCATGGTGCCTCTCTCGGGTTCGGTCCGGCCTGCTACCGGGGGTGGTTCGCCACGGCCGGCAGGCTGACCGGGGCGCCGCCGTCGGCGAGGTGCACCACGCCGGCCTCGATCGGGTGCAGCCGAGCGAGGGCGCGCAGCAGGGTCGACTTGCCACTGCCGTTGGGCCCGACGAGCGCGGTCACCGCACCCCGACGGAAGCGGATCGCCGCGCCGTGCACCACGGTCACGGCGTGGTAACCCAGGTGGAGGCCGACGCCCGACAGGCGGTCTTCCCCGGCGGCCGACGCCAGCTGCTTGTGCATGAGGTTAGGCTAACCTAACCGCCGAATGATCTGTCAAGACGGGTCCGGGCCTGCGAATTGCTGCCGTGCCTCGCGCATCGACGTTGCTGAGCGGGGTCGGCCGCCGGTGCGGACCAGAAATGGTGGGTCCGCTGCCACTGACTGCGGCGCCTCTGGTGGTTACGGTCGTGGATGCCGAGGTTTCCCGACCACTCGAGGAGTGACCGTATGCCCCCCTCGCCGTCCCGGCTCTTCTCGGAGATAGCGACAGCGGAACCCCCGGCCGAGACCCGGGTGGTCATGCGGCGGGCGGTGGTGCTGGGCGGCAGCATCGCCGGGCTCATGGCGGCTCGGGTGTTGAGTGACCATGCCGACGAGGTGCTCGTCATCGAGCGAGATCCGTCCGATGTGGATGACGGGCCGCGTCCCGGTGTGCCGCAGGGCAGCCAGGTGCACGCGCTGCTGCCGTCGGGTCAGATCCAGTTGGAACGCTGGTTCCCCGGCATTGTCGACGAGGCGCTCGCGGCCGGCGCCCCGCCGCCGCCGACCGACCAGGGCGCGGCGAAGATCTTCGTGAACGGCGTGCTGGGGCTGCCGCCGGAACCGTCCGGCACCGGCCCGATGCTGATCACCACGCGCCCGTTCCTGGAGGCGCTGGTCCGGCGGCGGACGCTCGCGATCGACAACATCCGGATGGTGTACGGCCGCGCGGACGGCCTGGTCTTCGCCGACCGGCGCGTCACCGGCGCGCGGTACGTGCCGGACGGCGGGACCGAGCCGATCGTCGAACCGGCGGACCTCGTGGTCGACGCGATGGGCCGGTCCAGCCGGCTCAGCGACTGGCTGGCCGACAACGGGTGGCCGCGCCCGCCGATGCAGCGGATGCCGATCAAACTGAACTACGCGACCGCGCTCTACAAGCAGGACACGGCGGTCAGCGACACCTGGGTGGTGGTCTACCACACCATGGCCGGCAAGGGCCGTTCCGCCCGGATCGGCGGGATCAACTCGGTCGAGGGTGGCCGTTGGATCATGCTGGTGGCCGGCTACGACGAGGACCGGCCCAGCCGCGACGTCGCCGACTTCACCGCCCGCTGCCGCCAGCACTATCCGCACATGTTCGGCGACATCGCCGAACGTGGCGAGATGCTCGGCGGGGTGGTCACGTACCACCAGGCGGACAGCCGACGCCGGGACTTCCACAAGCTCGACCGGATGCCCGCCGGCCTGGTCGCGGCCGGAGACGCGATAGCGTCCTTCAACCCGGTGTACGGCCAGGGCATGACCTCCGCGATGCTGCACGCGTCCTGCCTGTCGGCGTACCTGCGCTCGGATCCGAAACCGCACGAGCAGGCGGCGCGGGCGTACTTCGACCAGGTGCGGGTGATCGTCGACGCCGCCTGGCAGATCTCCACCTCGGCCGACATCGAGCTGCCACACGTCAACGGCCCGTACCCACCCGGGTACAAGGTCACCAAGTGGTTCGGAGACCTGGTCTTCCGGACGTCGCTGGCCGATCCGGTGCTCAACGCCCGGCTGGGCCGGGTCACCACCATGCTCGACCACCCGGCGACGCTGAGCCGCCCCGGCACCCTGCTCCGGGCGCTGCGGCTCGGCCTGTTCCGGCGCCGGACCGCCGCCACCCCGGCGCACACCCTCTAGCGCCGCACACGAGGGCCGGTGACCACGAGCGGGTTGCCGGCGGCTCGATGGACGAGGTGGGGGATGCTGGGTCCGTGCAGATCACCATCCTCGGGCCGCTCGCCGTCGACGGCCGGCCGGTCCGGGGGGAGCGGCTCGCCGCGGTGGTCCGCGCGCTCGTCGACGCGCGCGGCCGAGCGGTCTCCACCACGCTGCTCGTGGACGCCGTGTGGGACGGCACGCCCCCCGACGACGCGACCGGTGCCGTCCAGGCGCTCGTGTCCCGGGTACGCCGTCTCGGGCTGCCCGTGGTCGCGGTTCCGGCGGGATACCGCCTGCCCGCCGAGAAGATCTCCGTCGACGCGGTCGAGGCGCGGACGCTCGTCGAGCGGGGGCGTGCGGCACTCCGTACCGGTGACGCCCCGGGCGCCCGCGACCCGGCCGACCGGGCCCGTGCGCTGTTCCCCGAGGTCCCGGAACTCGTGACCGCCGAGGAGACGCGCCTGTTCGCGGACGTCGCGGCGCTGCGCGCACAGGCCGCACTCGCCGGTGCGGGACCGCTCGACGAGGTCGACCTGCGCCGGCTCGTCGCGCGTACGCCGCCGGACGAGCCGTCGGCGGCCCTGCTCGTCCGGGTGCTCGCCGCCCAGGGCCGGGACGCGGACGCGCTCGAGGTGGTCGAGCGACTCCGCGCCGAACTGGCCGACCGTTACGGCACCGACCCGTCGCCCGTGATCACACAGGTCCACCTGGCGCTGCTGCGCGGCGAACTCACCACCCCGGCCGTCGTGGCGCCACCGCGGCCTCCGGCGCGGATCGCCCTGCCCGCCGCGTGGCGCCGGTCGATGACCGCCCTCGTCGGCCGGGAGCGGGACGTCGAGACGGTGGGCGGAGCGCTGACCGAGGCGCCGCTGGTGACGATCGTGGCGACCGGCGGCGCGGGCAAGACCAGGCTCGCCGCCGAGGTGGCGCGGCGCGCGGCGGCGGCCGGGCAGTCGGTACGGGTGATCGAACTCGCCGGCCTGCGCTCGCCCGACGAGGTGCTGCCCACGGTGCTCGCGGCACTCGGCGGCGCGGACACCTCGGCGACCGGCGGCAACCTGGGCCTCGAACGGCGGGTGCTCAGCCCCGAGGAACGGTTGCGCGCCGTGGCGCCGGACCTCGACGGGCTGATCGTGCTGGACAACTGCGAACATGTCCTGGACGCGGCGGCCACCGTCGTCGCGGACCTGATCGCGGTGGTCCCGCCCGAGGTCGCGGTCCTCGCCACCAGCCGGGCCCCGCTGGGCCTGGCCGGCGAACTGGTCCACCGCCTGACCGCGCTGCCCGACGACGACGCACTCGGGCTGATCCAGGCCCGGGCGACGGCCGGCGGCGCGGTGCCCACCTGGGACACCGAACGGGCGCTCGCGCTGTGCCACCGGCTCGACAACCTGCCGCTGGCTCTCGAACTGGCTGCCGCGCGGCTGCGGCACATGCCGATCGACGACGTGCTCGCCGGGCTGACCGACCGGTTCGCGCTGCTCGACGACGCGTTGCGAGGGCTGCCGGAACGGCACGCGAGCCTGTGGGCGATGGTCGACTGGAGCCGGGAACTGCTCGCACCCGAGGACCGCGAGCTGCTCCAACGGCTCGCGGTCATTCCCGCGGCGTTCACCGCGGACCTCGCCGCCGCGGTCGCCCGGACCCCGGACGTACGGCGGGGCCTGGCGACGCTCGTCGAACAGTCCCTGCTGACCCTGGTCGAGGGGGACGACCCGCCCCGCTATCGGATGCTCGAAACCGTCCGCGAGTACGGCGAGGCCCGGCTCGACGCGGTCGGTGACCGGGAGCCGGCCATGGCCGGCCTGGTCGGTTGGGCCCGGGAGCAGGCGGTGGCGTTCGCCGATCATTTCGTCGGGCCCGGCCAGATCGAGGCGCTCGCCCGCTGCGCCGCCGAGCAGGAGAACCTGATCGCGGGCCTGCGGTGGGCGCTCGGGTCCGGTGACGAGCCGGCGACGGTCGACGTCGCCGCCGCGCTGTTCCACCTCTGGTCGGTGCGCGGCCTGCACCTCGAGGTCATCGGTTGGGCGCGGGGACTGTTGCACGTCGAGGATCCGGGCCGGCGGCGGGCATCGGGGATCCTGCGCGGCCGGGCCGCCGGCCGACCACTGCCCGACGCGGACCGGCTCGCCTGGTTGTGCCTGGCGATCGGCGTCAACGCCGGTATCAGCGGCGAGCTCCGACTCGCCGTACTCGCCCGCCGGGCCCTGCGGACGCTCCTCGCCGAGCGGCCCGCGGAGATGTCGCCCCGGCAGAGCGTTCTGGCGTCGGCGTTGCCCGCGTTCGACGCCTCCGACGAGGAAAAGAGCATGAAGGGTGCCGCCGAGATGATCGCGCACCCGGACCCGTACGTGCAGGGCCTCGGCCACTTCGCCCGCGCCGCCATCCGGGAGAACGGCGGCATGGCCGAGCCGTCGGTGGTCGACGCCGAGCTGGCGTACCGCCGCTTCGAGGTGGCCGGTGACCACTGGGGCATGGCGATGGCGGCGGGCGCGATCGGGCAGTTCCTGATTCCCAGCGGGGGCACCGAGTCGGCCGAGTGGCTGGCGCGCAGCATCCGGCACATGGAACTGGTCGGCGCGGCGCAGGATGCCCGGTCGATCCGGGTACGGCTGGACGCGCAGCTTGCTCTGACCGGCGACCCGGAAGCCGAGCGGCGGCTGGGCGAGACGGCGGCGCCGGGCGAGGCCGAGGAGCTGGACTCCGCGCTGGCGCGCCTCGGGCTGGCCCACCTCGCGTGGCAACGCGAGCGGTACGACGAGGCGCTCGACCACGCTGACGGGGTGACCCGGAGGCTGACCGGGTGGGCCGGCGGGCCACCGCAGCCGCGCGTCATGCTCCGGGTCGCGGTGGCGGTCCTGCAACTGCGGGTGGCCCAGGTGCGGCCCGGCTCGAGCCAGGACGCCGACGCCACCGCGGCCGGGTTGCTGAGGCTCGCCCGGGACGAGGCGCTGTCGACGAGAGACCTGCCGGTCATCGGGTCATGGGCGCTGGGTGGCGCCGAACTCGCGGCGTACCGGGGTGACGTCGCTACCGTGCGGGAACTGTTCGCGCTCGGAACGCGCGTCGGCGCCACCTTCGGGTTCCTCGGCCCGCCCGGCGACGCCGAACGGCTCACCGCCGCCCTCGGGGATGAGGAGCAGCGTGAGCCGTTGCTGGCCGTGTGGCGCGAGCGGCCGGTCGCCGCGGTCATCGCCCGGGTCCGCGAGCTGATGGACGACCTGCTCGCCCAGGTCAGATCTTCTTGCGGTACGCGCGCAACGCCAGCGGCATGAACACCGCCACGAAGCCGGCACACCAGGCGAGCGTCCACCACACATGTGAGCCGACCGGTGTGCCGAGGAACAGTCCGCGCACCGCTGCCACCAGGTGGGTCATCGGGTTGACGTCCACGAACGCCTGCATCCAGCCCGGCAGGGTGTCGGCGCTGACGAACACGTTCGACGCGAAGCTCAGCGGCATGATCAGCGCGAACATCAGGCCCTGCACGGCGCCCGGGGTACGCACCTTCATCGAGACGAACACCGGCAGCCAGCTCAGGCAGAGCGCGAACAGCACAGCGAGCAGGCAACCGGCGATCGCCCGGAACGGGTCCGAGTCGATCCGGAAACCGAGCACGTAACCGATCGCGAGGGTCGAGATCGTGACGATCACGTACCGTACGACGTCGCCCAGGACCGCGCCGACCAACGGCGCCGAGCGGGGGATCGGCAGCGACCGGAACCTGTCGAAGATGCCCTTGGCGATGTCGGTGTTCAGGTTGACGCCGATCGCGATGGCGCCGGTGGCGATCGTCTGCGCCAGGATGCCGGGCAACAGGAACTGCAGGTAGTCATGGGTGGATCCGGCGACCGCGCCGCCGAAGATGTACACGAAGATGACCAGGAACAGCACCGGTTGCAGCGTGACGTCGATGAGCGCCTCGGGCGTACGCAAGGTCTTGATGAGGCTGCGTTTGGCGAGCGCCAGGGAGTGCCGGACCAGCCGGAACGGTCGAGGGTTCGGAACGGCCGCCGAGAGCGCCGGGCTCTTCGCGGGTGCTGCGCTGACCAGGGTGCTCATGCGGCGACCTCCTTCAGGCGGGTGGTGTCGTCCTCGGATGCCGTACGCCCGGTGAGGGTGAAGAACACCTCGTCGAGGCTCGGCAGGTGCAGGGAGAGTTCGGTGACCGCGATGCCGGCGGCGGCGAACCGCGCGACGCTCTCGGTCAGGGCCTCGTCGTCGGTGACCGGCACCGCGAGCACGCCCTTGCGGATCTCGTCGGCCTGCGCGCCGGAGCCGACCTCGGACAGGATCGCCGCGACCCGCCGCAGGTGGGCGGGGTCGGACGGCCGGACCTCGAGCGTCTGACCGCCGACCACCCGCTTGAGCCCCTCGGGTGTGTCGTACGCGATGACCCGGCCGTGGTCGATCACCGTGATCGCGTCCGCGAGCGCGTCGGCCTCCTCCAGGTACTGCGTGGTGAGCAGCACGGTCGAGCCGTTCGTGACCAACGATCGGACCACGTCCCACATGTCCTCGCGCTTGGCCGGGTCGAGCCCCGTGGTCGGCTCGTCCAGGAAGATCACATCCGGCGAGCCGACCAGGCTCGCGACCAGGTCCAGGCGCCGCCGCATACCGCCGGAGTAGGTCTTGGCCTGCCGGTCGGCGGCCGCGGTCAGATCGAACCATTCGAGCAGTTCGGCGGCCCGCCGTCGGGAGCCGGTGCGCCCCAGCTCCAGCAGCGTGCCGAACAGCTCCAGGTTCTGCCGTCCGGTCAGGTCCTCGTCGACCGAGGCGTACTGGCCGGTGAGCCCGATCGTCTGCCGGACCCGCTCGGCGTCGCGTACCACGTCGAAGCCGCTGATCCGGGCGCTGCCGCCGTCCGGGACCAGGAGCGTGGAGAGGATGCGTACGGCGGTGGTCTTGCCGGCGCCGTTGGGGCCGAGCACCCCGAGCACCGTCCCCCGGGGCACGGCGAGGTCCACGCCCTGAAGCGCTCTCGTCCGCCCGAAGGTCTTGACGAGGCCCTCGGCCTCGATCACCAGGTCAGTTGTCATGTCGTAGAGCCTGCGCGGGTCGCCTGACACGGCCCTGACACGCCACCGACACGGGCCCTGACACGCCTCTGACACCGGGCCCGGCACGTCGCCGAGGCGGTGGGGCCCTCGCCGTTGCGCGCCGGCCGGCTGCCACTGAACGCACCACGGCGCGCGGTCGGCGCGCCGGGGTGTACGGGGCGGCACAACAGCGGCGAGAATGCCGACCAACGTGAATGTCCCTCCGGCAACGGCGTCTGGGGGACGCGACGGGGGGAGGACGCGGTGACAGCAGCACAACGCCTCGGCGCGGCGGGGGTGGTCCTGGGCCTGGTCGTGGCCGGGTTGAGTACGCCTCCGGCCGGCGCGCACCAGCGCGATCACGGCTACTCGGCCGAGATCCGCCGCGCGTCCTACGGCGTCCCGCACATCACCGCCACGAGCTACGCCAACCTCGGCTTCGGGGTGGGGTACGTGCAGGCGGAGGACAACCTCTGCGTGATCGCCGAGAAGGTGGTGACGGTCAACGGCGAGCGCTCCCGCTACTTCGGCGCGACCGGCCCGACCGACGCGAACGTGCGCAGCGACCTGTTCTTCCGCAAGGCCATCGACGACCGAGCGGTGGAGGGGCTGCTCGACGGCCGCCGCGACGGCGTGCACTCGCCGTCCGACGACGTCCGCGACCAGATCCGCGGCTTCGTCGCCGGCTACAACTCCTACCTACGCCGCACAGGTGCGGCGAAGCTCACCGACCCGGCGTGCCGGGCCAAGCCGTGGGTGCGCCCGATCACCGAGCTGGACATCTGGCGTACCACCTGGGCCAGCATGGTCCGGGCCGGCTCCCGCGCGGTGCTCGACGGGATCGTCGCCGCCGCGCCGCCCACCGCCACCGGCCCGGCTGCCGTCCAGGACGCGCCCGGCGCGGCGGCGGTGCTCGCCGCCAGCGACGGCGCGCCCGCCGGGGTGGGCAGCAACGCGTACGGGCTGGGCGACGCGGCGACCGCCAACCGGGGCGGCATGGTGCTGGCCAACCCGCACTTTCCATGGGACGGCGCGGAACGCTTCTACCGGATGCACCTCAAGGTGCCCGGCCGGTACGACGTCGAGGGCGCCGCGCTCATCGGCGATCCGATCGTCGAGATCGGGCACAACCGCACCCTCGCGTGGAGTCACACAGTCTCCACCGCCCGCCGGTTCGTGTGGCACCGCCTCGCGCTGGTCCCGGGCGACCCCACGTCCTACTACCTGGACGGCAAGCCGCGAAAGATGACCACCCGCACGGTCACCGTCCAGGTGCCCGGTCCGAACGGAGGCACGGTACCGGTCAGCCGGACCTTCCACGACACCCACTTCGGGCCGGTCGTGGTGGTGCCCGGCACCTTCGACTGGACCGCCGGCACCGCGTACGCCATCACCGACATCAACGCCACCAACAACCGGGCCTTCGACGGCTGGTTGCAGATGGGCCGCGCCAAGACGGTCCGCGACCTGAAGAGGGTGCTCGACCGCTACCAGTTCCTGCCCTGGGTCAACGTGATCGCCGCCGACGCCCGCGGTGAGGCGCTCTACGCCGACCACTCGGTGGTGCCCCGGGTGACCGACGCCCTCGCCGCCGCCTGCATCCCGGCGCCGTTCCAGCCGCTCTACGCCAGCAGCGGCCAGGCCGTCCTGGACGGCTCCCGGTCGGCCTGCGCGCTCGGCGCCGACCCGGACGCCGCCGTGCCCGGCATCCTCGGCCCGGCGAACCTGCCTGTCCGCTTCCGCACCGACTACGTCACCAACTCCAACGACAGCTACTGGCTGGCCAACCCGCAGGCCCCGCTCGAGGGCTACGCGCGGATCATCGGCGACGAACGCACCCCGCGCAGCCTGCGGACCCGTCTCGGCCTCGACCAGGTGCAGCAGCGCCTCGCCGGCACCGATGGGCTGCCGGGGCGCGGGTTCACCGCCGACCGGCTGTGGCGGACGGTCTTCGGCAACCGGGTGTACGGCGGTGAACTGGTCCGCGACGACCTGGTGGCGCTCTGCACCGCCCAGCCCACCGGCACCGCGTCGAACGGCGCGACCGTCGATCTGCGTGCCGCCTGCACCGCACTGGCCCGCTGGGACCTGCACGCCGACCTGAACAGCCGCGGCGCCCACCTGTTCACCGAGTTCGTCCTGGCCAACGGGCTGCGCTTCGCCGACACCTTCGCCGCCAGCGATCCGGTGCGCACGCCGCGCCGGCTCGACACCACCAACCCGGGCGTCCGCACCGCGCTCGCCGACGCGGTGCAGCGCCTCGCCGGCATCCCGCTCGACGCCCGTCTCGGCGACATCCAGACCGAGCCGCGCGGCGACCGGCGTATCCCGATCCATGGTGGACGGGCCGAGGCCGGCATCTTCAACATGATCATCAACAATCGGGTGCCGGGCGTCGGCTACCCGAAGGTGGTGCACGGCTCGTCGTTCGTGATGGCCGTCGAGCTGGGCCCGCACGGACCGTCCGGGCGGCAGATCCTGACCTACTCCCAGTCGACCAACCCGAACTCCCCCTGGTACGGCGACCAGACCGCGCTCTACTCCGGGAAGGGCTGGGACACGATCAAGTACACCGAGGCCCAGATCAAGGCCGACCCGAACCTGCGCACGTACCGGGTGAGCGAGGGCCGCCACCACTGAGACGCGGCCCGGCCGGGCTCCCTGGCGGGAAGCCCGGCCGGTTCGGTCGGCGCCTTCCGTAGAGCTGCCCGGATCAGCGGGGGCGTGCTGTGCGGAGGAGTTACGGACGGCGCGACCGTTCTCCGCGCGGTGGTCCACCTGCCTCTCAGCCCGGCAGGCGGCCTCGCGTGGAGACGAAGTGGTACGACATGACGGCGAACCCGGGGTCGCGGACCAGCCGGCGGAACGCGTGCAGTTGGTTGGGGGACAGGCCCGCCGCGAGCAGGTCCGGCTCCAACTGGCGGGAGTTCGTGTCGTAGAGCGACGTCCCGGTCGAACCGCCGACCCAGCTCTGCGAGTGGGTGATGGTGTCGAGGTCGGTCAGACCGGCGAGGGCCATCTCGGTGTGCACGTCCTGCGCCCACCCCAGGTCGGCGCCGTGCTCCTGCAGGACACCCATCATGGTGTCCATCACCTGCGCGAAGAGCTTCGCCGCGTCGTCGCTCGGCGCGGTCAGCACCCGCAGTGGCGCGGTGCAGTCGAACTCCTCGACCACCAGCCATCCGCCGGGAGCCAGCGCGCCGGCGAGCGTGCGCAGGACCCGTCGTCGGTCCGGCAGGTGCAGCAGCACCAGCCGGGCGTGGATCAGGTCGAACGCGTTCCCGGGTGGCGGTTCGGTACGGACGTCGTGCTGGCGTACGTGCAGGTTGCCCTCGGCCACGAGATGCGTGGGGTCGATGTCGGTGGCCAGCACGTGACCGTCCTCGCCGACCGCCCGGGCGATCCGCCGGGCCATCGAGCCCCCGCCGGCACCGACCTCCCAGCACCTCGCCCCCAGGCGCAGCACCGGGCGGGCCAGGCGACGCATCGTGATCGGATCCAGGAAGGACTCCAGCGCCTGCATCTGCGGGACGGCGTCCGGCGAGCCGTTGTCAAAGGTGTACGCGCCATCGGTGGTAGCGGTTGCCATCGGTGTCTACCTCTCCGAAAAGGGGGTCGGGTGACCTACGGGGTGTCGGCCCAGAGCCGAGGGGCTGGTCTGTTGGCCGGGGGCGGTGGGACGGCGGCGACGCTCAACATCGCCGCCAGCGGGGCGGGATCCGTACGGGCCTCGGCCGTCGGCCGGTCATAGACGACCTGGCCGTACTCCAGCACCGCCACCCGGTCCGCGATCTCGATCGCGTGCTGGAGCTGCTGCTCGACGAGCAGCACGGTCAATCCGTCGGCGGCCAGGCCACCGATGAGCTCACGGACCCGCGCCGCCAGGTCGGGGGCGAGGCCCTCACACGGTTCGTCGAGCAGCAGCACCCGCGGTTGACCGAGCAGCGCACGGGCTATCGCGAGCATCTGCTGCTCGCCGCCGGACAGCTCGCAGCCGCGGTGCCGCAGCCGCACAGCCAGCCTCGGCAGCAGCTCGAGGATCCGGGCCACCGTCCAGCCCTCGCCGCCGGCCGTCGCGGCGCGCCACGGTGCGGCCGCCAGGACGAGATGCTCGGCCACGGTCAACCGGGAGAAGACCCGCCGGCCCTGCGGGACGAGACCGACCCCGGACTGGGCGACGCGATGGGGGTGCCGGCCGGCCACGTGCACCCCGCCGATCTCGATTCGACCGCTGGAGGCTCGCACCAGGCCGGCGATCGTGTGCACGAGGGTGCTCTTGCCCGCGCCGTTGCGACCGACCACCGCCTGGATGCTGCCCGGAGGCACCCGCAGGCTCACCTCGTGCAGCACGATTCCGCCGGCGTAGCCGGCGCAGAGACGCTCCACACACAGCATCAGGACACCCCGTCGGCATAGGCCTGCCGCACCAGCGGCGAGGTACGGATCTCGTCGGGCGTCCCGGCGGCCAACGTCCGGCCGTCGCGCAGCACGGTGACCGTGTCGGACAGGGCGTACACCAGGTCCAGTCGATGTTCGACAAGCAACACGGCGACCGCCCTGGGCAGTGCCCGGAGCAGCTCGATCAGCCGGCCGACCTCGGTGGCGGACAGCCCGGCCGCCGGTTCGTCGAGCAGCAGCAGGCGGGGGCGACCGGCAAGGGCCATCGCGATCTCCAACTGGCGTCGTTGCCCGTGTGCGAGGTGGCCGGCCTGCACCGCCGCGACGTCGGCCAGGCCCATCTGGTCCAGCAGCGGGCCAGCCCGGTGCTGGGCGGCACGTCGGTGCCCGCCGGGCCACCACCCGCGGCGCCGGTCGACCCGGGGCAGCGCGGCGACCACGACGTTCTCCGTCGCGGTGAGCGTGGGAAACACCGCGGGCCGTTGGTGTATCCGGTTGATGCCTCGGCGGGCCCGCGCCGCCGGGCCCAGCCGGCTGACGTCGCGTCCGTTGAACCGCACAGTGCCTCGGTGTGGCCTCGTCGACCCGCCGATGACGTCGAGCAGCGTCGTCTTGCCGGCTCCGTTGGGGCCGATGAGGGCGTGCCGCTGACCGTCGTGGATGCACAGGTCGACGCCGGCGAGCGCGGCGAGCGAGCCGTAGCGCACGCTGACATCCTGGGCGCTGAGCAGGCCGGTCATCCGCGTAGCTCCGGTACCGGGGCGTGGTCACGGGTGGCCGGGGCGTCTTGCCGGCTCGGCGGGGCGGTCGGCGGGCGCACCCTGCCGCGCAATCTCGGGGCACGGTGGACGCCGGTCGGCAGCAGGTAGACCGTCGCGACGAACAGTGCGCCCAGCACCAGTGGCGCGTGGCCGGGCAGCACCCCGAACAGCCAGTCCCGGACGGCGATGACGAGCGCTGCGCCCACCAGGGCGCCACCAACCGAGGCGGTACCACCGATGACGACACCGAGCAGCAGCAGCGCGGAGGTGTCGAAGCCGAAATCGGCGGGCGAAATGTACTGCTGGGCGACGACCAGCAGTGAGCCGGCGGCACCGGCGATCGCCCCGGCGACGATGTGCGCGCCGGACAGGTGCAGCGGCACCCGGTGCCCGCTGGCCCGCAGCCGCGTCTCGTCGTCGCGGCCGGCACGCAGCAGCAACCCGAACCGGGTACGCAGCAGGAGCAGCACCGCGCCGACCAGGGTGGCCACGACGACCAGCGTGTACAGGTAGCGCGCCTGGTCGCTGGCGAGGACCGGCAGGCCCCAGAACGGGCGGACCGGGGACAGGCCGGCCAGCCCGTCCGTGCCGCCGGTCACCGACCGCCACCGGCCCAGGACGGTCACGACGAGTTCACCGATGGCCAGGGTGATCATCAGGACGATCACCCCTCGGGCGGGGACGACCAGCGGCACGGTCAACGCGGCCAGCAACGCCCCGGCGCCCGCCGCGACGGCGACCTGCACGACGCCGACGTCGGAGATCTGGCTGCCGAGCACGGCGCAGGCGTAGGCACCGGCCGCGTACGGTGCGGTCTGGCCGAGGGTGGGCATGCCGGCGACGCCGGTGAGCAGCGCCACGCTCACCCCGACCAGGGCCAGCGCCAGCGTCCGGGCGAGGATCGCCGCGGTGTAGTCGTCGACCACCCAGGGCGCCACGACCAGGCCGGCCAGCACGAGTGCCGCGATACCGCCGCGTACCCAACGGATCACCTCGTCCCTCATGTCGCCCTCCGGTTGGTGGCGAAGCCACGCGCCCGCACGGCGAGGACGGCCGCCATGGCGGCGAACAGCAGGAACGGTGCGGCGGACGGCAGCAGCGCCACTCCCAGGGTCTGGATCTCCCCGATTGCGAGCGCGGCGAGCAGGGTGCCCGCCATCGACCCGAGGCCACCGAGGACGACGACCACCAGGGACAGCAGCAGCACGGTGTCGGCGGTGTCCGCGCCGGGGCCGATGATGGGCGCACCCAGGACCCCGGCCGCGCCGGCCAGCGCGCCGGCGGCGGCGAGCACACCGGCCCGGATCCGCGCGGGACTGACGCCCATGCAGGCGACCATCTCCGCGTCGTCGACGGCCGCCCGGACCAGCATCCCGGCCCGGGTACGCCGCACCACGAGGTAGAGCGCGGCGGCGAGCACCGCGGCCACGACGATGAACACCAGCCGGTACGCGGCGTAGCGGTGGCCGGCGACGACGACCGACCCGTCCAGGGCGGCGGGGACCTGGACCTGCGGATCGTCGGGTCCGAAGCCGGCGACGAGCAGGCTGCCGCCGGCCAGCGCCACCCCGAAGGTCAGCAGCGCCTGGGTGAGGTGGTTGCCCGTGGCGACAGGTGTGAGCAGGCCGGCCAGCAGCACACCGGCCGCGGCGGCGGCCAGCACACCGACCGCCAGCGCCAACGCCAGGCTCGCCCAGCCGCCGTCGAGCAGGGCGGCGGCGGTGTACCCGCCGATCGCGTAGAGCGTGCCGTGCGCCAGGTTGAGGATGTTGGCGACGCCGAAACAGATGACCAGACCCGACGCCGCGACGAAGACGAGCAGCCCGTAGGCGACCCCGTCCAGCGCCGGGATCAGGTACGGGTCGATCCGATTCGTGCCGGCCGCCACCGCGATCACCGGCCGATGGTCGCGAGGTCACCCACGACGGTGTTGGACAGCGCCCGACCGTCCTGGCGGACCTGCCGCAGGTACCACTTCTGCACGGGGGAGTGCGTGGCGGTGGAGAACTGCCAGGTGCCGCGCGGACTGGCGATCTGGCCGAGCTGACCGATGGCCTTGTTGATGGCCTCCGGGGTCGGGTCGCTCCCAGCGGCCCCGATGGCCCGGTCCAGCACCGCCGCCGCGTCGTAGGAGGCGAGCGCGTACGTCGTGGGGGAGCCGTCGTGCTTCCCCTTCCACGCCGCGACGAAGGCACGGTTCTCGGCGTTGTCGAGGTCGGGCGAGTAGTTGAGCACCGAGTAGATGTCCCGGGCGGCCTCGCCCTGCGCGTTGAGCACTCCGCCCTCGGTGAGGAACCCGGCCGCGTACAGCGGGACGTCCTTGATCTCGGACTGCGCGTACTGCTTGACGAAGTCGACAGCGGCGCTGCCGGCGTAGAAGGTGTAGACGGCCGCCGCGCCAGAAGCCTTGATCCGGGCGAAGTACGGGGTGAAGTTGGTGGTCGCCGGGAACGGGGTGAACGTCGTCTTGCCATCGGGGTTGGCGAGCTTCCCACCGGCCTTGGCGAACGCGTCGGTGAAGCCGCGCAGCTCGTCCCACCCGCCCTGGTAGTCCGGGCCGATCGCGTACACCGAGCCCTGCACGTTGTCCCGGACGTGCTGGGCGATCGCCGCCCCGGGCTCGTCGGAGAGGTACGAGGTGTGCCAGACCCGGGAGACGTCCTTGAGCTCGGGCCGGCCGTTGGAGCCGACGAGCGGCACCTTGGTCTCGGCGAGCAGCGGGGTGACCCCGGCGACCGAGCCGCCACCGACGATGCCGGTGAGCGCTACCACGCGGTCCTGCTTGAGCAGTTTGGTCGCCGCGGGCACCGCGGTCTGGGCGCCGTTGCCCTCGTCGGCGACGACGAGGTCGACCTGGCGGCCGCCGAGCTTGCCGTCGTGGGTGTCCAGGTAGAGCTGGAAGCCGTCGCGGATCTCCGTGCCGACGGCCTGGTACGTCCCGGACAGTGACGCGAGCAGGCCGATCTTTATCGATCCGCTGGCACTCGTGCCGGGCCCGTCGTCGCCGCAGGCCGTGCCGACGCCCAGTACGAGCGCGAGGAGGCTTGCGGTGAGGGCACGGCTGCGCCGAGGGGTGGTGAGAGGCATGTCTTCTCCAGGGGAAGGGAGGTGTCTCCGGCGTGGGGGCGCCGGGTGTCAGCGGCTGCGGGCCAGGGCAGCTCGGGCCGCGGGGGTCAGCGCGTCTCCGATCCGGTTGGCCAGTTCGGTCATCTCGTAGGAGACCTTGCCCACGTCACACTCCGGTGCGGCGAGGACCAGCAGCGAGGCGCCATCGTTGAAGGCCATCGAGAACATGAACCCGCCTTCGAGCTGTGTGACGTTGGAGATCACCGCTCCGGCGTCGAAGAACGCCGCCGCGCCCCGCAGCAGGCTGACCAGCCCACTGCCCGTCGCGGCGAGCTGGTCGGCGCGGTCCGGCGGCAGGTCGCGCGTGGCGGCCACCATCAGACCGTCGCTGGAGATGGCGATCGCGTGGCTCACCTCGGTCGCGCGCGCGGCGAAGTTGTCCAGCAGCCAGCCGAGATCCTGTTGGTCGCTCACGTGCTCTCCTGTCGCGTCATTTGTTGCCGAGGTTGATCGGGGTGCGTCGTCGGGTCGCCACTCCGCGCGCGTACGCGGCCATCGCCGTCGCCACCTGGGCCGGGTCGCGGTATTCGGACCGTTGCTGCTGCTGCGGCACTGTGACGCCACCGGGCACGAGATGCCGTTGCGGTTGTCGTTTGGGCAGGCCGGACGTGGTCGTCGTGGCGACCTCGGGGGCGTGCGCCTGGGCGGCGGTACGCCAGGCGTCGTCGGCCGGACTCGACCACTCCCGGCCGTCGTGACCGTTGACGACATCGGTGTGGAACCAGTGGTTCACCTGTTCGAAGATGAGGAGCTCCTCGGTCGGCGCCTCACCCCGGTCCGTGCGTGTGGGAGCGGGTCGGAACACCGGCGCCGCCGGCAGGGTCCGCTCGGCCGGGGGGTGCCCCGCGGTGGGTTGCGGGCGCGGCTGGTACGGCGGTGGCGGGTTGGTCGTACGGGCCGCCCGGCGGGACAGCCGGCCGGGTGCGAGCAGGTACTCCTCCGGTGGCAGCGACCGGATCATCGCGGCGGGCAGCGTCGCCTCGGCGAGGGTGCCGCGTCGGGGGCCGCGTCGCAGTTGGACGCTCGCCCCCAACCGGGCCGCGAGCTGGCCCACGACGACCAGCCCCATCGCGCGTACGGCGGCGACGTCGATGGCCGGCGGGCGGGCCAGCAGTTCGTTGAGCTGCTGCAGCCGTTGCGGGGACAGGCCCACGCCCTCGTCGCTGATCTGGACGATGACCCGGTCTCCCAGGCTCCGGCCGGTCACCCACGCCTCGCTGCCCGGCGGCGAGTACGTCGTCGCGTTGTCCATGAGTTCGGCGAGCAGGTGCACGACCTCGTCGACGGACTTGGCCGCGACGGCGACGTCCCCGTCGACCATGCCGAGCCGGATCCGCGCGTAGTGCTCGATCTGGGACAACGCCGCCTGGAGCACCTGTTGCAGCGGCACGTCGTGCTGGCGTACCCGACCCACGCCGACGCCGCCGAGCACCAGCAGGCTGGCGTTGATCCGTCCCATCCGGGTGGCCAGGTTGTCCAGTGTGTAGAGCTGGTGGAGCCGGTCGGGGTCGGTCTCGTCCCGCTCGACCAGATCGACCTGGGCCAGGACGGCGTCGACCAGCCGCTGCTCGCGGCGGCTCAGGTGGATGAAGATGTCGGCGGTGTTGGCACGCATGACCGCCTGTTCGGCGGCGGTCCGCACGGCGGCCCGGTGCACTGCGCTGAACGCCTGGCCCAGCTCGCCGATCTCGTCGGCACTGGATGGTTCGAGGGCGGCGGTGGACTGCTGGCGGGCCAGCTCGTTGGGGTCGACGGCGGCGCTGCCCGGCTGCTGGAGCCGGGCCACCACGGCGGGGAGCTGCTCGAACGCGACGGCGTTGGCCGCGTCGCGCAGGCGACGCAACCGCCGGGTGATCTGCCGGGCGACGGCCCAGGTCACCAGCGCGGTCAGCAGCAGCGCCAGGAGGACGCCGACGGCCTCGGCGACCGCCCGGCGGCGCTGGTCGGCGTGCGCGGCCCGGACGTCGTCGAGCACCGCGTCGTCGACCCGGCCCCGCAGCTCGGAGAGGCGTGCGGCACGCTCCTGCGTCGTGGACACCCAGGAGTCGGTCGCCAGTCGCAGTCGCGTCCCCGGCTGGGCCCGGGACACCTCGTCCTGCATCCGTTGCAGTACGAGTGCTTCCTTGCCGGTGCCGACCTGGTCCCACCAGAGGCTCCAGTCGGGTGGGGCCAGGGCGAGGAACGACAGGCTCGATTCGGTGTAGCTGGTGCGGGCGGCGGTGATGTCCTGCTGCATGGCGGGGGTCAGCTCGCCGGCCGCGACGGCGCGGAGCACGGCGACCTGCTGCTGACCGATCGCCTCCGCCGTCTTCGACAGTGCCGCCGAGGCTCGGATCCCGTCGGCGAGTTGAGCGTTGACCACCCCGTGCGAGACGTTCTCGCGGAAATTGATCAGGTCGGCGATCGCGATGCGGTAGCTGAAGGTCATCGCCGACACCGAGGCGTGCGCCGCCGTGCGCACCTGGGTACGCAGCGGGGCGAGGCCGTCCAGGGCCGTGTCGATGCGTCGCAGGAGGGGCCGGTTGGCGTCCGTGTCGGCGGGCACCCGGTCGCGCTGCCGGCGGTAGCGGCCGACGGCGTCGTCGGTGGCGGCCATCTCCGCGGCGAAGGCGTCCTGCTGCTCCGGTGCGGCGTAGGTGAGCAGGTCGGCGGCGGCGATGCGCTCGCGTTGCAGCCGGTAGGCCAGGTCACCGGCTTCGGCGCCGAGACGCGCCAGCACCTCCAGGTCGCTGGCGCGGCTCGTCTGGCGCGCGCTCTCGGTCAGCGCCAGGCCGGCGAACCCGATCACGGCGACCAGCGGTGCCGCGACGATGAGGCGCATCCGCCCGGCGATCTTCCAACCGCGCCGCCGGGTCGGGTAGGGTCGGGCCGCGTGGGACCTCGTGCTCGACGCCAAGATTGACTCCCACGACTCGTCGATGACGGTCTATACGCACGTTGCGGAATGCAAGTCTCATTCGGCCGGAACGCGCGCCCGGTGACCAGACCTGGCCGTGGTACAAACTGCCCGTACCAGCATCTGTACCCAGAGTCAGCAGCCGGTGACGCAGCGAGGGTGGGCGGGGTCCGTGAAGTCAGCGCTGGTCGTCGTGGGGGCTGACCGCCCGACGCCGCGCACCGTCGTCCGGATCGGGCTGGCCGCTGAGCACCTGGCCGATCAGCTCACGCAGCTCGTCGATGGCGTCCACCATCGCGCCCGGGTCGCGCGCGTCGCGTCGACCGCGCTGGTGGGGCACCGGTGGTTCCAGCCGCACCGGGTCCGGGGAGCGGGGGCCGCGGCGGCCGTCGGCCGCCAACTGCTCGGCCGCGACCTGCGGCCACAGCGCCACCAGCCGGCCGCCGGTGTCGAGGACGTCGTCGCAGCGGACCGCGAACTCGTGACTGCCGAACCGGCGACCCGACTCGACCGCCGCGACCGTCTCCCGGCTGAACCGCACCAGGTCCGCCAGGGCCCGCTGCGTCAGGCCTCGTCGGACCCGGCAGCTGCGGAGCTCCCATCGGAACCGCTCACTGGCGGCGGAGTGAGCAGCGCTCGACGGGGACGTGTGTTCCATGCGCTCACCTTCATGGCACCAGCGAATCGACAGTGGGCGTCCGATCGAGATTAACCGATGGGCCGAACATTCATAGGGGGCAATTCTTAACCCATGATGCTATGGGTGTGAAGACGTTGGCCGACATGGATCGTCGAGGAAAGCGCGACCAAGGGCGGCAGGAGACCCACCCCGGGCACCCGCGGTGCGCGGTGGGCCCGGCCGCCCCGTACCCGATCGGTCCGCAGGTCAGCCCCGTTGGCGCGCGGACGGATCGCGGAACAGTCAGGCGGCGCGCACCTCGGCGCTCGCCGTCGCCCGCACCTTCGGGTCGTCGACCGGTGCCATGATATCGATTGTTGCGGCCAGAGCGTGGTGTGCGCGAAATGCAACGTTGGGCTTGTATGAACGATGTTGCTCGGATGTTAGCCGGAGGCCAGGAATGGCGGCCGCGAGTCGGGTGAGGGCGATCCCGGCCTCGAGTCGCGCCAATGCCGCTCCGATGCAGAAATGTGGCCCGTGGCCGAAGGACAGGTGATCTCTTCCGTCCGAGCGGTGCGGATCGAACCGGTCCGGGTGCGCGAAGACCGCGGAGTCCCGGTTGGCGGCTCCGATCAACAGCAGGCAGCGTGCCCCCGCCGGTATGGTGACGTCCCCCAGGGTGACCTCTCGGCGCGTCACCCTGAGCCAGCCGTCGATGGCGGGTGCGAACCGGAGCGTCTCGGCAACGAACGCGGGGACGGACAGCGGGTCGGCGGCGATCGCCCGCCACCGCTGCGGGCTGGACAGCGCCTGGTCGAGGGCGTGGGCGAGCAGCCCGGCGGTGGTCTCGTGGCCGGCGACCAGGAGGTTGAAGGCGAGACTCGCCACCTCGGTCACCGTGAGCACGTCGTCATCGTCGTCGCGGTAGGTCAGGGCCCGGCTGATGAAGTCGTCGCCGAGGTGCCCGCTGTCGGCCCGCTGGCGGACCAGTTCCTGGCAGTAGTGCCAGAACTCCAGCAGACCCTGCGCCAGGCGCACCTGTTCCTCCGGGTCGGGCTGTCCCCAGATGAGGGCGATCTGACCGTCCGCCCAACTCCGGATCCGCCCGATGTCGGCGTCGGGCACTCCGAGGATGTCCAGGACGACCAGCAGGGGAAGCTCGGTGGCGAATTCCGGGACGAGATCGACCTGCCGGCCCTGGCGGGCGACCAGCCGGGACACCAGTTGGTCGACCCGGCGACGGACGATCGGGCCGTACTCGGACTCGACCCGGTCCGGAGTGTTCGCGAAGGTGGCGCGTAGGGCCCGGCGGGTGCGGGGGTGTACGGGCGGATCCGCGGCGGCGGTGGTGGGAGGCGCGTCGATCTGCATGATGACACTCATCGCCTCCGGGCAGACCTCGTAGACCGGAGCGAGGGTGAGGGCGTTGCCGAAGGTTCCGGCGTCGCCGAGAGCGCGCCGCACGTGCTCGTGCCTGCTGATCAACCACAGACCCAGATCCTCGGCGTGGTGCACCCCGGCGGGATCGTCGAGAATGCGTCGCCACACGCTGGCCGGATCGCTGAGATAGGCCCCGGTGAACGGATTCAACCGCATGTAACGCCTCCTGTTGCGCGCGGCGTGAAATCGGCAGCGCCCCCATTCAGCGAACCGCGTCAGTCGGGCCGATAATGGAGCGCATCTGCCTCTTACTCTTCACGGTGCGCTGACGAGCTGCACAAGTCAAGATTGGCAGTCGTCTATTTATCATACGTCGTAATTGCGTGGTGCAACGGACGGGTCAATGCCCGCCGGATGCAAGTTGCGAGCCGGTCCTTGCCTGAGTCAGCGCAGTTGAGCGGCCCGGATCGGGGTGCCCGGGAGGCGGCGCCGAGCGCCATGCCGGTCCTGGTTGGCCGCGACATTGCGGCCGACCGGACGGAGACGGACCCGATCGGACCGACCACGACGGACGGTGGGGATAACAGGTCGCCGCATTTCCCTCATGACCGGGGAAACGGCCACCACGACCCGCAGGTGACGCGCGTCAGGTTGCCCG
Organism: Micromonospora coriariae; assembly: GCF_900091455.1. NCBI lineage: Bacteria > Bacillati > Actinomycetota > Actinomycetes > Micromonosporales > Micromonosporaceae > Micromonospora > Micromonospora coriariae. The sequence goes on along the minus strand of NZ_LT607412.1, from coordinate 6,738,275 downwards.
CCGTGCGGTGGGAGCGAGGGCCCGTGACGCGCGTTTCCGGTGGGCTGGCGAAAGCTCCGAAAGCGGGCCGGCCCCGCGTTTCCGGAGCCGCGGAACGGTGTACGGGTACCGCCCGGCTCCGCGCCTCCGGGTCAGTCGACCGTCACCGGGTGCCGGACGATGCCGTCGAACACGTACCCCAGGTCATTCGGACGGGCGTGCTCCGGCTGGCCGGCCCCGGTGACGTCGGTGGCCCGCGCACGCAGGGTCCACCGGCCCGGCCCCGGCGGGCGCCAGACGGCCGTCCACCGCTGCCAGGCCCCGCCCTCGTCGTGGCGTTCAAGGGTTGCCGGCCGCCAGTCGTCGCGATCACCCGTGCTGACCTCGACCGACCGGATCGGGCCGTTGCCGGACCAGGATCGTCCCCGCAGCAGCACGTCCACGCCGGCCGGCAGGCGTGCGTTCCAGGGCAGTTCGAAGGCGCTCTTGACCGTCTGGGTCGTCAGAAGGCCGCCGCCAGCGGGATGACCGGGACCGAACATGCGGTAGAACAGGGTGTTCCACGGCGAGAAGAGGGCCGTCGCGGAGACCTCCACGAAGCCGACCCACTTGATCGAGGCGACGCCGACCCAGCCCGGCACCACCAACCGCACCGGGAAGCCGTGGTCGGCCGGCAGCGTCCTGCCGTTCATCTCGTACGCCAGCAGTACGTCATCGAGGGCCTTGCCGATGGGAAGTGGTCGACGCACCCGACCGAGGTTCACCCCGCCGGTCACGTAGTCCGGATCCAGTCCCTCGGGCTGCACGTCGACCGCGGCGTCGGTCAGGCCGGCGTGGTGGAGCACGGTCGACAGTCGTACGCCCCGCCAGCGCGCCACCCCGACCGCGCCGAGACCCCACGCGACTCCCGGCGTCTCGTGGGCCTGCTGCGAGGCGAAGTGGAGGCGGCCGTTGCCCGCGCACTCCAGCAGGGCCGTGGTCTCCTCGGCCGGCATGGCCCGCAGGTCGTCGTAGTCGAACTCGACCGCGTCGTCCCGCGTCGGGCTGTTCCGCAGGCCAGTGCCGAACAGACGCAACCGCCACGTGTCGACATCCACCTGTGGGCTGCTGGTGTGGTTGCGGACGAAGAACCGGTCGGTCGGGACCACGTGGCCCTGCCCCGCCATGGCCTCCCACCGCATCTCGGCGTTGCCGTCACGGTAGGTGAGCAGACCCGGGTGGAGCGGCTTGACGATCGCCGCGCCAGCGCTCGGCGGGTCGGACGCCTCTCCCGACGGGAAGGAGGCTGGCACGCGGGGCCCCCAATGGCTCGACGGCAGGTGATCCCATTCAAGCAGTAGGAGTGGCCGCCGGATCGCCGGGGTCAGACCGTGCCGACGAACTGACTGACGTGGTAGGCGGTGCTGCGGCCGTCCGGCGTACGGGTCCATTTCGAGACCATCAGGTGCAGGCCGTTGGCGTCGCGGCTCGACCAGGGATGGATGAACCCACCGTAGAGGGCGGGCTCCTGCCAACTCGTGACCTGGATCTTCTCGGCCGTCCACACCTGGTCCGGCCCGGGGGCGGTCCGGGTGATCAGGCATCCCGTCTGGCAGTTCAGGTACGACATCACCCAGGTGCCGTCAGCCAGGCGGCGTACGGAGGGCTCGCCGAAGCGGCCGGTGAGGATGGGTGTGCAGGGCCGCCCCCAGCCCCAGTCCGTGCCGTTCCAGCCCCACCCCTCATACGATTCGGGGTAGAAGAGGCGGTCCCACCGGACGCGACGCAGCATCATCGGGCCGCTCTGGCGGCCCGCTCGCACGGAGAAGACGTAGACGTGGTCGCCGGCGCGCTGCATGGTCCACATCTGGAACGGATCCTTGTTGTCCGGGCTGTTCCACCACTTCAGGGGCGTACGGACGAAGTCGTTGCCGTTGTCGGAGTAGGCCAGCCCCGCGTAGCGCGACTTCCAGTGCGGTCCCGCCGGGCCGGCCGAGTTCCAGTTCTCGATGCTCATGTACGAGATGAGCTGCCGGCCGGTCTCGGGGAAGCTGATGCCGTCGTTGGGGATGACTGTCACCTCCGGGAGGCCGTCGATGCCGACGCCGTGGTGGCCGTTGTGCATCAGCTCCGGAGCCCGACCGTTGCCCGCGACCCGTGCCGCGCTGTCGAAGACCACTCCGCCGGACGCGCCCGGGTGGACGGCGGAGCGCAACATGACCGGTGATCGCCAGTCGTTCGGCAGGGGTGGGCCCTCCGGCCACGGCGTGTCGAAGGTGTCGCCGAAGAGGTAGCCGATCGACCCGTTCTCCAGCACGTACGGGATGCCCAGGTCGGTGCCGGCGACCCGCCACCGGCTGTTGGTGTCGAGGTCCGCGCCGGTCAACCGCTTCTTCCACACGGCGGCCTGAGCCGGCCCGGCCGCCGTGAGGGCGGCTCCGGCGCCGCCGAGGGCGCCGGCGGCGCCGACCGCTGCGACACGGCCGATGAACGAGCGGCGACGCATACCCATGGCGGGTCCTCTGCTGGTGGGCGGCCGGACATCGATTACCGGCGAGTAAACCTGCGACGGACGTCGATGTCAATAAGCGCCTATCACTGACAACATAGTGAAGGAAATCTTCACGAGGCATTGACAGAAATCATCGTCCCGATGGCACACTCAGCAATCGATATCAGCGCCAGAGACAGGTACGCGAAGCCAGCAAGCTGACCCCCGACCTCGCGAGGAGCACCGTGAGACGTACTCTCCTGGCCCTGTTGGTCGCCCTCGGCGCGGCCGTGGCGACCGTCGCGGCGGCGCCGGCACACGCCGACCCGATCGGTACCCTGGCCTGCCCGTCCATCCCCGCCTACCGTGACCCCGCCGTGACCCTGGTGGTCTACCGGGTCGCGCGGGCCCACAACGCCAACGACAAGGTGACGCTGTCCGCCTTCGAGGCGGGCTGGGTCGAGTCACACATGAACAACCTGCCGTGTGGCGACAAGTCGTCGCTCGGGGTGTTCCAGCAACGCTGGGACTACGGCTGGGGCACTCCGGAGCAGATCATGGACCCGGTCTACGCCAGCACCCAGTACGTGACCAGGGCGATCGTCTGCGACCGCAACAACCCCGGGTACAGCGCGGGCCAGGTCGCCCAGTGTGTGCAACGGTCGGGCTTCCCCGACCGGTACGACCAGGTGGCGGCCGTCGCCCGAGCCCAACTCGACGAGGCGGCCCGTACCCACGCCATCGCCGGCGGTTCCGCCACCGACGTCACAGGCGACGGTCGCGACGACATCGTCACCTTCACCCAGAACACTCTCGCCGATGTCTACGTGGGCACGTCCACCGGTGGTTCCTTCACCGGCACCTCCGTGAAGTGGAACGACTTCTTCTCCATCGGCGGGGAGACCGCCTCGACCGGCGACGTCAACGGCGACGGCCGGGACGACCTCGTCACCTTCGCCCACAGCAACACCGGCGACGTCTACGTGGCGCTGTCCAACGGCACCTCGTTCGGCGGCGGGCTGAAGTGGCACGACTGGTTCGCGCCGGGCGCGGAGATCGGCGCGGTCGGTGACGTCAACGGCGACGGGCGCGCGGACATCGTGGCGTTCACCCACAATCCCGCCGGCGACGTGTACGTCGCCCTCTCCACCGGCAGCTCGTTCGGGCCCGGCCTGAAATGGCACGAGTACTTCAGCCCGTTCGGCGAGTTCCCGGCCCTCGGTGACGTCAACGGCGACGGCCGGGACGACATCATCACGTTCACCCAGGGCCCCGCCGCGGCCAGCGACGTCATCGTCTCCCTCTCGACGGGCAGTTCCTTCGGTGCCCCGCAGAAGTGGCACGACCTGTTCGCCGTCGGGACGGAACAGCCGCGCGTCGGTGACATCAACGGTGACGGTCGCGACGACATCGTGACGTTCACCTGCAACGCCGACGCCGACGTCTACGCGGCCGTCTCCACCGGCAATTCGTTCGCCGGCACCACCGTCAAGTGGAACGACTTCTTCTGCCTGGCCGGCGAGTTCCCCTACCTCGGCGACGCCAACGGTGACGGCAGGGACGACATCATCGTCTTCACCAGGGGATCCACCAACGACGTCTTTGTCGGGCTCTCCACGGGCACCGGCTTCCTCGGCGGCACCAAGTGGCACGACTACTTCGGCCTCAACGGCGAGACGACGCTGTGACCGGCGAACTGGAGGCTCCCATGCGACTGACCAGGCTCTCGTGGCGCGCCTGCGCCCTCCTCATGGCGGTGGCGCTCGCCAGCCAGATGACGGCCGCGCCGGCGGCCGCCTCCCAACCCGCAGCCCCCGGTCCACTCGCCTCGGCCTTCGATCGGGCCGCCGGCGAATACGACGTGCCACGGGACCTGCTGGTCGCCGTCGCCTACGGTGAGTCGCGGCTGGAGGAGCACGGCGGCCTGCCCAGCCAGGCCAACGGATACGGCGTCATGCACCTCGTCAGCAATCCCACCCAGCACAGTCTCGAACGGGCGGCCACGCTCACCGGTGAGCCGGTCGATCGGTTGCGCTCGATCACCTCCGCCAACGTCCGGGGCGGTGCCGCGGTCCTGCGCGACCTGGCCGACAGTGAAGGACTGACGGCGGGCGCGCGGGACCGGCTGTCCGCCTGGTATCCGGTCGTGGCGCGGTACAGCGCCGCCGTCAACGACGCGACGGCCCGGCTCTACGCCGACCACGTCTACGACCTCCTGCGAACCGGCATCGTGGCCGGCCCGGTACGGGTCGCGCCGTACCCGGTCCGACCCGAGCTCGGTCGCTACGCCCGGGTCGCCCCCGCCGGCGCGCCCGGTCCGAACGTCGCCGCCGCGGCGGTACCGGAGTACGGACCGGCCCGTTGGGTCCCCGCGTACGGCGGCAACTACCAGGTGGGCCGATCGTCGCGGATCACCACAGTTGTGGTGCACGTGACCCAGGGGTCGTACGCGGGCACGGTCAGCTGGTTCCAGAACCCGTCGGCGGGAGTGAGCGCGCACTATGTCGTGAAGTCCAGCAACGGTGAGATCACCCAGATGGTCCGCGAGGGCGACACGGCCTACCACGCGCGCTCGGCCAACCCGTACTCCGTCGGTATCGAGCACGAGGGGTTCGTGGACAACCCGGCCTGGTTCACCGACGCCATGTACCGGTCGTCGGCCGCGCTGACCCGCTACCTCTGCGACCGGTACGGCCTGCCGAAGAACCGCAACGCGATCAAGGGACACAACGAGCTGCCCGGCAACGACCACACCGACCCCGGGCCGAACTGGAACTGGAACTACTACATCTCCCTGGTCAACGCCGGTGGGTCGGGGGGCCGGTACCTGGCGGGATCACCGACCGACTTCACCGGTGACGGCCGAGACGACGTCGTCACCTTCACGCAGGGCAGTCTCAACGACGTCTACGTGGCCACCTCGACCGGAAGTGCCTTCGCGGGCACGTCGGTCAAGTGGAACGACTTCTTCGGTCTCTCCGGCGAAACCCTGCTCACCGGAGACGTGAACGGCGACGGCAAGGACGACGTCATCGCCTTCACCCACGGCACCCTCGCCGACGTGTATGTGGCCCTCTCCACAGGCACGAGCTTCGGCGGTGGCCTGAAGTGGCACGACTGGTTCGCGCCGGGGGCCGAGGTCGCCGCCGTCGGCGACGTCAACGGTGACGGCCGCGACGACATCATCGCCTTCACCTACGACACCAACGCCGACGTGTACGTGGCGCTGTCCACCGGAACCGGCTTCGGTCCCGGCGTGAAGTGGCACGAGTACTTCTCGATCCCCGGGGAGTTCCCGGCGATCGGTGACGTCGACGGTGACGGCAGGGACGACATCATCACCTTCACCCAGGGCCCCGCCGCGGCCAGCGACGTCATCATCGCCCTGTCGACCGGCGGCTCGTTCGGTGCCCCGCAGAAGTGGCACGACCTGTTCGCCGTCGGGACGGAACAGCCGCGCGTCGGGGACATCAACGGCGACGGTCGCGACGACATCGTGACGTTCACCTGCAACGCCGACGCCGACGTCTACGCGGCCGTCTCCACCGGCACCTCGTTCGCCGGCACCACCGTCAAGTGGAACGACTTCTTCTGCCTGGCCGGCGAGTTCCCCTACCTCGGCGACTTCGACGGCGACGGCAGGGACGACATCATCGTCTTCACCAGGGGATCCACCAACGACGTCCACGTCGCGCTCTCCACCGGCACCAGCTTCCTCGGCGCCACCAAGTGGCACGACTACTTCGGCCTCAACGGCGAAACGACCCTCTGAGCCCCGACAGGAGTCACGCCATGTTCCGGCATTCACGTACCCCCGCGCGTCGCGCCCTGGTCGCGCTTCTCACCCTGGCCGCGGCGGTCCTGGCCGCCGTGGTGGCGCCGCCCTCACCCGCGTTCGCCGCACCGATCTTCAAGGCGCCGTTCCCCTGCGGGCAGCGGTGGACGTACGACCACCACAGCGCCGAGGTCCGACAGGCGCTGGACTTCGTCCGCGCCGACGGCGGCACCACCGGCGGCACCCCGCAGGTCGCCTCCGCCGCGGGTGTGGCGCGGCACTACTCGCAGCCCAGCGGAGCGGGCAACTACCTCGTCATCGACCACGGTGGTGGGTGGACCACCTACCACTTCCACCTCAGCGCCTATTCCGTGCCCGACGGCGCGTACGTGCAGCAGGGCCAGCAGATCGGCATCACGGGCAGCACGGGAAACTCCTCCGGGCCGCACGTCCACTACGAGCAGCTCTACAACGGTGTCGGGCAGACGATCGTCATAAACGGCGTCTCGCTCGCCCCCTACCCGTCGCAGTACAACCAGAAATACCTGGTCAGTGACAACTGCGGCGGGTCGTCCGGCGGCCGGTACCTGGCCGGCTCGCCGACGGACTTCACCGGGGACGGCCGCGACGACATCGTCGCGTTCACCCGGGGGTCGCTGAACGACGTGTACGTGTCCGCGTCCACCGGGACCTCGTTCGCCGGGACGTCGGTGAAGTGGAACGACTTCTTCGGGCTGAACGACGAGACGCTGCTGTCCGGGGACTTCAACGGCGACGGGCGCGACGACATCGTGGCGTTCACCCACGGCTCGCTCGCCGACGTGTACGTGGCACTGTCGACCGGGTCATCGTTCGCGGGCGCCACGAAGTGGCACGACTGGTTCGCGCCGAACGCCGAGGTCGCCGCGGTGGGGGACGTCAACGGCGACGGCCGCGACGACATCGTCGCCTTCACCCACGACGGCGCCGGCGACGTGTACGTCGCGCTCTCCGCCGGGTCGTCGTTCACCGGTACGGCGCTGAAGTGGCACGAGTACTTCTCGATCGCCGGCGAGTATCCGGCGCTCGGCGACGTCGACGGCGACGGCAGGGACGACATCATCACCTTCACCCAGGGGCCGGCCACCGCGTCGGACGTGATCGTCGCCCTGTCCACGGGATCCTCGTTCGGGTCGTCGCAGACGTGGCACGACCTGTTCGCCGTCGGTGCCGAACAGCCGCGCGTCGGTGACATCAACGGCGACGGTCGCGACGACATCGTCACGTTCACCTGCAACGCCGACGCCGACGTCTACGCGGCCGTCTCCACCGGCACCTCGTTCGCCGGCACCACCGTCAAGTGGAACGACTTCTTCTGCCTGGCCGGCGAGTTCCCCTACCTCGGTGACTTCGACGGCGACGGCAGGGACGACATCGTCGCCTTCACCCGGGGCAGCCTGAACGACGTCTACGTCGGCCTCTCGACCGGCACCGCCTTCCGCGGCGGCGTCAAGTGGCACGACTTCTTCGGCCTGCCCAACGAAACGACCTTCTAATCCCCGGCTCGCGGCTTCCCCCTGTCACCGGACCATGGAGGTTCCGATGTCCAACGTTCCCGCATCCTCGCCGATCAGCCGTCGGCGGTTGATCGGCGGCTCCGCCGCGGTGGCCGCCGCCGGCATGCTCGGCGGCGCCCTCACCGCACCGGCCGCGGATCTTCCTGGCCGCCGGCACCTCACCCGATCCGGTCAACTGGTTCGACACGGTCAACGAGACCCAGGTGCTGGCCGGTCAGCGCGAGTTCCGCGCCGCACTCGCCCGGGCCGGCATCGCGCACGAGTGGCGCGAGGTGCCGGGCGGGCACTACTTCCGCCGCGAGCTGTTCGTCCAGGACCTCAACGGCATGCTCGGACGCCTGCGCCGCGCCGGCTGACCGCGGGGGGCCGGCCAGGTCAGCCCCCCGGGTCAGCGGAGGCCGCGACAGGGTCGTCGCGGCCTCCGACCGGTCAGGGCGCCCAGGGCGCGGCAATCGTCCAGGTGCTGTCGGCGGCCCACAGCGTTGGAGTGTTGTACGCGTCGCCGCCGGCGCCGTTGCTGAGCCAGACCTCCGAGTTGTAGTGCCGCAGGTACCTGCCCCGGAAGTTGTACGACTCCAGCGACACGCCCGTGCCGGTCAGTCCCACCCGCGCGCACCAGGTGGCGTCGGCGCGGGTGAGCGCGGAGCCGTCGTTCGGCGAGTTGCGTACCCGCGAGTTCTGGTGCCGCAGGTACTGCCCGGGAAAGTTGACCGACTCGAACGAGTAGCAGGTGGCGTCGGCCAGACCGGGTCGGATGGTGTACGTCGCGTCGTTCTTGAGCAGGGTCGGGCTGCCCGCGTCGACGACCTCGGTGTAGGCCAGACCGTCCTGGTGCCGCAGGTACCGGTTGGTGTGGCCGGGCGTGGTCACCTGCAACGACCGCCGCGTGTTGACCGGGAGAGTGACGGGCGCCGAGCTGCCGATGGTCTTCGAGGCGTTGATCAGTGCCGTGTTCGCGGCACGGACCCGTGCCTGACCCATTTTGATCACCTGACGGTCGTAGGTGAGGAAGCCGTTCAGCTCGCCCTCCAGATCGGTGATCTCGGTGTAGACCGAGGCGCTGAGCCCCTTGCCGAGCATCAGGTTCTGGCTGCCCTGCACCAGACCCACGTAACGGTTGGTGAGCGCGGTCGAATCGGGTTGCCACTCGTAGGCGAAGAAGCTGCCGTTCGGGCTGTACTCGTGGCCCGGGGTGTGCAGGCCCAGGCCGCCGAACTCGCCGAGCACGGCGATCCGGCTGCTCGACGGTGCGGGGGAGTCCGGCCCGAGGTAGGCGTGCCAGTCGTCGATGTCGCCGTTGCCGGGGTTGCCGAGGGACTGGCAGCAGTTGTGCCCGCTGTGCGGGTTGACCAGACGGGTGGGGTCCTGGTTCTTGATGTTCTGCGCGACCCGGCGGGTGTCCGCCAGGGCCCGCTCACCCCAGCCCTCGTTGTAGGGGGTGTACACGACGACGGCGGGGGAGCTGCGGTGCTCGTCGACGATCTCGCGGGCCTCGGTCTCGAACTGCGCCTGCTGGGCGTCGGTCGCGTTGATGTCCTGCGCGGTCATCGACGGGATGTCCTGCCAGACAAGCAGGCCGAGCCGGTCGGCGTGGTAGAACCAGCGCTGCGGTTCGACCTTGATGTGCTTGCGCACCATGTTGAAGCCGAGATCCTTGTGCTTCTGCAGGTCGAAGGCGAGAGCCGCGTCGGTCGGTGCTGTGTACAGCCCGTCCGGCCAGTAGCCCTGGTCGAGGGTGCCGACCTGGAACACGAACTGGCCGTTGAGCTTGGGGCGTAGCACCCCGTTCACCAGGCCGGTGGTGATCTCGCGCATCCCGAAGTAGTGCGTGGTCCGGTCGACGGTGGCCCCGGCGGCGTTGCGGAGGGTGACCCGGAGGTTGTAGAGGAAGGGGTCGTCGGGTGACCAGCGGCGTGCGTTGGGCACCGGGACGCTGAAGTCGGTGAAGCCGCCGGTGGCCGAGCCGACCACTGTGCTCCCGTTCAGCGCCTCGGCGAGCACGCTGTGGCCGCTCACGTCGCCGCGCGTGAAGACCCGGACCCGCAGGGTGTTGTTGCTCAGGTTCGGGTAGACGTCCACGCTGCTGATCGAGGCCGCGGGCACCGGCTCCAGCCACACCGTCTGCCAGATGCCGGAGCTGGGGGTGTAGAAGATCCCGCCGGGTTGCTTGGTCTGCTTGCCGATAGGCGGCAGGCTGCCGTTCTGCCGGGTGTCGGTGGGGTCCCACACCTTGACGACGATCTCGTTGGTTCCGGCGGTGAGCTGCGGGGTCACGTCGAAGGTGAAGGCGTCGTAGCCACCGGTGTGCGCACCGACCCGGATGCCGTTGACCCACACGGTGCTCTGCCAGTCGACCGCACCGAAGTGCAGCAGTGTCCGTCGCCCCGACCAGTTCGGTGGGACGGTGACGGTACGTCGGTAGAACAGGTAGTTGCGGTTGTCGTTGGCCGCACGCTGGATGCCGGAGAGCGCGCTCTCCACCGGGAACGGCACGTTTACCCTTTCGGGCAGGGTGGTGTTGAACTGCGGGGCGTCGTCGGTGGCGGACTGGCGAAGCTGCCACTCCCCGTTGAGGTTGAGCCAGTCCGGCCTGGTCATCTGCGGTCGCGGGTACTCGGGCAGTGGAGTGCCGACCAGCGCCTGGTTGGTCCACGGGGTGGTCAGTGGCGGCGTCTTCGGCGGCGCGGCCCGTGCCCGCTCGGCGGGCGTGGCGAGGACGCCGGCGACCAGGGCGATGATGAGCAGCAGGGGCAGGGCGGGGCGGATGGGGACCTGACGTGTCATGCCGTCTCCGGGGGGCGAGTCGCCGCGGGCGGTGCAGCTGGCCCGAAGCGCGTTGGCGGTGGGCATCGGGTGGTCACTCGACGAGGGACGGACGGATCGACGGATGATATTGACATCCATCATCGCCTCTATAACGTTATAGAGGTACGGCGGACACCCCGTCAATCCTTGTCCGTCAATGTCTTGTCGGTGCGTCGGTCGAGTGCGAAGGGTGGGTGGATGGGCGTCAGCCTGAGGGACATCGCCGAACGCGCAGGCGTCTCGCTGGCCACGGTGTCCAACGTGGTCAACGGGTACCGACCCGTGGGGGAGCGGACGCGTCAGCGTGTGCAGCAGGCGGTCGACGAACTCGGGTACAGCCCCAACCTCAGCGCCCGGCACCTCCGTCGGGGACGTACCGGCCTGATCGCCCTGGCCATCCCGGAGCTGAACAACCCCTACTTCGCTGAGCTGGCCGAGATCGCCATCCGGGAAGCGGCAGGTCTCGGCTACACCCTGGTGATGGAGAACACCGCCGCGGACCGGGAGGCGGAGCTGCTGCTCCTCGACGGCTCGCGGCGGCACATCATCGACGGCCTGATCTTCAGTCCGGTGCGCATCGGCAGGGAAGAGGTGTTGGCCCGGACCGCCGACAGCCCGCTGGTGCTCATCGGCGAGGGCGTCCACGACGTACCGCACGACCACATCGCCATCGACAACGTCGCCGCCAGTCAGGCCGCGATCCAGCATCTGGTCGAGATCGGGCGCCGCCGGATAGCGTTCATCGGCGCGGCCGACGGCGGTGACCGGCAGTCGGCGCACCTGCGCCTGCGCGGCTACCGGGAGGCCCTGGCCGCGGCCGGCCTGCCGTACCGCCCGCGGCTGGTCGCCGGTACCCCCGAGTTCGGCCGACGTGACGGCAGGACGGCCATGCGTGACCTGCTCGCCCTCGGTGAACCCCCGGACGCGGTGTTCGGCTACAACGACCTGGTCGCCGTTGGCGCGCTGCGGGCGTTGACCGAGGCCGGCCACCGGGTGCCGGAGGACGTGGCGGTGATCGGCATCGACGACATCGAGGAGGGACTCTTCAGCACCCCGACCCTCACCACCATCGCGCCGGACAAGGAGGCGATCGGCCGTCTCGCGGTACGCCGCCTCGTCGCCCGGATCGAGGGTGCGGAGGTCACCGACGCGCTGACCGTGCAGACGCCGTTCCGGCTGATCCGCAGGGAGAGCACCTGCGGCAGGCGAGGCGGAAACTCGGGTGCTGTCGCCCCGCCGTTCCGCTATCGTCCGCCGGATGGATCTTGACATCGTGACGGTCGCGCAGCGCCCCGAGCTCGCGCCCCTGCTGGACGACTTCGACGGCGCCTGGCCGGAGTTCATGGGCTGGGATCCGATGGCCTCGCTGTACTACGCGGTGGCCGACGAGCTGTACCCGGAGTTCGTCCTGCTCGCCATCGACCCCGCCGAGCCCGGCCGGGCGCTGGCACGGGCCTACAGCGTGCCGCTGTCCTGGACCGAGGAGCGGCTGCCGCCGGGCGGATGGGACCGGGTCGTGCAGCGAGCGACGATCAACCGCCTCGCCGGCACGCCGACGAACACGGTGTCCGCGTTGGAGATCTGCGTTCGCCCCGAGGCCCGCGGCAGGGGCCTGTCCGCCCGGATGCTCGACGCGATGCGCGAGAACGCCCGCCGGCTCGGCTACCAGACCCTGGTCGCGCCGGTACGCCCCAGCGGCAAGCACGCGGATCCCGACGAGCCGATGGACCGGTACGCCTTCCGGGTCCGCGACGACGGCCTGCCGGCGGACCCGTGGTTGCGTACGCACGTGCGTGCCGGCGGAGTGATCGAGTCCGTGGCGCCCCGGTCGATGACCATCCCGGGCACGTTGCAGGAGTGGCGGGGCTGGACCGGCCTGCCGTTCGACCGCACCGGCCCGGTGCGCGTGCCGGGCGCCCTCGTCCCGGTCCGCTGCGACGTCGAGCATGACCACGGCGTCTACGTCGAACCGAACGTGTGGGTCCGCCACCGGCTCTGACTGTCGCTGTGGATGGATCGGAGCGGCCGATCCCCACGAGGATCCATAGCGCCGGTGGTACGACCCAGAGAGGATATCCTGCCTCATCTATTGATCTCAATATGATGACCGCATCGTGAATCAGGTGCGCTCACGAGGCGTGCCGTCCTGATGCGGAGGAATGCATGGTCCGTTGGCGTACCCTCACCGGCCTCTTGGCCACCGCGTTGGCCGCGGTGACCGCGGGCAGCCTCACTGTCGCGGCCCCGGCGGCCGCGGCCGACGTCATTCCGACGCCCACCGTCGTCGGCGGCACCCGCGCCGCCCAGGGCGAGTTCCCCTTCATGGTCCGGCTCTCGATGGGGTGCGGCGGAGCCCTGTACAGCTCGCGGCTGGTGCTCACCGCGGCGCACTGCGTGGGCGCCACCGGCACCAACACCAGGATCACCGCGACGCTCGGCGTGGTCGACCTCCAGTCGTCCAGCCGGATCACCGTCCGGTCGAACTACGTCTACCGGGCACCCGGCTACAACGGCAGCGGCAGGGACTGGGCGCTGATCCGGCTGGCCACCCCCGTCACCGGGCTGAGCACCCTGAAGATCGCGAACACCACCGCGTACGACAGCGGCACCTTCACAGTCGCCGGCTGGGGCGCCGCCCGCGAGGGCGGCTCGCAACAGCGGTACCTGCTCAAGGCGACCGTGCCGTTCGTCAGCGACTCCACCTGCAACTCCTACTACGGCGGGGAGATCATCCCCGCACAGGAGATCTGCGCCGGCTACGCCAGCGGCGGCGTGGACACCTGCCAGGGAGACTCGGGCGGCCCGATGTTCCGCCGCGACGCCAGCAACGCCTGGGTCCAGGTCGGCATCGTCAGCTGGGGCAACGGCTGCGCCCGGCCCAACTACCCGGGTGTCTACACCCAGGTGAGCTACTTCGCCTCGACGATCGCCTCGGCCGCCGCGAGCCTCGGCGGCTGACCGTACGCCCGATCGCGCGGCCCGGCCGGCGACGGCCGGGCCGCACGCGTGCCAGCGCCGCCCTTGGATGGGCCGCCACGATCGACGCGGCGAGGGTCACCAACGGGGTCATTCGCGCGTGAGCCCTGGCGGCAGGGCATCGTCGTCCGGTCCGACCGGACGGGCGTTCACCAGCGGGTTGCGGTGCAGCGCGCTGATCAGGGAAGGGCTGCCGCCGATGTCGGTCCAGGTGTCGTCCCAGAGGGCGGAGACCAGCCAGGAGCGGTCCGCGGGAAAGAACAGGTCGGGCAGTGACCCCTCGCCGCGCATGTGGCCGGTCCGCCAGGTCAGGGCCTGTCGGGGGCCGGCCTCGACCAGCAGGTAGCGCCAGTCCCAGTAGAGGGGCACCGTCGGAGCGAGCGGGAAGACGATGTCGTGCGCGCCGGTGTCGAGATAGCCCAGCCACCAGGGCTGGTCGGGGGTCTGCTCGGCGAGTTCGTCGATCACCGCGCGTTCGTGGGCGTCCAGCGCGACGCCATCGGGCGGGTGGAAGGTGGCGTAGGCGTCGTACACCGGCGGGATCGCTGTGGTGATCGAGAGGCCGGGCACGGTCCGGCCGGCGATCCAGGCGACCTCGCTGCTCGTGCCGATCCGCCAGCGTCGCCCGTCCCTGGTGACGTCCATCAGCCCGGGGTGGTGGTGATCAGCGACCCTCGGGGACGGCCATCTCGCCGAGCAGCGACCAGTCCTGCTGCGGCACTGTGGCGTTCACGATCCGAGGCGTCTCGGCGAGGTGGGGAGGCAGGTCCTGCTGCGCCTTGCGGAAGTGCGCGGACTGCACGTGCGCCGCGCCGGCCTCGTCGTCGCGGAACGCCTCGACCAGCACGTACTCGGTCGGGTCGTCCAGGCTGCGGGACCAGTCGAACCACAGGCAGCCCGGCTCGGCCCTGGTCGCCCCGGTGAACTCGGCGGCGATCCGCGGCCACCGGTCGGCGTGCTCGGGGAGAACCCGGAACTTGGCGGTAATGAAGATCATGGCGTCCAGGCTACCCAGATCACCGCGGATCGGCGGCAGCCATCCCGTGTGCCGCGCCCTGTTCGTGGGGGCGGTTCACCCCGGGAAATAGTAAGGATTGTGAACAGTGGGTGTTACAGTCACTCCTGTCGATGCGTTCCGAGTCATCGGCACGTGGTATCCCAGGAAGGAGTGATCCCATGTCGAGACTGCGGGCCCTGGTCGCGCTTGCGGCACTGGTTGTCGCCGGCGGACTGGTGGCAATCATCCCGGCGACCGCCGCATCCGCTGCGGCCTGCGCAGCGTCGTGGCAGGCCTCGGCCGTCTACACGGGAGGCGCCCAGGTCTCCCACAACGGCCGCAACTACCAGGCGAAGTGGTGGACCCAGAACGAGGCGCCGCCGGGCACCACCGGCGTGTGGCAGGACCTCGGCGCCTGCGGAGGCGGCACCACGCCGCCGCCCACGGGCAGCTGCAACCACCCGAACTGGGTCGCCGGCACCTGGTACGCCACCGGCAGCATCGTGCGGTACACCAACGGCCTGTACTACATCGCCGAGCACGACAATCCCGGCTACGACCCCGTCATCAGCACCTGGTACTGGGAGCCCTACACCTGCGGCGGAACGCCGCCCACCAACCCGCCCACCAACCCCGGCGGCTTCGTGGTCAGCGAGGCCCAGTTCAACCAGATGTTCCCAAGCCGCAACTCCTTCTACACGTACTCCGGGCTCGTCGCCGCACTCAACGCCTACTCGGCGTTCACCAGGACCGGCAGCGCGACCGTCCAGCGCCAGGAGGCCGCGGCCTTCCTCGCGAACGTGCACCACGAGACCGGCGGACTCGTCCACGTCGTGGAGCAGAACACCGCGAACTACCCGCACTACTGCGACCCCGGCCAGCCGTACGGCTGCCCGGCGGGGCAGGCCGCCTACTACGGTCGCGGGCCGATCCAGCTGAGCTGGAACTTCAACTACAACGCCGCCGGAAACGCCCTCGGGCTGCCCCTGCTGACCAACCCCTGGCTGGTGCAGAACGATGCCGCGGTCGCCTGGAAGACCGCCATCTGGTACTGGATGACCCAGAACGGGCCGGGCAGCATGACCGCCCACAACGCGATGGTCACCGGCGCCGGTTTCGGCGAGACCATCCGCAGCATCAACGGCTCGATCGAGTGCAACGGCGGGAACTCCGGCCAGGTGCAGAGCCGGGTCACCAGGTACCAGCAGTTCGTCGGCATCCTGGGCGTACCGGCCGGAGCCAACCTGTACTGCTGAGGCACTGCGGGCCTCGTCGCCGCGGCGACGAGGCCCGGCGGGCCGCCAGCCTTAGCTGACCGTTAAGTAACGGGTCACCGGTTTCACCGGGCCGGCGGACTCGGCAGACTGGGCCAATGCCCGCCGCCGATCCGCCCGCTGCCACCGCTCGTCGCCCCCGGGCCCACCTGTTCATCGCCGTGGTCGCCGCGATCGCCGTGGCCGTCGCGATCGGCGCCTGGACACTGCGGGACCGCGTCGGCGGCGACGCGCCGCGGACGGCAGGCGCGGCCGCCCCGAACGCGGCATCCGACGCCGCCCCGGCGAACGGCATCGCCACCTGTGCCGGCCAGCCGGCACGGGCGCCCCGCGAGCTGCGCGGCATGTGGATCACCACCGTGAACAACATCGACTGGCCGAGCCGTCGCGGGCTGCCGGCCGAGACGGTGCGGGCGGAGTTCCGGGGTTGGCTGGACCTTGCCGTACGGCGCAACCACAACGCGGTCTTCGTGCACGTGCGACCGAGCGGGGACGCGCTCTGGCCGTCCAGCTACGCGCCGTGGTCGGAGTGGCTGACCGGACGCCGCGACGGGCGCGACCCGGGCTGGGACCCGATGGAGTTCATGGTCGCCGAGGCGCACGCCCGCAACCTGGAGTTCCACGCGTGGTTCAACCCGTACCGCGGCGGGCAGCCGGCCACCGTCGGCGGGCCGGGCCCGAAGCTGGACCAGCTCGCGCCGACACACCCGCTGCGGCGACACCGCGACTGGGTGGTGACCTACCCCAGCGCCGACCGACCCGGCAGTCGCCTCTACTTCAACCCGGGAATCCCTGAGGCGCGCGCCTTCGTCGAGGACTCGATGTTGGAGGCCGTCCAGCGGTACGACGTCGACGGGGTGCACTTCGACGACTTCTTCTACCCGTACCCGGAAGCCGGACAGGACTTCCCGGACGGCGCGGCGTTCGCCCGGTACGGCGGAGGGTTCGCGAACAAGGACGCCTGGCGCCGCGACAACGTGAACACGCTGGTCCGGGAGATGAGCGAGCGGATCAAGGCCATCAAGCCGTGGGTGAAGTTCGGCATCAGCCCGTTCGGCATCTGGCGCAACAAGCGCACCGACCCGGCCGGCTCCGCGACAGCCGGACTGCAGAGCTACGACGACATCTACGCCGACACCCGACTCTGGGTACGCGAACAGTGGCTGGACTACGTCGTGCCGCAGCTCTACTGGCACATCGGGTTCGAAAAGGCCGACTACGCCAAGCTCCTGCCGTGGTGGGCGGCCACAGTGAAGGGCACAGGGGTGCAGCTCTACATCGGCCAGGCCGACTACCGGGTGGGCGAGCGCGGCGCCTGGCGCGACCCGGCCGAGCTGGACCGCCAGCTCGCCCTCAACCGTCGGTACGCGGTGAGCGGAAGCGTGCACTTCAGCGCCCGGCAGGTGCGCGCGGACAAGCTCGGGGCGGTCAGCCGGTACAGCGCGGCGCACTACGGCAGCCCGGCGCTGGTGCCCACCATGGCGCGGCTGCCGGCGGCGCCCCCGGCCGCGCCGGAGGTCACCGGCGTACGGCGTGCGGACACCGGGGTGGAGCTGAACTGGCGCGGCGACGACGCCACGAGCTTCGCCGTCTACCGCATGGACGGCGACGGGGCCCGGCTCGTCGGCACCGCCCGCGGTACGGGCTGGATCGACCGCACCGCCCCGGCCGACCGTCCGCTCACCTACTGCGTGTCCGCGCTGGATCGCAGCGGGAACGAGGGCCCACTCAGCGCGGCTGTGCCGGCCGGATGAGGCACATCCCGCCGGGAGCGGGCCGGTCCATCGTGACAAGCGCGTCAGGCACCTCGCTCAGGCCGATGGTGCGGGTGACGAGCGCGGCGGGGCGCAGCACGCCGGCGGTGACCAGCCGCAGCAGCTCCGGATAGGCGTGCGCGGCCATGCCGTGACTGCCCCGCAGCTCCAGCTCGAACGCGATCACGAGATCCATCGGCAGGGCCGGTCGGCCCTGCGCGGCGGGGAGGAGCCCGACCTGCACGTGCCGGCCTCGCCGGCGCAGGCTCTCGATGGACGCGACGCAGGTCGCGTGACTGCCCAACGCGTCGAGTGACAGGTGGGCCCCGCCGCCGGTCGCCTCCCGTACGGCGGCGGCCACCGCCCCGGGCCCGGTCAGGGCGCTACCGTCCAGGCAGACCGCGGCCCCGCAGCTCCTGGCCAGCTCGAGCGCGCCGGGGGTGACGTCGACCGCCACCACCCGCGCGCCGCAGGCCACCGCGATCATCACCGCGGACAGGCCCACCCCGCCGCAGCCGTGCACCGCCACCCACTCGCCCGCGGCGACGCGCCCCTGGCTGACCACTGCCCGGAACGCCGTGGCGAAGCGGCAGCCCAGCGCCGCCGCGGCCGGGTAGTCCAGCTCGTCGGGAAGCCGGACCAGGTTGACGTCGGCGTTCCGCACCGCAACGTACTCCGCGAACGAGCCCCAGTGGGTGAAGCCCGGCTGCGTCTGCCGCTCGCAGACCTGCTGATCGCCGGAGAGGCAGGCCGGGCACCGCCCGCAGGCGCAGACGAACGGCGCAGTGACCCGATCGCCGGGCCGCCAGCCGCGCACGCCGTCGCCGACCGCCGTGACCACGCCGGCGAACTCGTGACCGGGCACGTGCGGCAGGCGGATGTCCGGATCGTGTCCCTGCCACCCGTGCCAGTCGCTGCGGCACAACCCCGTCGCCTCGACGCGGATGACCGCGCCCCCGGGCGGCGGCACCGCGTCCGGGACGTCGCGGACCTCGGGTCGGGCACCGAACTCGTCGAAGATCACCGCACGCATGCGCCGCATCCTCACACGCCGAAGGCCCGACGAGTTCCCCACCCCCGGACACCGCCCCCGCCGGCATAGGTCTTCGTCACGTCGAGCACCTCGACGACCAGCCCGCGAGCGGGGTTCACATCGCTGTTTCGCATAGCGGAAAGCCTGGTCGAGGCGACGTTTCCGGACCACACGGCGACCCATGATCTCAGTGGTGGGGAAACCCCTACCGAGGGATCGGCGCCTCCGGGAAGGTCGGTCAGTCCGGCAGGCCGGTGCAGGCCGCCTCGTCGATGGTGCACGCCGTGGGGGTGGAGCCGATCGACGAGCCGTTGACCCGGAAGGTCACCCGGACCGAGGCGCTGCCGGGCACCTGCGCGGCGCTCCCGTCGGGCACGAACGTCCACGCCGCACCGTCCTGGCTGGCCGTCGCGCCCTCGACCGAACTGACCCGCAGCGACTCCCTGGGCAGGGTGACGGTCAGCTTCCACCGCGCCACCGGCACCTCGCCGGGGTTGCTGATCGTCACGGCGGCGCCGTAGCTGAGCAGAGCGTTCTCCGCGATGGCGAAGTCGGCGCGCAGGGCGGCGGGTGTGGGTGGAGCCGCCGCGGAGGAGGGTGCGGGCGCGCTGGACGACGGTCCGGGGGTCGGCGGGGCTGCCGTGGCCGACGGGTGCACCGGCCTCGGGCTGGTGGCTGCCGGTCTCGCCTGCCCCGCCCTGGGCGTGTCGGTCGGCAGGGCGCCCACCTGGTCGGCGGATGGCGGCGGGTCGAGGGCCACCGGTGTCAACCCTTCCGGGGTGCGCAGCACCCCGATGACGGAGACCGCCGTGGCGATCAGCACCCCGAGGGCCGCGATGACGGCCACCCAGGTGGCCCGGGAGACGTCGCCCCGGCCGGTGAGGACCCGCCGTACGGCCGCGGCGACGGCCACGATCCGGTCCAGCAGAACGATCACCACAGTTCGCCGTGGTTGGGGCGGTGTTGCCGGCACTACCTGTCTCCCCTTCAATTCGTCACCGGACACGCGCCTGTGCTTCCCCCGGTCGGGGGGCACCCGTCCCGGTCACAGCGCGCGAAGCCCGACGAGTATCGCCTCAAGCAGGTCCGCGGTCGGCCGCTCCGACAACGCCGGTGGTTCGTGCGTCTCGATCAGCCCGGCCGTGACCAGGTCACCGAGGAGAACCCGGACGGTCCCCAGGGGCAGGTCCAACTCGGCGCCGACCTCAGCCACCGACACTGGATGGTGGCACAGCTCGACGATCCGCGCCTGTTCGGGGAAGAGCGGCGCACCGGGCGTGACCCCCCGCCGGGCGACGACCAGTGAGATCAGGTCGAACCGCCCGCGATCGGGTGCGGTGCGACCACCGGTCATCGTGTAGGGACGCGCCACCGGACCGGCGGCGTCGTCGTACCATGCCTCGTCAGCGGTGTCGGAGGTGTACACCTGTGTCCCCGCTCATCGCCGCGGAGGCCGGTTCCAGGGTGACGGGCAGGTGCCGCTCGGCCTGCCCCACGAACAGCGCCACCTCGTACGCCATGTCCCCGATCTCGGCCTCGTCGCCGGCGATCCGAACGGTGAGGATGGTCCCGTTGCGGATGGTGGCGACGAACAGGAACGCCCGCGACATCTGCACCACGATCTGGCGCAGCCCACCCGCGTCGCAGGTCCGGGTGGCGGCCAACCCCAACGCCAGCAGGCCGGCCACCACGCCGGAGATCTGCTCGGCCAGCTTCGCCTCGACACGCCGGGACCCGCCCAACGGCAGCCCGTCGGGAGAGAGCACCACGGCGAACTCCGCGCCACGCACCCGGGCGACCAGGCGGTCCAGGGCACCGGTCAGGCTGTCTCCGCTGACCACTGCATGCGTCATCGATGTCTCCTTGCTGCTCTCGCGACCGGCAACTCGACGGTGTCGGGGCCGGGGGTGCCGGGTACGGGCCCGGTCGGACCGGGTTGGCGGGTCCGTACCGGCAGCTCGCCGGGGCCGCCCGGGTCCGGCTCGACGGCTGCGGCCCGGGCCGGCCGGTGCGCGGGGTCGGGGGGCGCCGCGGCCGGTCCGGTGACCGTGACCAGACTGGCCGGAAGGAGCACGACCGCGGCCGTCCCGCCGCGCTGGCTGGGGCGCAGGAAGACCCGCGCGCCACAGCGGGCGGCGAGCACGGCGACGGTGTACAGCCCGGCCGAGCCGGCGGGCGGGCCGTCCGGGGGCGGGTTGCCGAGCAACCGGTTGGCCTCGGCCAGCGCTCTCGCGTCGAGGCCCGCGCCGTCGTCGACGACCAGGATGGCGCAGCCCTGCGGCCGGTGCTCACCGGCGACCCGGACGGTGGTCTCCGGCGTCGAGAAGGCGAGGGCGTTCTCGATCAGCTCGGCCAGCAGGTGGATGACGTCCGTTACGGCGGGACCGGCGAGCGACCAGGGCCAGTGCGGCGCGACCAGGACCCGGTGGTAGTCCGGCACCTCGGCGACCGCGCCGCGTGCGACGTCGAGCAGAGGCACCGGATGCCGCCACCGGCGGGCCGGCGCCGCGCCGGCCAGGGTGATCAGCTTCTCCACGTTGCGCCGGACACGGGTGGTGAGGTGGTCGAGCCGGAACAGCTCGTCGGTCTCCTCGGCGGCCCGCTCCCGCCGCTGCATACCGTCCAGCAGACCGAGCTGATCGCGTAGCAGGACCTGGTTGCGTCGGGTGAGCCGCAGGAACAGGTCCCGTGTGGTGTGCTCGGTCGCCGTGGCGTCCCGGGGCTGGGCCGGGGTCTCGACTTCCGCCGTGGGGTCGGCGCCCGAACGGGCCAGCTGGTCGGTCAGCCGGCGGACGGTGCCGGCCCAGCCCAGCAGGACCACGATCACCGCGATGAGGCCGAGGCCCACCACGGCGCCGGTACGCGCGACGATCACGGCGGCACCCGGCGTGGCCCGCTCGACACTGCTACGGGCGGTCGTCGTCACCAGCTCGTGCAGCGCGCCGAGGGCGTCGTCCGCCGCCGCCCGCCACGCCGGCCTGGTGATTCCGCTCAGGGGATTCGCGCTGTCCGCCCGCAGCAGCGCGTCCTCCAGGGCGAGCAGGTTCGCGAACCGCGGGCCCTCGGTGAGTCGCTGATGCTCTCCCGGGCCGTCGACCGGAAGCCCGACGGTCGCCTCGGCGCCCGCGTACCGCTGGTTGCTGACCAGTTCGGTCAGGCGGCGCCGCTCGTCGGCGGAGATCCGGTCGGCGGCCAGGGCGGCGCTGACCAGGGTGTCCTCCCGGGCCAGCAGCTCGCGGGCGCGGGCCAACGCGATCACCGCACGGGTGTCGGCCGCGAGCGCGCTCTCGTACGCGCCCCACTCCGGGCCGTACACGGCGAAGGCCGCGTCGACGAGCTGGTCGTACCCGTCGACCGCCCCGGCGGGGTCGAGCCGCTCGGCGTCCACCTCGGACCGGACGGCGCTCAGGCCGTTCAGCCGCCGGCCCAGCTCGTCGGCCCGCTCGCGAACCGCGCCGGCGGTGAGCAGCCGCAGGTCGCGGCCCTCGGTGAACGTGCGGACCTCGGCGGCCGCCCGGTCGGTCCCCGCACGTGCCCCGGCCAGCGCGGTTCCCGACTGCCCGGCCCCGGCGATCGTCTCGGCGGTCAGCCGACGCTCGGTCTGCAGGTTCAGGATCAGCCGGTCGATGGGCTGGCCCAGCGTGTCCGCCAGGGCCCGCACCCGCAGCAGGTCGGCCGCGTCCTGGACGCTCAGGTAGGCCGCGTACGACCAGAGCGTCACCAGCACGACCGCCAGGGCGACGAGCCGGGTCAGCGTTCGCCGGTCCTCGGGCCGCGTCACGTTCCGCTCCGCTCGGTCGGCCGGCGTCGATCCTGCTGCCGCCTCATCGGGCCGTCCGTTGCGGCCACGGCTGGCCGGCCGCGTTGCTGGCCCGGTCGGCGACCATGGCACGCAGCAGAGTCAGCAGCTCGGCGCGGTTGGCGCAGTTGAGCCGGTTGCGCATCCGGGCCACGTGGTGCTCCACGGTCTTGGCCGAGATGAACAGCCGGTCGCCGATCTCCCGGTAGGTCAGCCCGGCCAGCACCAGCTCGGCCACCTCGTACTCGCGGTCGCTGAGCCCCTGCTGGGTGGTGCCGGTGGTGGCGTCGGCGACCTGGGTGGCGCTCTCGCCGGTGGCGGGCCGCTGCCCTCCGTTGGCACCGGCCGGCCGGCCCTGCAGGACTCGGGCGCACTCCAGCAGGCTGGTCATCGCGCGCCGGTCCGAGGTGCGGATCGCGGCCTGCCCGGCGAGGCGAGCCCCGTCCCAGCACAGCCCGGTGTCGTGCAGCCCCCGCGCGGCGGCCTCCACCCGGACCGGGTCGACCACCCCCCGCAGCACCTCCACCCAGCTCTCGGCGGCCGCGGCGACAACGGCCGCGTACCGGCTGTGGCCGGCGGCGGCGAGCAGGG
Source organism: Micromonospora coriariae (assembly GCF_900091455.1). Classification (NCBI taxonomy): domain Bacteria; kingdom Bacillati; phylum Actinomycetota; class Actinomycetes; order Micromonosporales; family Micromonosporaceae; genus Micromonospora; species Micromonospora coriariae. The sequence goes on along the minus strand of NZ_LT607412.1, from coordinate 6,715,266 downwards.
CGGCGACATGTTCGTCGGCGGCCACGGGCTCGTCGGTCAGGATCGCGGCGTGCAGCCCGCTCCAGTGCAGCGGGACGCTCCACAGTGCCGGCTCGCCGAGCCGGCCGAGCAGCGCGCGGCCCTCCCGCAGGTACGGCTCCAGTCGGGCCAGGTCACCCAGCCGGGCGCCGGCGATGGCGAGCTCGCCCAGCGGCAGCAGCGCGAACAGGTCGACGGGGTGCCGGACGACCGCCTCCAGCGCCTGCCCCCAGCCGCGCTTGAGCGCGCCGAGGTCGCTGTTGCGCCGGCCGATGCCCATCTGGAGCGCGGCGGCGAAGAGCTGGTCGCGTGACTCCAGCGGTCGCCCGTCGACCGCCACCGTGGCGAGGTGTTCGGCCGCGGCGAGCGTCTGGCCCCGGACCATCAGGATCCAGGCGTGCAACAGCCGGTGTCGGCGGACCATCAGCGGGCCGCCGACACCGGCCGCCAGGGACCGGTGCAGCACCCGTTCGGCGATCTCCAGCTCACCACAGTGCACGGCGGTCAGCGCGGCGAGCGCGGCGGGACTGTCCGGCAGGAGCACGGCCCGCCCGTCCGGTTCCAGCAGTGCGGCGGCCTGCACGAGCGCGGAGAGCGCACCGGTGGGCGTGCCGGCGACGCTCTCCCGTACCCCGTCGGCCATCAGCCGGGCGGCGCTGGCGTGCAGCGTGGGTGGTTCGCCGGCCGGGTCGCCCGCCGCCGGCTCGGTGGCGGCGGCCAGGTCGCCGGTGGCGAGCCCGCCAACGGTGGCGAACGCGAGCGACGAGGAGGTGCCCGCCCACCGGTACAGCTCCACGCTGCGGTCGGCGTGACCGCGGTGCGCCAGGGCTGTCGCGGCCACGATGGCAGCCTCGGTGCGGTCGGCGGGAGCGGCCGCGGCCAGGAGACGGTCCGCCAGCCGCAGGGCGCCGTCGAGGTTGCCGGCGAGCGCGGCGGCGAGCGCCTGCCGGGCGCTGGCCGGCCACCCGGCCGCCGTGGCGGCGGCGAACAACTCGGCGGCGAACGCCGGCTCATCGGCCAGTGCCTCCTCGGCGGCGGCCGCCAACGTCGGGGCCGGGCAGTCACCGAGCACACCGGCGGCGAGCAGGGACCGGACCAGGGGCAGCACCGCGCCGCCCCGCGCGAGCTGCAACTCGGTGAGCCGGCGCCAGACGGCGGTGCGGTCGGTCGCCGGGCTGAGCGCGGTGACGGACCGCCGGACGATCGGCGCGAGCCGGCCGTCGGCGCCGAGCAGCCCGGCCGCCCTGGTCGTCGCGATCAACTCGTCCACCGCCTCGGGCTCCCGGCCGAGGAGCGCGCCGAGCATGCTCACCGGCAGCGGCACGCCCGCCGCGACGGCGAGCAGCAGTCGTCGGACGTCGGCCGGCAGGACCTCCAGGTCCGGCCCGAACTCCAGGACGACGGACCGGGGTGGTTCGACAGGTACGCCTGTGACGTTCTCCGGCCCGCGCAGTCCGCGGGTCAGCCGCTCGACGTCCCGGGGCACGCCGGCGGTCTGTGCGTGCACGAAGTCGACCAGGTCGTTCCGCCGGCCCAGCTCGGGCACGGCGGCGAGGTAGGCCGCGGTCTGTTCCCGGGTGAACGCGGTGAGCAGCAGTGCCCGTCCGTCCCGCCGCAGGGCGTCAGCCAGGTCCATGAGGGCAGCCGACCGGGGCCACGGGCGGTGGGCGATCACCAGCCGGTGCCGGCGGGTGGCCACCAGACGCAGCAGCGTGCCGAGCCGCGCGTCGTCGAGCAGGTGCGCGTCGTCGACAAGCACCAGCGCGTCCGGGTCGACAGGTTCGCTCGGCTCCGGGACGCCCATGCGCACGGCGATCCCGGCCTGCTGGTGGACCCGCGCCAGCTCCGCGAGCAGCGCGGTCTTGCCGTGGCCGCCCGGCCCGGCCAGGCCAACGGCGAGCGGACCGGTCGGGTCCTGGGCGACCATCTCCAGCAGGCTTGCCGGCCCCTGGCCCAGGATCAGCCGGGACTCGGCGACGTCATTCATGATCATCAGGGTCATCCTTCGCGTCCCCGGCTTCGGGCCAGCGCCAGGCGGGACGCCTTCGGTAGTTCCAGTGGGAGGATCCGGACCGGGGGGCGGGGTGGCGGATCGCCCGGGACGATGGTGTCGTGGTGGGGGCGGCGCATCGCCGGGATGGTGGCCCGCCCGGCACCGGAGGTCGGCGCTGTTTCGCGTACCGGCTCCGGCCGGCGGGGGCGCGGCGACACCACCTGGCAGGCGGCCATCGCGGCCCCGGTGGCGGCGGTGAGTTGTGCGTCCGGCTCCACCTCGACGGGGACCGGGAGGGCCGCGCTGATCAGCTCGGTGACGAGCGGGATGCGGGCGGAACCGCCGGCGAGCAGGACGCCGTCGAGCTGCGCCGGCGCCAGGCCGGCGCCGTGCACGGTCCGGAGCAGGAGGTCGACGGTGGCCTGCACCGTCGGGCGGATCATGGCCTCGAACTGTGCCCGGGTCACCGGGACCCGCGCCGGGCCGGTCGGCAGGGCCAGCACCACGTCGGCTGCGAGGTCGACTGTCAGCTCCCGCTTGACCCGGTCGCACTCGGCGAGGAGCCCGCGCAGGGCGGCCTGGGTGCCCCGGCGTGCGGTGGCGGCCAGCTCCCGGGCCAGCACGGTCCGTACGTGCCCGGCCAGCGCCTCGTCGAAGTCGGTGCCGCCGATCGGGTCGAGACCCTGGGGGACGCCGAAGCTCTCGTACGTGCCGCGCGGGGTGCGGCGTACCAGGGCCGCCTCGAAGCTGTTGCCACCCAGCGCGTAGACCGCGGCCGTGGTGCCCGAGAACCCGCGCGCCGCGTGGCTCTCGGCCACCGTGACCGTGCGGGGCAGCAGCGTCACGGTGCGCAGACCGAGGTCGAACAGCGCCCGGTGCAGCAACTCGCGCCGGTACGGGCGCCAGCCCGCCGGGTGGCTGAGCACGATCGCCTCGGCCGGGCCACCCTCGAAGGCGTGCACCCGCTCCACCACCCACGTCGCCAACTCGGCGGTCAGCGTCTGCGGTGCGCACGCCTCGCCGCCGAGCAGCAGGGGGACGTCGTCGCCGATCCGGCGGACGAAGTCCCTGGTGGTGCGGCTGCCGTCGTCCGTCACGGGCTCGCCGACGTGCAGCGAGCCGTCCTCCGACAGGTGCAGCACCGACGGTACGAGGGCCGAGCCGGCGTGCAGAGGGACCGCCTCGGGACGCGTCCAGGTCGTACCATGTCGCCGCGCGACGGCCGCGGCGGTGTTGGTGTTTCCGATGTCTATCCCCAGGACGTACGGCATCCGTCTCATCTCTCCCCGTGAGTTGGCCGGCCGGTGGCGACCGCTTCGGCGCTGCCCGGCGACCCACCCCCGGCGAACCCCCGCGGGCTCCTACGTTCGTACCAGAGATCGCTCCCTGGTCGGGACCCTAATCTGACCGGGACGGTTTCCCCCAGTCCCCCTAACGTACGAGGCTGCGGAGACCCTAATGCAGCGGGACGGGATGCGGGCCGAGCCCCGATGTCCGGGGGGCCGACCCGCAATAACGTCACTGTCGACGAACGACGGTCGCTGACGCCACATCCGAGGAGACACCGGCACATGGACTCGAACCAGACCCTCCACGACTTCGTGCTCGACCTGCTGACGAACCCCGACGCGCGGTCGGCCTTCGACCTCGACCCGGAGGGCGCGCTGAACGCCGCGGGGCTCACCGACATCACCGCGGCCGACGTGCAGGACGTGGTTCCGCTGGTGGTCGACTACGCCCCCGGGCAGGGCCTGGCGCCGCTGGCCCCGGTCGGGCAGCTCGGGTTCGACCCGCTGGTGACCGACGCCACCGATGTGGTCGGCCAGCTCCAGAGCGTGGCGCAGCAGATCAGCATCACCAGTGCTCCCACCGGCCTGGACGTCAAGGCCGGCGTGCTGGGCGCCATCGCGGTCGATCCGGCGACGGTCGCCGCCGGGGTCACCGTGCTGCCCGGGATCGGCCTGGGTGTCGGTCCGAACGGGCTCGACACCGATCTGACGGGTGTGAACGACGTGGCGCACACCCTCGACGCCGACGTGGTCGCGCCGGTGGACGGCATCGTGGACCCGGTGCTCGGTGACGTCACCAGCACGGTCGGCAACCCGACCGGCCTGGTCGGCACCGCCGACGCGGGCCCGCTCGGCGGCGACCTGACCGGTGGTCTCCTCTCCGGCACCGGCGGTCAGCTCGACGGCGTCGTCGGCTCCCTCGGTGTCGACGACACCCTGGGCGGGCTGGGCCTGGGTCACGGTGACGGTGTCGGCGGCGTGGTCCCGCCGCTCGACGTGCCGTCCGTGGTCGGCGGCGTGACGCACCAGGTCGACGGACTCGTGCCCGGTGTCACCGGCACGGTCGGCGACGTGACCGGCGGCCTCACCGATGGCGTGCTGGGCGAATCGCACGACGGCGGGCACGCCTCGTCGGACAACGGGCTGCTGGGCATCACCGGCGGTCTGCTCTGACGGGGATTCCCGGTAGGAGCGGGAGGCCGGATCGCCCTGGGCGGTCCGGCCCTCTCCGGTTCCACATCCGGTCCCTCTTGATAATTGAGCCGAAATCCGCACACTTGGTGCGGTGATGGCGGGGATCTGGTTGGACGTGCTGGACGAGATCGCCCGCACGTGCAACGCACACGGCCGAGGTGACCTGCTCCAGACGGTGCGCCAGAAACGCGCCCAACTGCTGGACCCGAAGCTCCGCGTCCTGGTCATCGGCGAGCCGAACCAGGGCAAGAGCCAGCTGATCAACGCGATCATCAACGCGCCGGCCTGCCCGGTCGGCGACGGCCGCACCACCGTCCTGCCGACCGTGGTGCAGCACGCCGACGTCCCGTCCGCGGCCGTGATCCAGGCGCCACCACCGGCCCCGGGCCGGCCCGCCGGCGCCGCGCCCGCGGCGCTCGTCGAGCGGTCCCCGGTGGCGCTCAACCAGGTCGCGGCGGGGGTGGCCGGCGCGGTCGGGCGTTGGCCCGGTGGTGGGCCGGCGTACGTCGAGATCGGGCTGCCCCGGGCGCTGCTCGGTGCCGGACTGGTGCTTGTGGACACTCCCGGCACCGACGAGATCGCCACGCTGGGCGGCACCGCGGCGGTCGCCGCTCCCACCCGGGCGGACACCGTGCTGCTGGTCTCCGACTCCACGCGGGAACTCTCGGTCACCGAGTTGAACATGCTGCTGCACGTGATGCGCTCGCATCCGAACGTGGTCGTGGTGCAGAGCAAGACGGATCTCGTGGCGGACTGGCGCGCGATCGCCGAGCGCAACCGCCAGCACCTGGCCGACGCCGGCGTCCCGGTGCCGGTGATACCGGTCTCGGCGGCGCTGCGACTGCGCGCGGCCGCGGCCGACGACCGTGGCCTCAACGCCGAGTCCGGCTTTCCCGCGCTGATCGCCCGGTTGCAGCGGGACCTGTCCGGCAAGGCCGACCAGTTGGCCCGGGCCTCGGTGCAGGGGGTGACCCGCACGGTGGTGGAGCAGTTGGCCGCGCCGCTGCGCGCCGAGCTGGCGACCCAGGAGGCCGAGGAGCAGTCCGGGCCGATCTCCCGGCTGCACGCGGCACAGCGTGAGGTCGACGAGCTGCGCCGCTGCTCCACCCGGTGGCAGAACACCCTCACCGACGAGATGGCCGACCTGCTCTCGGACATCGAGTACGACCTGCGCGACCGGACCCGGCAGATCCTGCGCACGGTGGACGAGGCGTTCGACACGGCCGATCCGCTCATCGCCTGGGACACCTTCCAGGACTGGCTGGAGCGGAGCCTGGTGGAGGCGGCGGAGGCGAACCACGAGTGGCTGATCCAGCGCTGCGACTGGATCGCCCGCCGGGTGGCCGCCAACTTCGCCCGGTACGGCTACGACGTGTTGCCGCCCTGGTCGATGACGATGCCGGAGGACATCGGTGGTCGGCTGCCCGAGCTGGAACGGCCGAAGATCGACCGGTTCACCACCGGTCAGAAGCTGTTCACCGGCATGAAGGGCTCGTACGGCGGCATGCTGATGTTCGGTCTGGCGACGACGTTGGCCGGGATGCCGATGATCAATCCGGTCTCGGTCGGCATCGGCGCGCTCTTCGGCGGCAAGAGCATCCGCGATGAGAGCAAGCAGTTGCTGCGTCGCCGACAGGCGACCGTCAAGACGGCGATCCAGCGGCATGTCGACGACTTCTTCGTCCGGATGATCAGGGACTGCCGGGACGCCGCCCGACAGGTGCAGCGGATGCTGCGGGACCACTTCACGGGGCTGACCGAGGAGTTGCAGGAGGCCATCGTCCAGTCGTTCCGCAGCGCCAAGCAGGAGGCCGACACCGATGCCGCCCTGCGGGACCAGCGGCAGCGCGAGATCCGGCTGAAGATGACCCGGTTGGCCGCGCTCTACGAGCAGGCTCAGCAGCTGAGCGGCACCCGCGCGGCCCCGGTGCTGCTGGAGCCGCGGGCGTGACCGTCGGGCTGCGGTTGGACGAGGCCGCGTGGGGGTTGCTGCACCAGGCCATCGACCTCTACCAGGACAACCCCCGGGCCGTCGGGCAGTTGCGGCATCAGGTGGCCCGGTTGGAGCAACCGCTGCGGATCGCGGTCGCCGGCCCCTGGCGTTCCGGCAAGTCGACTGTGCTGAACGCGTTGATGGGGGAGGAGGTCGCACCGGTCGAGGGAGCCGACGGCGTCTTCACCTGGTACGAGGACGGTGCCGAACCGCGCGCCACCGCCTACCCGGCCGGCCAGCCTCCACAGGAGTTGTCGGTGGTCAAGTCGGCGACCGGGATGCGGGTGGACCTCGGCTGGGGCGCGGGGGAGGTGCGGGACATCGTGGTGCGGTGGCCGACCCGGGCACTGCGCCAGGTGACCCTGATCGACACTCCGGCGGTCACCGGCACCGGCGAGCAGGGTCGCGTGCCGGTGATGGACCGGGTGCTGCGGGACGCGGACGCGGTGTTGTACCTGACCCGCGACGGGCGTGACAGTGACCTGCGGGTGCTGGAGTCCGGCCGGGACAGTGCTGTCGGGCAGGCCGCGCCGGTGAATGTGATCATGGTGCTGTCCCGGGCCGACGAGACCGGTGGTGGCCGGATCGACGGGCTGCTCACGGCCCGCCAGCTGGCCCGGCGCCACCACCGGGACCCGCGGGTCGGCGCGCTCTGCGTGAACGTGGTGGCGTGCAGCGGGGCGATCGGCCTGGCGGGCCGGATGCTCGGCGAGTCGGACTTCGCCGCGCTCGCGGTGCTGGCCCGGGTACCCCGGCCGGAGCTCGAGGCGCACCTGCTCTCCGCCGACCGTTTCCTCGGTGGCGAGCTGCCCGTACGGCTGGACCCCGAGGTCCGCGCGGCGCTGCTGGATCGGTTCGGGCTCTTCGGGATCCGGCTGGCGGCCACCCTGGTCCGTTCCGGGTTCGACAGCCGGGTGAAGCTGTCCGCCGAGCTCATCCGGCGTAGCGGGCTCACCGAGCTGCGCGAGTCGATGACCCGCTGCTTCATCGATCGCCGCGACACGCTCAAGGCCCGGTCGGCGTTGGCCGCTGTGGAGGCGCTGGTGCGAGCCGAGCCCGTCCGGGGCGTCGACGAGCTGGTCGGCACGATCGAGCAGATCCTCGCCGGCGCGCACGAGTTCCGGGAGCTTCGTCTGCTGGTGGCGCTGCGCAACAGCCGGCTCGGGTTCGACCCCGAGCTGGTGGCCGAGGCGCAGCGACTGATCGGTGGCGACGGAGTCGGGCTGGCGGCCCGCCTCGGTGTCGAGCACGAGGCGACGGTGCAGCGGCTCTGGGAGGTCGCCGCCGACGCGCAGTGGCGGTGGCGGGACCGGGCCGAGGACCCGCTGCTGCCACTGGCCCAGCGGCGCGCCGCGCAGGTCGTCGTCCGCAGCTGTGAGGGGATGCTGGCCGAGTTGGCCGCTGGCGGTCGGTGAGATCCGACGGCGCGGACGCGGATCCGCGGACAGCTGGTCGACCGGCCTGTCGGTCTACCGAAACCCTTTCGCAAACTTTTCAGAGAACCCGGCAGTCGCTCGTGGGCTCATGTCCCCGGCAGGCCAGAGGCCCAGGCGGCCCACGTAGGACGGTAAGGAAGCCAGCGAGAGCGGTTCAGGTTTTACCCACCTGACATCTTGCCGAAACCGTTTTCGTGCGCGACGCTAGCGGCGGAAGTGACATCCACCACCCTGGTCGCGGCAGTAACGACGTGCTGCACGAGCCGCGCCGGATCCGGCGGGAGGCGGGGGCGCGATGAGGACCAGCAATCCCGCGACGTGCCGGACGGTCCGCAGTGGAGGGCAGGCACGGCCACCAACCCGACCGGATCCGCCCGACCTGCCTGGCGGCCACCACGATCGACCGCGGCGGCCGACACCATCGCCCTGGCGTGGCGGCTCCGGCCCACCCCGACGACACGAACGAACCAAGGAACCGGACTGATCCTCGTTCGCGGGACCCGCGTAGCGGCTTTCTCCGAACGATGAACCCCTAGGAGAGGAACCATGATTAGAACCTTGGGCAGGCGCACCGCTCTGCGTTCACTGGCAGGAGTCCTCGTGGCCGCGCTGACCGTGGCCACGGCCGCGTGCGGCAGCGACGACGGCGGCACGAGCGCGGCAGAGGCCGGCCCCAACGGCGTCGACGACGGCAGCGAGCTCACCCTGTGGACCCGTGCGCCACTGGAGAAGCAGGCGAAGCTCCTCGTCGACGCGTACAACGCCGGCCACCAGAACACGGTCAAGCTGACCGTGGTCCCCAACGACGACTACGTCGCGAAGGTCGGTGCGGCCGCAGGCTCGGACGGACTTCCCGACCTCTTCGCCGCGGACATCGTCTACGTGCCGAACTGGGTGAAGCAGGGCCTCTTCCAGGACCTCAGCGCCAACATCGACGGCCTGAGCTTCAAGGACTCCATCAACAAGGGGCACCTCTCCGCCGGCACTGTGGACGGCAAGAAGCACGTCCTGCCCTTCGTGCTGGACCTGTCGATGCTGTTCTGGAACAAGCAGCTGTTCAAGGACGCCGGGCTGGACCCGGAGAAGGCCCCAGCGTCGCTCGAGGAGTACGCCGCCGCCGCCAAGGCGGTCCAGGCAACCAAGAAGAACGGCGTCTACGGCACGGCGACCGGCCTGAACTGCGGCGGCTGCCTGGTCTTCACCTGGTTCCCGTCGGTCTGGGCCGGCGGCGGTGAGGTGCTGAGCGAGGACGGCACCGAGTCCAAGCTCGCCGACGACACCGCCCAGAAGGTCTACAGCACCTGGAACGACCTGTGGAAGTCCGGCGCGGTGCTGCCCGCCTCGGCGAGTGAGACGGGCCCGACCTGGACCGCCCCGTTCACCGAGGGCAAGGTCGGTCTGATGCTCTATCCGGCGACGCTGCTCTCCTCGACCCCGTTCGACGTCGGCGTGGCCCCGATCCCCGGCCCCAGCGGTGGTGGCTCCACCTTCGTCGGCGGCGACGGCATCGGCGTCTCGAAGGACTCGAAGAAGGCCGCCCAGGCCTGGAACTTCCTGAGCTGGATGATGTCCGAGGACGCCCAGGTCGAGGTACTGGCGAAGAACAAGGACGTGGTGTCCCGCGCCGACCTCGCGAACAACAAGTACGCCGCCGAGGACCCGCGGCTGATCACCATCAACGAGGCGGCCGGCAAGGGCGACACCCCCGTCGCGCTGAACTTCCAGCAGGCGTTCAACGCGCCGAACAGCCCATGGCTGACCCTCGTCCGTAATCGGGTGCTGAACGGCAGCGGCGACCTGCAGAAGGACAACGGCGAAATCACCGCCGTGCTCAAGCAGTAGATGCCCCTCGCGGGCGTGTGCCGACCAGCGGCTTCCGGGCCGGCGCACGCCCGCGGCGGGACACGTCCCCGGGTGTCCACGACCGCCCGCCGTCGACCGATCGAGAGGTTCCCATGAGAGTCACCGCACCGTCTCGCCCGCCCAGTGCGGCGACGCGGGGCCGTGCCCGCCCGCGCGGCCGGCAGGCCCTGCTGGGCTGGCTCTACGCGACACCGACCGCGGTGTTCGTCGTGGCGCTGTTCGCCCTACCGCTGCTGCTCGTCATCAGGATGTCGGTGTCGAGATGGCCGCTGCTGACCGGCGACCAGGGGATCAACGCTCCGGACAACTTCGTCAAGGCGGTCAACCACCGGTTCTTCACCGACTCGGTGGTGTTCACAGTCAAGTACACAGTGCTCGCGACCGTGCTGCTCCTGGCCCTCGGCCTGGGGTTGGCCCTGCTCGTGCAGGAGTCGAGCCGGTGGAACAACCTGCTCCGCGCGTCGTTCCTGATTCCCAGTGCGCTCGGGCTGGCGTCGGCGTCCCTGTTGTTCTACGTGCTCTACTCGCCGTACGCGAGCCCACTGGCGCCTGTGATGGATCGTCTGGGCGTCAGCTTCCTCGGGTCACCGACCGCGGCGCTCATCTCGACGACCTTCCTCATCGTGTGGCGCTACGCCGGCTTCTACATGGTGCTCATGCTGGTCGGCCTGCAGGGCATACCGGCGGACGTGTACGAGGCCGCCCGCGCGGACGGCGCCAGCCGCTGGCAGACCTTCCGGAAGATCACCCTGCCGCTGCTGCGTCCGACCCTGGCGCTGACGACCGTGCTCTGCGTGACCGGTTCCCTGCTCGCCTTCGAGCAGTTCTACATCCTGACCAAGGGCGGTCCGGACAACAGCACGATCACCGTCGTCCAGCTCATCTACATGGTGGCGTTCCAGGGTCAGAACGACCTCGGTGTGGCGGCGGCCCTCTCCGTCATCGTGCTGCTGGCCCTGGTCCTCATCAACGCGCTGCAACTGCGCGCCTTCCGATCCGAGGAGAGCTGACCCCGATGGTCGCCGTATCCCGTTCCCGCGTCGACCCCGGCGGACCGCCGCCACCCGCCGCGGCGCCCGGTCGCCCCGGCGGACCCAGGGGCGTCACCATCGCCGGCATCGCGCTGCGCACACCGTACTGGGTGTTCTCCGGCGCGGTCGGCCTGATCTTCCTGGCCCCGCTGCTCTGGACGGCGGTCGCCTCGGTGGGGCCGCGCGCCGGCACCAACCAGGTCGACGGTTGGGGCTTCGGCAACTACGAGACGCTGGCGAACTATCAGGCCGGCATCTGGCGCTACCTGGCGAACACGGCCTTCGTCGCCCTGCTCGCGGTCGCCCTGACGCTGCTGATCTCGCTCCTGGGTGGCTACGCGTTCGCCCGGTTCCGCTTCCCCGGCAAGAACATCCTGTTCCTGGTCACGCTCGCGATCCTGATGGTCCCGTACGCGACGTTGCTGATCCCGCTCTACGTCCTGCTCAACCAGGTGGGGCTGGAGAACTCCCTCGTCGGCGTGGCCCTCGTGCTCACGATGTTCCAGCTGCCGTTCTCCACCTTCCTGATGCGCATCTCCTTCGAGGCGGTGCCACGCGAACTGGACGAGGCCGCGATGGTCGACGGCTGCTCGACGTTCAGCGCGCTGTGGCGAGTGCTGTTGCCCGCTGTGAAGCCGGGCCTGATCACCGTCGGGCTGTTCGCGTTCCTCACCGCGTGGAACGACTTCATGGCACCGCTGATCCTCATCAACGACACCGAGCGCATGACCCTTCCGCTCGCCGTGTCCAACCTGCGGGGCCAGGTCCAGGGTGTCGTCGACTACGGGGCGACCGAAGCGGGCGTCGTCGTTCTCGCCCTTCCGTGCATCGTCCTGTTCCTGCTGCTCCAACGACACTACGTGCGCGGCTTCATGTCCGGCGCGATGAAAGGATGACCATGAGCGGCACCGCACCCACGGCCGCCCCTGTCCTGCCGATCCGTGGCCGGCTCCGGCCGCTCGGGCTGGACCAGGTCCGGATCACGGGGGGATTCTGGGCCGAGCGTCAGTCGATCAACGCCGCCGCGACGCTCCCGCACATCGAGCACTGGCTCGAGCGTGCGGGCTGGATCGGCAACTTCGACCTTGCCGTGCAGGGCGACCTGTCCCGCGAACGCCGTGGACGCGAGTTCTCCGACTCGGAGATCTACAAGTTCCTCGAGGCGCTGGCCTGGGAGATCGGCCGGACCGGCGATGCGGAGCTCGAGTCGAGGTTCCGCGCCATCGTGCGACGGGTGGCCGCGGCGCAGGAGGCCGACGGCTACCTCAACACCAGGTTCGGCCGCCCCGGGCAGGCGCCCCGGTGGTCCGACCTCGAATGGGGTCATGAGCTCTACTGCGTCGGTCATCTCCTCCAGGCCGCGGTCGCCCGCGCCCGTACGCGTCCCGGTGCGGACGACGGGCTGGTCGAGGTCGCCCGCCGTGCCGCCGACAACGTCTGCGACACCTTCGGTCCGGACGGCGTCGACGGGCTCTGCGGGCACCCGGAGATCGAGACCGCGCTTGTGGAGTTCGCCCGGGTCACCGGCGACGACCGCTACCTGACCCAGGCCGCTCTCTTCGTCGACCGGCGGGGTCACGGCCGGCTCAGCGATGTGGAATACGGCCGGGAGTACTTCCAGGACGAACGTCCCGTCCGGGAGGCGACCGTCCTGCGGGGGCACGCGGTACGCGCGAACTATCTCGCCGCCGGCGCCGCCGACGTCGCCGTCGAACTGAAGGACGCCAGCCTGCTGGACGCGGTACGTACCCAGTGGAGCAACGCGGTGGCCCGGCGCACGTACGTCACCGGCGGGCAGGGCTCCCGGCACCAGGACGAGGCGCTCGGCGAGGACTGGGTGCTGCCTCCGGACCGGGCCTACTCCGAGACCTGCGCCGGCGTCGGCTCGGTGATGCTGGCGTGGCGGCTGCTGCTCGCCGACGGCGACCCCCGGTACGCCGACCTCATCGAGCGGACGCTCTTCAACGTGGTGTCGACCTCTCCGTCGGCCGACGGGCGGAGCTTCTTCTACACCAACACGCTGCACCGCCGCGAGCTCGGCACCCTTCCCGACGCCGACCGGCCCAGCCTTCGCGCGGCGGCGTCGCTGCGGGCGCCCTGGTTCGAGGTCTCCTGCTGCCCGACCAACGTCGCCCGCACCCTGGCCAGCCTGTCGGCCTACGTCGCCACCTCCGACGACGAGGGTCTGCAACTTCACCAGTACCTGCCCGGTACCGTCGGGCACCGCCTGGCCGACGGCCGGGAGCTGGGCGTGAGCATCGCGACCGACTACCCGCACGGTGGGCAGGTCCGGGTGCGGATCGAGAGCGACGACGACCGTCCCTGGTCGCTGTCGTTGCGGGTGCCCGGCTGGGCGGGCCAGGGTGCGACGCTGACCGTCGATGGAGACACCCGTCCGGTCGGTCCCGGTCTCGTCACGGAGAACCGGACGTGGCGACGGGGCGACGAGGTCGTCCTGTCCCTGCCGATGGCGCCCCGGTTCACCTACCCGGACGCGCGCATCGACGCGGTCCGTGGCTGCGTCGCGGTGGAGCACGGCCCACTCGTGCTCGCCCTGGAGTCGGTGGACGTGCCCGGCGTCGAGACGGTCGACGAGCTTCGCGTCGACACCAGCCAACCGCCCCGCCTCGTCGACGGTCGCGTCACCGTTCGCTGCCGGCGCGCCCATCCGAACGACCACGACTGGCCCTACCGGACCGACGCGGCCGAGTCGGTGCCGGTCGTCGGCGAGGACCTCGACGAGGACCTCGACGAGGACCTCGACGAGGTGGCGCTGGTGGAGTACCACGACTGGGCCAACCGAGGGCCCTCGACCATGCGCGTCTGGCTACCGACAGAGCGCTGACCAGGTGCCACGGGCTTTGCGGCCCACTGATGTTAGCGCTAACGCACCTCCCGTTCAGCCGTACCGACGACAAGGAGGAACGACATGATCCATAGGCGAGTGAGGAGGGTGCCCCTCTGGGCCGCCCTGGCCGCGCTGGTGGTGGGAGGGGCGGTCGGCGTACCGTCTCCGGCCCACGCCGCCAGCCCGGTCCTGCCGGGCAACGAGGGTGACGTCGGGGTCTACACCAACGGCCAGAACCATGCCATGGAGATCGGCGACCCGACCTACAGCAACGTCGGCGATGTCGCCAACCAGCTCAAGCCCGGTGTGCCGTTCACCGCGGGGAACATGCACCAGTCGATCTTCGAAAAGGACCTGGCCGCCGGCGGCACGGACTACTACCTCGACCGCGTGCTGGGCGTCCCCGGAACGATCGGGTCTGCGGTGCTGATGACCCGCGGCCGCTCTCTCTACATGCGCGGCGCGAGCAACAACAACTTCACCGTCATGGGCTTCGCCGGCAGCGCGTACGTCGGTGGCCCCAACAACCTCGGCAACCTGTACACCGTCACGGTGCCCGGGCAGACCGTCACCGAGGTCAACGCCAACCGGTTCAACGCGCCGAGCCACGCGAAGAGCCGGTACACGATCGGGACCACCGGAGTCACCGCCAACCAGACCAAGTTCATCACCGAGGACAACGTCGCCGTCACCGCCCTCGACTTCGACAACCCCGGCGACGCGCCGGCCACCCTCACCGTCCGCGCCGCGTCCCCGCTGGCCACCCAGGCCGGGCCCGGCGCCGCCGCGCTGACCGGCACGCGCACCATCACCAGCGGCGCCAACAACGGGCTCGTCGACACCGCCTGGGACTCGATCAGGGTCGACCTCACCGGTGCCGGCTTCAGCCGTACCGGAGCGAACCTGGACCGCGAGATCACCGTGCCGGCCGGCGGGTCGGTGTCGCTGTCCGTGGTCGGCGCCGTCTCGTCGGCCGGCCTGACCAGGACCGTGCCGAGCTACCAGGAGTACGCCGAGATGCCTCCGGCCACGGCCGTCCGCACCGGCATCACCGCCTTCAACCGCCGCTGGGCGCAGGACGTGCCCTACATCAACGTGCCCGACCCCGCCCTGGAGAAGGCCATCGTCTACCGCTGGTGGGGTGAGCGGTACAACACCCTCGACGCCAACGCGCCCGGCCACGTCTACCAGTACCCCACGACGATCGAGGGGGTGAACCTCTACCAGAACGCCGTCGCGCTGACCCAGCCGATGCACCTGCAGGACACCAAGTGGCTGCGCACGCCCTACCTGCCGTACGGCCAGGTCCTCAACATCGGCGAGCTGTCCGGCTCCTCGGCCTTCCTGGACAGTCCGGGGCACACGAGCTGGAACAACCACTACTCGCAGTACATCGGCACCGCCGGACTCGAGGCCTACAACGTGCACGGCGGTGGCAAGGAGATCGCCCGGAAGTTCGCCCGCTACTTCGAGGGCGACGGCGTCGGCCAGCTCGAGCACTACGACGGCAACGACGACAAGCTCATCGCCTACGACACCAACTACATGCCGGGCAACGACGCCGACGCGATCACCTTCGGCTACCCGAAGGCCAACGCCGGCGCGCCCGGGGCACGCACCATCGAGCGCCCCGAGTCCGCGTACGTGTGGGGCGCGTTCGACGCCGCCCGCCAGCTCTACCAGCTCGCCGGCGCCGACCAGGGCAAGGTCGACGAGATGGCCGGCGGCGCCGACGCCATCCGCGCGGAGATCCTCGACCGGCTGTGGAGCACCGACATGCGGATGTTCCTCGCCGGCACGTCGCACGGCGCCACCAGCGCGGCCAGCGCCAACGGCCGACCCAACCCGCTGCCCGCGTCGGCCCGCGACCTGATCCCGGCCCGCGAATCGAACCTCTACGACGTCTACGCCGAGAACCTCATCCCGTTCGACCAGTGGCAGAACTACGTCGACGGGTTCCGCTTCCTGACCTACGGCGACAACTTCCCGATCTTCCCGTTCTACACCGCCAACCAGTACGACCGGACCGCCTACGGGATCGGCGGCTCCAACAACTTCTCCAACATCAACTTCACAGTGCAGTATCGCGGTGTCCGCTCGGCGCTGCGCCACTACGACCCCGAGCAGAAGTACATCACCCCGGCGTACGCCAAGCGGCTGCTGGACTGGATGGCCTGGAGCATCTACCCGAACGCGGACCTGCGCGCCCCGAACCAGGCGGAGTACTACTCCAACTGGAACCCGACCGCGAAGACCTACAACCGCAACAACCCGAACCACGTGATGCTCGGCAACATGAACTACATCTTCGTCGAGGACATGGCCGGCCTCCAGCCGCGCTCCGACGACAAGATCGAGCTGTCGCCGATCAAGTTCGGCTACGACCACTTCATGGCCAACAACCTGCGCTACCACGGGCAGGACGTCACCATCGTCTGGGACCCCGACGGCAGCAACTACGGCCTGGGCGCCGGCTACAGCCTCTTCCTGAACGGGGAGAAGAAGGTCAGCGCCGACAAGCTCGGCAAGCTCACCTACGACCCGCGCACCAACCAGGTCCAGGTTGAGGCCGGCCTGACCGTCACGTTCACCGCGACGACCGGGGCCAACGTCCCGAGCGCGGTCGACACCCCGATCGAGGACACCCGCGTCGTCGAGTACCTGAAGACGGCCGGCATCGACCTCACCGAGGACGCGCCGAACCTGGCGACGGGCGCCAACCTCAGCTCGTCGTACACGCAGCAGGGCGTGCGGCCGACGCCGTGGCGGCAGTTCCACACGCCCGGCTGGAGCACCACCTCGATGAACTACACACCCGGCGCCATCAAGGAGACCGAGCGGCCGGTGTCGCTCGCGGCCGTGACCGACGGCGTCACCGCCAACGAGCCGTACTGGGGGAACTACGGCACGACCGACAAGAACGGTTACATCGAGCTGGACCTCGGGTCGGCCAAATCCTTCGACAACGTCAAGGTGTACGCCGTCAGCGACCGCCAGGCCGGTGGCTACCGCGAGCCCGCGCGCTGGTGGGTGCAGGTGCCCGACGGCGACGGCGGCTGGAAGGAGGTACCGGGCCAGTTCAAGAACCCGACAGTCCCGTCAGCGAAGTTCAACGAGGCGCTGTTCGACACCGTGACGTCGAACAAGCTGCGCATCGCGTTCACCAACAACCCGACGTTCTACACGGCGATCTCCGAGATCCAGGTCTTCGACTCGGGACGCGACGTACCCGAGGTCTCCAACCAGGCCCCCGTGGTCACCGCCGCGCGCGACGGCTCGGCGGACGGCAACCTGTCCACCAGGCTGGCCGGCACGGCGTCCGACGACGGCATCCCCTACGACAGCGAGCTCACCTTCGGCTGGGAGACCGTCTCGGCCCCGCCCGGAGCGGGCGTCATCTTCTCCGACCCGAAGGCGCTGACCACCCGCGTGACCGGCACGGTCGAGGGTGACTACGTGTTCCGGCTCTTCGCCAACGACGGCGAGAAGCGGTCCGAGGTGACCGTGGCGGTGACCCTCGCCAAGCGGGAGGTGGTCGCCGAGTTCGGCTCCTCGGCCACGGTCAGCACCAGCGGCACCGCGTCGTGGGAGAACCACCAGCGGGTCAAGGAGAACACCACCCCGAACAGCTCGAACCCGGGTGCCGGGAACGGCTGGGGCAACTGGGGCCAGACACAGAACGGCACCAGCCCGGAGCGGGAGGCGTGGATCCAGTACCGGTGGACCGCACCGGTGCGGCTGTCGTCGACCGACATCTACTGGTACGACGACAACGGCGGCACCCGCCGGCCCACGGGCACGACGTACGCGATCGAGAGCTCCGCGGACGGCACCACCTGGACGGCGGTCACCCTCACCGGGGACTCGACGTACGCCGGTGGGCTCACCACCAACGTCTACAACCACTTCGACTTCCAACCGGTCACGACCAGCTATCTGCGCATCCGCATCTGGGGCCTCATGGGCAGCGGCGCGGGCACCGGCGTGCTGCGCTGGCGCGCCAACGGCGAGACCGTAGACTCGGTGCGCTCTCCGGTGCTCATCCGGACCGCGGTGGGTGACGTGCCCACCCTGCCGAGCGCGCTCGACGCGGTCTACGCCAGCGGTGCTCGCGGCACAGTCGCCTTCAACTGGCAGGAGATCACGCCGGCGATGGTCGCGGAGACCAACGTCGAACCGTTCGTGGTCTACGGCACGAACGACGCGTACGGCCTGATCGCCGAGGCCCGCGTCTACGTGCGGCCGGAAACGGCGCCGGGCGGCATCTCGATCCAGGGCGCGGAGACGTTCGAGCGGGCCGTCGACGTGGGGGAGCTTCCCCACCTGCCGGACAAGGTGGAGGTCTCCTACAACGACGGGTCCCGGGACAACCAGGCCATCGGTGTCGACTGGCAGTTCGACGAGGACGTCGTCGACACCCCCGGTCGCTACACCATCATCGGCAACCTGATCCTGCCCGACTACGTCAGCCAGGCCGGCGCCACACGGACCACGCTGACCCTCACCGTGGGCGACCCGCCGCAGACTCCGACGTGGGACGTCGAGGCGCAGGCGCGCACGCAGTGCGTCGGCACCCGCGCCTACGTCTCGGTCAACGCGCGCAACGCCGAGGACGTGCCGCTCACCATCGAGCTGATCACGCCGTACGGGTCGCGCACGGTGTCCGGCGTCGCCCCCGGCAAGTCCGCCTACCAGGCGTTCACCACCCGCGCCGAGTCGGTGCCGGCCGGAGTCGCGACGGTGAAGGCCACCGGCAGCGTGGACGGCCAGCCGGTGACGGTGGCATTCGAGGCGCCGTTCGGCGCGCTCGCCTGCGGCTGACCCTTCGTGGTGGCGGCGCCGCACCGGCGCCGCCACCACCTCCGGACAACAGTGAGGAGAACGACACCGTGAACACCACAGTGGTACGCGGCGCCGCCCCACCAACCCGCCGGCCGACGCGCCGGGTCCGCAGGACGCTCGCCGCGACGGCGGTCGCCGGGCTCGTCGCCGCCGGCCTGGTCGGGATCGCCGCGCCGGCGCACGCCGCCGACTCGTACACCTTCACCAACACCGTCAATCCGATCCTCGGCGACGGCAGCTACTACTCCGCCGACCCGGCGCCGGTCGTCGTTCCGGGCGGCGCGCCCGGCAACGACAGCGGCCAGGACCAGCTGTACATCTACACCGGCCACGACCAGGCCGGACCGTCCACCAACGACTTCATAATGAACGAGTGGGGCGCGTTCCGGACCACGGATGTCCAGGCGGGGGAGTGGACCCACTTCCCGTCGCTGATGCGCCCGGAACAGGTCTTCGCTTGGGCGACGCCGGGGCGCGCGTACGCCGGCCAGGTCGTCCGGGGCGTGGACGGGCGCTACTACTGGTACGTACCGATCAACGAACGGGACAGCCCGGCCTCGGACAAGTTCGCGATCGGCGTGGCCGTCTCGGACAGCCCCACCGGCCCGTGGACCGACCACGCGGGCGGGCCGATCATCTCCCAGCGGGTCCCCACGCCCAACACCATCCACAACATCGACCCGACGATCCTCGTCGACGGCACAGCACCGAACCAGCGGGTGTACCTCTGGTGGGGCTCGTTCAGCCAGCTGCGGATGATCGAGCTCCAGCAGGACATGAAGACGCCGGTCACCACCCAGCGTTCGGTCACCGGCCTGACCGGCTTCTTCGAGGCGGCCTGGGCGTTCAAGCGCAACGGCACCTACTACATGGCGTACGCCGGGAACAACGCCGGTCCGACCTCGCAGTGCACCCCGGCGAACTACCACGCCTGCATCGCGTACGCGACGGCGTCGTCGCCGGAGGGGCCGTGGACCTACCGGGGCACCATGCTCCGGCCGGTCTCCTCGACGACGAGCCACCCGGGCATCCTGGAGTTCAACGGCAGGTGGTACATCGCGTACCACACCGCCGACGCCGTGGGCGGCGGCCACTTCCGCCGGTCGGTGGCGATCGACCCCGTCGAGTGGGACGACACCCAGAGCCCGCCGAGGCTGAAGCTCGTGACGCCGACGCCGGTCAGGGGGCCGGACCGCACCCCGCGGGCGAACATCGCCCAGGCGGCGACGGTCACCGTTTCCAACCAGCCGGTGCCCACGCAGTACTGGATCAAGGCACTCAACGACGAGATCGTCCGGTCGAACCCGCTGCCACCGGACATGTGGGGGACCTGGACCGGCAACAACCCGCCGCAGCAGTGGGTGCAGTACACGTGGGACCAACCGATGCGGGTCTCCGGGTCACAGATCGACTTCTGGAACGACCAGCCGCAGGGCACCGGCGCGGGCGTCGCGGCGCCCGCCCGATGGCGCATCCAGTACTGGGATCTCGACGCCGGTCAGTGGGCCGACGTGCCGAGTCCGAGCGGCTTCCCGACCGGCACGCAGGGCTTCCAGAACACCACGTTCGATCCGGTGACCACGACGCAGGTTCGCGCTGTGTTCGACGCGTCCACCAATGGCAGCACCTACTCGGCAGTGGCGGTCGAGGAGTGGAAGATCCTCGCCGCCCAGCCCGGGTCCGTCACCCCGCCGGGAGTGACAGTGGAGGTGGGGGAGACCGAGCTGCCCGACGGCCTCGCGGTGTCGTTCGGCGCCGAAACGCTGCGGGTGCCGGTCTTCTGGGACCCGGTCACGCCGGCGGACGTCGCGACGCCCGGGACGTTCACGATCGGGGGCAGCGTGCTCGGCTACGCCGCCGGTCGCGTCTCCGCCCAGGTCCGGGTCATCTCGCCGGATGACACCGAGGGCGACGAGACGCCGCCGACGCTGACGCTCACACCCAGTGGCAGCGCCGGCAGTGCCGGCTGGTTCGGGTCCGCCGTGCGGGTGCGGGTCGCCGGTGTCGACGACGGTGGCGGTCGGCTGACCATCGAGTCGCGGGTGGACGACGGCGAGCCGGTCGTCGCGAGCGCCGTGCGCTCCGTCGACCTGACCGTCTCCGGAGACGGCCAGCACACGGTCCGGGCGACCGGGACCGACCGTGCGGGCAACACCTCGGAGCCCGCGAGCCTGGGCGTCCGCATCGACGCGACGGCACCGGTCAGCACGGCCACAGTGGACAGCGTGACCCGGGCGGTCACGGTGACCGCGAGCGACGCGACCTCCGGTGTCGCCCGTGTCGAGTACTCCATCGACGTCGGGCCGTGGACGGCCTACAGCGGCGCCATCGCGGCGCCCGACTCGAGCCGGCACACCGTGTCGTTCCGGGCACTCGACACGGCCGGGAACCTGGAGACCGCGAAGACCGTCGCCATTCCGGCGGACCTGTCCGGGCCGCTCGCGGGCAACATCGGGCCCATCGCGACCCCGACCGCGTCCTACACGGCGGGCTGGAACAGTGTCACCGCCCTCAACGACGGAGCCGACCCGGCGAACCCGAGCCAGGCGCAGGTCTGGGGCACCTGGTCCGGGACCCGTCCGGCGACCCAGTGGGTCCAGTACGACTGGACGCGACCGGTGCGCATCACCGGCACGGAGCTGAAGTTCTGGCGGGACTCCAACCGCGGCACCGGCGACGGCGTCGCCGAGCCCGACGGGTGGGTGCTGCAGTACTGGGACGAGGGGACCTCGGCCTGGCGTGACGTGACCGGCGCGTCCGCCTACGGCACGAGCACCACAGCGTTCAACACCGTCACCTTCGATCCGGTCACCACCCCCCGGGTGCGGGCGACGATCCGGGCCAACGGGAACGGCACCACCTACTCCGCGGTCGCGATCACGGAGTGGCGGGTCGTCGCCGACGACCCGGGTGTCCAACCCGCGTTGCCCGTCACGCTCAGCGTCCAGACGCGCTGCGTCGGCGGGAGGGCGTACGTCGCAGTGCAGGCGCGCAACGAGCACGTCGCGACGGTGGACATCGTCCTGGAGACGGCCTACGGCCAGCGTTCCGTCGCCGACGTGGCGCCCGGTGCGAACGCCTACCAGTCGTTCGCCACCCGGACGCCCTCGGTGCCCGCCGGCTCGGCGACCGTCCGGGCCACCGGACCCATCAACGGTGTGGACGTGACGACCGTCCGCACCGCAGACCACGCCGGTGCCGACTGCGCCGGCGATCCCCGTCAGGCCCCGTAACCACTAGTGACGATGGAGTAGCAGATGAACACAGGAAAGCGTAGGCGGTTGCTCGCGGCCGGTGCCGCGGGTGCGGTGCTGGCCGGGACTGTGGCGTTGCAGGCGCCGGTCCAGGCCGAGCCCGGCGACAGCACCGACGTGCGGGTGACGGTCGACATCGAGGAGATCGCCGAACCCGGCGTGCTCGCCATGTCGATCGCCGGCAACTCCGTCGCGCTGTCCGAGGACGGCTCGACCCTGCTGGTCCGTCAGTTCGTCGGCAGCTTGCCGACGGTGACGGTCACCGACACCCGTACGGCCGAGGAGGTGCCCGACAACGCCGCCTGGGCCGTGCTGGGTAGCGCCACCGACTTCGTCGGCGGCGCCGGCCAGGCGCCGATCAGCGCCGGCCATCTCGGCTGGAAGCCACGCCTTCTCGACGGCGGGGACAGCGGCCTGGTCACCGAAGGCGAGGAGGTGGTGACCGTCCTGGACGAGCCGACCCAGCCCGGCAACAACGTGGGCCTCGTCGACCAGGAGCTGCTGGTGTCGACGTTCGACTCGGAGGCGGTCACCGGCGACGCGTACTCGGTTGACGCCGACCTGTACCTGCGGACCCCGGCGGATGTCGCCGCCGGCTCGTACACCTCGACGTTGACCCTCTCCCTGTTCGAGTGACGCACGGGTGGGGGCCGCGTCGCCGTGGCCCCCACCATCACATCCTCCGTCGAAGGACCCGCGATGATCCGGACCTTGCCGCGGACGCCGCTGCGACTGCTCGCCGTGCTGGCCGCAGTGTTCGTCACCGTGCCGATCGCACCCGCCACCGCGGTGGCGGAACCCACCAGCCCGACGCTGACCTGGGCGGTCCAGCCGGCCAGTCCGCAGGGCCCGGACGGCCGCCGCTGGGTCGAGCGCACGCTCGACCCGGGCCAGGTGGTGACCGAACACCTGGCCGTACGGAACCTCAGCGACGGCGCGGTCGTCTTCGCGCTGAAGGCGGCCGACGGCTACCTCACCGACAAGGGACGCTTCAACATGCTCCCGTCCAACCGCGAGTCGGCGGACGGCGGCACCTGGATCAGGGTGCAGGAGACGGTCAGCGTCGGGCCCAAGCAGACGAAGGTGGTGCCGTTCACCATCACCGTGCCCCGCGACGCCACGCCGGGGGACCACCCGGCCGGCATCGCGGCGGCGGTCACCAGCGCGGGAGGCACTGTCGCCGTCGAGAGCCGTGTCGGCTTCCGGGTCATGCTGCGAGCCAGCGGCACCGTCACCGCGTCCCTGGCGATCAGCGGCCTCACCGCCAGGTACGAGCGCTCGTGGAACCCCTTCTCGGCCGGCACAGTCCAGCTCAGGTACACCACGACGAACGACGGCAACGTCGCGGTGACCGGCACCGGCCGCACGGCCGCCACCGGTCCGTTGGGCCTGGCCACCCGGCGAACCGCGACGAACGTCGAGGAGGCGCTTCCCGGGGGCACCCGGGAGGTCCGGGCCCACCTCGACGGGGTCTGGGCGCTGGGAAGGCTCCAGACCCGCGTCGACCTCACCCCGGCCATCCTCGGCGGTGGCCCCGCCGACGCCGAGATCAGGCCCGCCACCGCCACCGTCACCATCTGGGCGCTGCCGTGGCCGCAACTGGCCCTGACCGCCGCCCTCGCCGCCCTCGCCCTCGCCATCCGGAGCACCGTCCGCCGACGCCGGCGGCGACTCGCGCGGTTGCTCGCCGACGCCCGGGACCAGGGCCGGGCGGAAGCCCGGACCTCGGCACTGGCGGGCAACGCGACGAAGGCCCCGTAAATCCCTCCGCCCGAAAGGACGATCCGCAATGGTGGAATCCGACAAGATGCCCGTCAGCCGACGTCAGGTACTCCAGGCATCGGCCATTGGCGCCGCCGCGGTGGCCGCCGCGGGCGCGCTCCCGGCGACCGCCGCCGAGGCGGCGACAGCCACCGCGACGACGACCGGCCCGACCGCTCCGGGCGCGACCCCGGCCGATCCCGGACCCGGCGGCACGGCCCCGGTCCGGCCGTTCCAGCTGCGAGATGTGACGCTGGGCGACGGCCTGCTCCAGGAGAAGCGCGACCGCATGAAGAGCTACCTCCGGCAGCTCGACGAGCGGCGCTTCCTCGTGCTGTTCAACAACCAGGCCGGCCGCCCGAACCCTCCCGGCGTCTCCGTCCCCGGGGGCTGGGAGGACGGCGGGCTGCTCAGCGGCCACTGGGCCGGCCACTTCATGACCGCCCTGGCGCAGGGCTACGCCGACCATGCAGAACCGATCTTCAGGAGCAAGCTCGACTGGATGGTCGACGAACTCGCGGCGTGTCAGGCCGCGATCACCGCGCGGATGGGCGGGGGCGACCCGGGCGGTGAGGACCCCCAGGAGCCGCAGATCGGCCGGGTGGCGGGCCGATTCGGAAGCGGCCTCCGCCTGAACGGCCCCAGCCAGGCACAGCACGTCGCCCTTCCGCAGGAGGCGATCAGCCAGCTCGCCGACTTCACCATCGCCAGCTGGGTGAATCTCGCCTCCACCCAGAGCTGGAGCCGGCTGTTCGACTTCGGTCAGAACACGACGGTCAACATGTTCCTGACTCCGCGTGCCGGTGTCACCGGCAACGTGCCGAGGTTCGCGATCACGGTGGGGGGTAGCGGTGGCGAGCAGCGGATCGACGGCAGCGCTGCCCTGCCGACCAACCAGTGGGTGCACCTGGCCGTCACCCTCACCCAGAACACCGGCACGCTGTACGTCAACGGTCAACAGGCCGGCCAGAACACGGCCATGACCCTCAGCCCCGCCAACCTCGGAAACCCTGGAAACCGGTGGATCGGGCGGTCGCAGTACGGCGACGCGTTCCTGGACGCGACAGTCGACGAGTTCCACATCTTCGACCGGGCACTTGGCCCGCAGGAGGTCCGGTCGCTGTTGGACTCGGCGGCCGGGAGCACCGGCGGCGGGTCGATCGCCTGGTACCGGTTCGAGGAGGAGGGCGGTTCCACCATCAGGGACGCCTCGCCCAACGGCCGCGACGGTGGCATCGTGGCGAGCCAGAGCGGGGGTACCGCCGAGTGGGTCCCGACCCACCCGGGCTACCTGGGCGCGATCCCGGAGGACGCGGTGCTCCGGCTCGGCCCGCCACGGTGGGCCGTCTACGGCGGCGACCTGAGCACCAACACCTGGGCGCCCTGGTACACCCAGCACAAGATCATGCGTGGTCTGCTCGACGCGTACTACCACACCGACAACGCCAAGGCCCTCGACGTGGTTGTCCGGATGGCCGAATGGGCTCACCTCGCGCTGACCGTCGGGGACAAGAACCACCCCGCGTACGCGGGTCCGATCACCCGGGACAACCTGAACTACATGTGGGACCTCTACATCGCCGGCGAGACCGGGGGCGCGAACGAGGTGTTCCCCGAGATCTACGCGATCACCCGCGACGAGCGGCACCTGGACACCGCCAAGTTCTTCGACAACCGGGAGTCGCTCTTCGACGCCTGCGTCGAGAACCGCGACATCCTCGTCACGACGCCGCAGACCCGTCCCGGTCGTCGCCGTCCGGACCGGCTGCACGCCAACTCGCACGTGCCGCAGTTCGTCGGCTACCTGCGCGTCTACGAGCACAGCGGTGACACCGAGTACTTCCAGGCCGCCAAGAACTTCTTCGGGATGGTCGTCCCGCACCGGATGTACGCCAACGGTGGGACGGGCGGCAACTACCCGGGCTCCAACAACAACACCGAGTTGTTCCAGAACCGGGACAACATCGCGAACTCGATCGCCCAGGGTGGCGCGGAGACCTGCACCACCTACAACCTGCTCAAGCTGGCTCGTAACCTGTTCCTCCACGAGCACGACGCCGCGTACCTGGACTACTACGAGCGCGGCCTGCTCAACCAGATCCTCGGTTCGCGCGCCGACAACGCGAACGTCAACAACCCGCAGGTCACCTACTTCCAACCGCTGACCCCGGGGGCCACCCGCAGTTACGGCAACACCGGCACCTGCTGCGGCGGAACCGGCATGGAGAACCACACCAAGTACCAGGAGACTGTCTACTTCAAGTCGGCCGACGGCACGACGCTGTGGGTCAACCTGTACATACCGTCGACGCTGACCTGGGCCGAGAAGGGTTTCGTCGTCACTCAGGAGACGAACTACCCGCGGGAGGACCGCACCAGGCTGACGGTCAACGGGCGCGGCCGGCTCGACATCAAGCTGCGGGTGCCGGGCTGGGTGGAGAAGGGGTTCGTCGTCACGGTCAACGGCGTCGCCGAGAAGGGCACCGCCAAGCCCGGCAGTTACCTGACCCTGAGCCGGACGTGGAAGCCGGGCGACACCATCGAGATCCGGATGCCGTTCAGCATTCGGATCGAGCGGGCGCTGGACCGTCCCGACACGCAGTCGATCTTCTGGGGGCCACTGCTCATGCAGATCCTCGGGAACCCCGGTGTGGGCAACTACCGGGAGTTGTCCCTGTACCGCCACCTGAAGCGGGACGGCGACTACGCCCGGGCGGCGATCACACCCGCGAGCACCACGGCGGCGGGTGACGCGCTCTTCACCACGCACGGCTTCACCCTGCGGCCCTACCACATCGGCGACGCCCAGGCCGCTTCGACGTACTTCCGGCGCGTCGAGCCGACGATCGTGTTCGGGTCGGTCGACACCGGTGTGCCGAACCGCAAGCGGAACGACGGGTTGCCCAACTACGACGTACCCGTCGCGGGCGTTCCGTCGCCCGGCAGTGACGGCCCGACCTTCCTCGACCTGGTCTGGGATCAGGCGCCCTTCAAGAACCACGGCCAGTTCGTGTCGACCGTCGACCACGTCGCGCAGGCGTTCGTCGAGGCGGGACTCCTGAGCCCGCAGGAGAGGTCGACAGTCGTGACGACCGCCGCCCGATCGAACAAGGAACTCGCTCCGTAAGGCGTCGTCCGCCGCCGTCCACCCGGGTGCTGGATGGCCGTGGCCCGGTCGACCGACCGGGCCACGGCCGGTCCGGTGGCGTTCCCCGCCGCTGCCGATCGACGGCACCCTGTCGAGGTTTCGAGAGGTTTTCGGGATGGAATGTCCCTGTCCGTCACGGGTCGGCGAGCTCCCCGTGTAGGGTTCCGCCCGGGTACGGGGGTCCGCGCGTGCTGCCGGGGCCACACCCGCGCCGCAACATCTCCGAAAAGGTTTTAGGATGTGCTTCCGCTGGCTGTTCGACACGACACCCGGCGACGGCCTCGCCGACGCGCAGCGCACCGGTGTCGGTCGCTGAGAGGGAGCATCGCATGACCACCGAGCCCGACGTCCCCGCCTACCGCCCGCCCACGCTCACCGATGTCGCCAAGCTCGCCGGGGTGTCCGTCGCCACCGCGTCCAAGGCCATCAACGGTCGCGGCGAGGTGCGGTCGAGCACGAGAGTCCGTGTGCTGGAGGCCGCGGAGCTGCTGTCCTTCGCACCGAACGCCCTGGCCCGCGGGTTGCTCAGTGGTCGGACCGGCACCGTCGGCCTGCTGACGAGCGACCTGGAGGGCCGCTTCTCGATCCCCATCCTCATGGGCGCCGAGGACGCGTCGGGGGCCGGCCAGGTCTCGGTCTTCCTGTGCGACGCGCGCGGCGACGCGATCCGGGAGAAGCATCACGTGCAGGCGCTGCTGTCCCGGCGGGTGGATGGCCTGATCGTCGTGGGCTCCCGCACCGACCCCCGCCCGCCGCTGGCCGGCACCATCCCCGTGCCGGTCGTGTACGTCTACGCACCCTCGGCCGATCCGGCGGACATCTCGATCACGGTCGACAACGTGGGTGGTGGGCGGCTCGCCATCGAGCATCTGCTGGCGTGCGGCCGGCGCTCCATCGCCCACATCACCGGGGAAGCCGGGTTCCAGGCGGCGAGGGACCGTGCCGAGGGCGCGGCGGCCGCGCTCGCCGCCGCCGGCCTGGCGATGGTCGGCGACCGGCCCTACTTCGGGTCGTGGGACGAGTCCTGGGGGAGAGCGGCCGCGCACATGATCGTCGAGCAGCACCCCGAGGTCGACGCGATCTTCTGCGGCAGCGACCAGATCGCACGTGGCGTCCTGGAGACGCTGCGTGACTTCGGACGTGACGTGCCGCGCAGCATCTCGGTCATCGGCTTCGACAACTGGGAGGCCATCGCCGCCGACTCCCGTCCACGACTGACCAGCATCGACATGAACCTGAAGCACCTCGGTGAGGTGGCCGGCCAGCGGCTCTTCGCGGCGATCGACGGCGCCGCGCCCAGCTCGGAGGAGTTCCCGGGCCGCGTGGTGATGCGTGAGTCGACCCTGCCCGTCGGCTGAGCACCGGTTGTCGACACCCGTCCGCCGCGCCACCCGCCCGCGCGGGCGCGGGTGTCAGCGGTGCAGCACCGGCCCGGTCGACTCGCGTACCACGAGGCGGCCGGGCTGCCGGATGACCCCGGCGCCGGGGTTGCCGTCCATCGCGGCGAAGAGATGGTTGACCGCGGCGGCCCCGAGTTGTTCGAGATTGAGGTCCACGGTGGTCAGGGGCGGTCGGCAGTCGGCCGCGAAGAACTCCCAGTTGTCGTATCCCACGATCGCCACGTCGTCGGGGATCCGCCGACCGAGGTCGCGCAGGGTGTCGGCCGCGCCGGCGGCGACCTGGTCGTTGCCGCAGAAGATCGCGTCCACGTCCGGCTGGGCGGCCAGCAGCAGCCGGGCGGCGTGCCGGCCCCATCGCTGCGACCACTCGCCGTAGAGCGGGTCGCCGGCCGGGGCGAGCCCCGCCTCGGCGAGCACCGTTCGTAGTCCGGCGGCGCGATCGCGTGCCGCGCGGTAGGTGTCCGGCCCGGTGATGTGCCCGATCCTGCGGCGGCCGTGCGACACCAGGTGTTCGGCGGCGAGCCGGGCGCCGCCCTCGTCGTCGGCGACGATCGACAGGTCGTTCGGATCGGTCGACTCGGCGTAGGCGTAGACCACCGGGACCGGAATGTCCTGTGTCAACGACGGGCGCAGGTCGTTGCTGTCGCCGACCACGATGAACCCGTCGACCTGGCGGGCGAGCAGGGTGCGGATGTAGTGCTGGCGGCGGATCGCGTCGCCACGGGCGTCGCAGAGCAGCACGGACATCTGCCCGTTGCCGAGGGCGTTCTCGGCGCCGAGCAGGATGGGTATGGCGAACCGGCCACCGAGTTCGTCGGTGAGCAGCCCGACCGTGCGGGTGCGTCCGGAGATCAGACCGCGGGCCAGCACGTTCGGCTGGAACGACAGCTCGGCGGCGGCCCGCAGGACCCGTTCCCGGGTTTCCGGTGCGACCTCGGCGCGGCTGTTGAGTGCCTTGGACGCGGTGGCCACGGAGGTGCCGGCGCGGTTCGCCACGTCGCTCAACGTCACTGACTGGGATCGTCGTCGGCCCACCGAAAGCCTTTCGCAAACATTTCAGGGGTGAATGGCGGTGCCTGCTGCCCCGTACTCCTCGCCAGCGTAGTGCGCGTCCTGGCTCCGGGGAAGGTGGCCGAGCTGTCGAGGGTGGTAGATCGCCACGCCCGCGGCGCCGAGCCGAAACGGTTTTCGGAGTGGATGTGACCACCGCTCGTTTCGCCCTGATGAACCCATTGACACGACAGTGATCCACCCGGAACCATCAGCGACAGTCCACCGCTCCCGATGTTGTCGTCGTGAAACCTCATGACAACGATGTCAGGCGGCGGCACCACGGAATTCACCACGATGGACCGCAGCCACTGTCCACTCCGCCCAGACGTTCGACGTACTCGACCCGGTTCGAGGCGAAAGGCCCTGCCCCTATGTCGCATCCCCCCATCGCGCGCCTCCTGTCCCCCCGACTGATCGCCGCGACAACCGCGGTCCTGCTGCCGGTGGGCCTGCTCGTCGGCGCGCCCCTGGCCAGCGCCGCGCCGACCACCGCGCCACCCGGCACCTTCAGCTCCTCGTTCGAGTCGGCCGACCCTCAACCCGCCGCGAGCACTGTCGAGGTCGACCGGAGTGGAAAGCCGGTCCAGGTCAACCTGAGCGGATCGAGCCGCAGGGTACTGCCCGGCAGCCTGCTCGGTCAGGTCCAGGCGGTGACCGCGAGCGCCGAGAATCCGCCGAACGAGGTCGCCGCGAAGCTCACCGACGGCGATCCGTCGACCAAGTGGCTGGCGCGCAACCGGACCGGCTGGGTGACGTACCAGCTGACCAGGCCGACGGCCGTCGTGCGGTACGCGCTGACCTCCGGGGACGACGCTCCGACCCGTGACCCCAGGAACTTCACGGTGCAGGGGTCCACCGACGGCAGCACGTGGGTCGACCTGAACACCCAGACGGACCAGAGCTTCCCTCGGCGGTTCGCCACGAAGACCTACAGCTTCACCAACACGACCGCCTACGGCTACTACCGGCTGAACATCACCGCGAACTCCGGTGACCCCCTCGTGCAGCTCGCCGGCTGGGACATCAGCGACGGCTCCAACGTCCGACCGCCGGCCGCCCCCATGGTCAGCGTCGCCGGCACCGGTCCGTCCGGCGGTTACACCACGAAGCCGGGGGCCGGCTTCACCGGACTGGCATCGCTGCGGTACGCGGGCGGCGCCGAAGACGACGGCCGGTCGTACGCGACCAACAGGCTGTTCGACGTCAACATCCCGGTCGGGCCGAAGACCCGGCTCTCCTACAAGATCTTCCCTGAGTACACCGGCGAGGACCCCCAGTACCCGTCCACCTTCGCGGCCGTCGACCTGCATTTCACCGACGGCAGCTACCTCAGCCGCCTCTCGCCGGTAGACCAGCACGGCTACGCGCTCACCCCGGCCGGCCAGGGTGCGTCGAAGGTCCTCTACGCCGACCAGTGGAACGCGGTGCAGGCCGACATCGGCGCGATCGCACGCGGCAGGACGATCGACCGGATCCTGCTCGCCTACGACAACCCGCAGGCAACGGCGGACACCCGGTTCCAGGGCTGGCTCGACGACGTCGCGGTGACCGCCTCGCCGGCGTCGATCGACGGTTCGCGGCTCACCAACTACGTCGACACCCGGCGCGGGACCAACTCGACAGGTGGGTTCTCGCGCGGCAACAACCTGCCGATCACCTCGGTGCCGAACGGCTTCAACTTCTTCACCCCGGTGACCGACGCGACCTCCGACTCGTGGGAGTACCAGTACCACCGGGTCAACAACGCCGCCAACCTGCCCACCCTGCAGGGCCTCGCGATCTCGCACGAGCCGAGCCCGTGGATGGGTGACCGCAACCAGATGTCGGTCATGCCGGTGGCGGGCGACGGACCCCTCACCGGTCCGCCCAGCAGCCGCGCGCTCGCCTTCAACCACGACGACGAGACGGCCCAGCCGGACTTCTACCGGGTCGCGCTGCAGAACGGCCTCACCGCCGAGATGTCGCCCACCGACCATGCCGGGATCATGCGGTTCACCTTCCCGTCCGGGCCGGCGACCGGAAGCCTGGTCTTCTACAACGGCACGTTCACCATCGGCGCCGACGGCACCTTCACCGGCTGGGTCGACAACGGAAGCGGCCTGTCGGCCGGTCGTAGCCGGATGTTCGTGTCCGGCGCGTTCGACCGGGCGCCCACGGCGTCCACAGCGACCGCCGCCACCTTCGACGTGTCCGCGAACCGCCAGGTGACGATGCGCATCGCGACCTCGTTCCTCTCGGTCGACCAGGCGCGCCGGAACCTCGACCTGGAGGTCACCGGTAAGAGCTTCGACCAGGTCCACACCGCCGCCACCGCCGCCTGGAAGGACCGGCTCGGGCGGGTCGAGGTGCGGGGGGCGACCGAGACGCAGCTGGTGACGATGTACTCGAACCTGTACCGGCTGAACCTGTACCCGAACTCGCAGTCGGAGAACACCGGCACCGCCGCCGCACCGCGCTGGCAGTACGCGAGCCCGGTGTCGGCGCCGACCGGCACGTCGACCGCCACCCACACCGGCGCGAAGATCGTGGACGGCCAGATCTACGTCAACAACGGCTTCTGGGACACCTACCGCACCGTGTGGCCCGCCTACGCGTTGCTGTACCCGGACGTCGCGGCCAAGATCTCTGACGGGTTCGTCCAGCACTACCGCGACGGCGGCTGGATCGCCCGCTGGTCGTCGCCCGGTTACGCCGACCTGATGACCGGCACCAGCGCGAACGTGGCGCTGGCCCAGGCGTACCTCACCGGCGTCAGACTGCCCGACCCGCTCGCGGCGTACGACGCGGCGGTCAAGGACGCGACCGTCGCGTCCGGGCGCAGCGCGGTGGGCCGCAAGGGCATCGAGACCTCGCTGTTCCTCGGCTACACGCCGACCTCCACCGGAGAGTCGGTGTCGTGGGCGCTGGAAGGCTTCATCAACGACTACGGCATCGGCAACATGGGCGCCGCCCTGGCCAAGGACCCGGCCACGCCGAAGTCGGAGCGCCAGCGGCTCAAGGACGAGTCGCGGTACTTCCTGGAGCGCGCCCGCAACTACGTCCACCTCTTCGACCCGAAGACGAAGCTCTTCCAGGGCCGGGACGCGTCGGGCAACTTCCTCGCCGGTGACCCGCTGGACTGGGGCGGCGTCTACACCGAGACCAACGGATGGAACTTCGCGTTCACCGCCCAGCAGGACGGCCAGGGACTGGCAAACCTGCACGGCGGGCAGAAGGCGCTGCGCGACAAGCTCGACCAGTTCTTCGCCACCCCGGAGAACGCCGACCGACCCGGCGGGTACGGCGGCACGATCCACGAGATGCTCGAGGCGCGCGCGGTGCGGATGGGCCAGCTCGGCATGAGCAACCAGCCGTCGCACCACATCCCGTACATGTACGACTACGCGGGCGCGCCGGCCAGGACCCAGGAGATCGTGCGCGAGATCCTGCAGCGCCTCTACGTCGGCAGCGAGATCGGCCAGGGCTACCTGGGCGACGAGGACAACGGCGAGATGTCGTCCTGGTACATCCTCAGCTCGCTGGGCATCTACCCGCTGCAGGCCGGGTCGTCCCACTGGGCCATCGGCTCGCCGCAGTTCACGAAGATGACAGTCCACCGCACCAGCGGCGACATCGTCGTCAACGCGCCGAACAACAGCACAAGGAACGTCTACGTGCAGGGCGTCAAGGTCAACGGAAAGAAGCAGCGCGAGCTGTCCATCGACGTCACCGCGCTCGCCAAGGGCGGCACGATCGACTTCCAGATGGGCCCCAGGCCGTCGTCCTGGGGCAGCGGCAAGAACGACGCGCCGCCGTCACTGACCAGGGGCGACAAGGCGCCCAAGCCGCTGCAGGACGTCACCGGCCCCGGGCTCGGCACCGCCACCGCGACGGACGGCCAGGACGCGTCGAAGCTGTTCGACGACTCGTCGACCACGCAGCTGACGTTCACCACCGCGACGCCGCAGGTCAGCTGGGCCTCCCGTGGCGCCAAGCAGAAGCCGAGCCACTACACCCTCACCTCCGGCGCGAGTGCGGGTGATCCGGCGGACTGGCGGTTGCAGGGCTCCAATGACGGCATCACCTGGAGCACAGTCGACTCCCGCAAGGGCGAGGTGTTCCGGTGGCGCAACCAGACCCGTCCGTTCACCATCGACAAGCCGGGACGGTACGCGCAGTTCCGTCTCGTCGTCACCAGGACCGCCGGCGCCGCGCAGGCCAACCTCGCCGAGATCGAGCTGCTCGCCGGAGGCGACCTCGAGATCGGTGGCGGCGACATCACGGTGACCGCCGCGGGCAGTGTGCACGCCACGTCCGGCGCACCCGTCTCGGTGCCACTGGCCACCGTCACCGGGGGTACCGCCGGCGACTACCAGGCCACCATCGACTGGGGTGACGGCTCACCGACCACCGAGGGCACACTGACGTTGAGCTCGCGGGCCGTCTACCGGATCAACGGGTCGCACACCTACGCCACGCCTGGTCACCACCAGGCGAGCGTCACGGTGACCGACGGCACCGGCCAGGGCTCGGTCACGGTCGGCGTCGACGTGGCCTACGCGCCGAGCTCCGGCCTCACCGCGGCGTTCGACACCGTCTGCATCGGTGACGAGGGCACCCTCGCGGCGAACTGCGACGCCAAGTCGTGGGCGTACTCGCGGGCCGCCCTGACGGCAGCCGGCGTGACCCAGGGCGAGCGGCACCAGGTGCCCGGAACGGACCTGCGGTTCACGTTGCCGGCGGTCCCGGCAGGGCAGCCGGACAACAGCACCGGCAACGGCAGGACGATCGATCTCAATCTTCCGACCGACGCCCGGAGCATCTCGTTCATCGGCGCCGGTACCCAGGGCAACCAGAACAGCACAGGCACTGCGACGTTCAGCGACGGCAGCACGGCCAGCATCCCGATCCAGATGAGTGACTGGACGCTGGGCGGCAACGCCAACGGCACCCCGTCGTACGGCAACATCGTCGTGGCCAAGGCCGCGTACCGCCTGAGCGGCACGAGCCGGGACGGCGCGCAGCCGTTCCTGTTCGCCACCGCGCCGTACCAGATCCCGGCGGGCAAGACGCTCGTCTCGGTGACCCTGCCGACGCAGACCGGTGACCCCGGCTCGGCGGGCCGGATCCATGTGTTCGCCATCGCGAACGACGGCACGCCGGTCGCCGCGTTGGTGACCACCGCCCCTGGCGACCAGACGGCCAACGTCGGGCAGGTTCTCGCGGCCACGCTCGGCTCGGTGAGCGGCGGCGTTCCCGGTACGACGGGCTACCGCGCCCGTGTGCAGTGGGGCGACGGCACGGTTCCGGACGACGTCACGATCGGCGCGGACGGTGCGCTGAGTGGACGGCACACCTATGCGCAGGAGGGCACCTACACGGTGCATGTCACCGCGTGGGACACGTTGTCGAGCAGCACCGGGACCTTCACGGTGACCGTGGCGCGGGGCGGCCTCCAGCCGGCGATCGCGGTGTCGGCGTCGGCCACCACCGGTGACGCGGTCACCGTCAACGGCAGCGGGTTCGCAGCCGGTGAGCAGGTGACCGTGACTCTCGGCACCAGTCCGGCGCGGACCGTCAAGGTCGCGGCGTCCGCGGCGGGAGCCGTACGTGCGTCCGTCGCGACGTCCGGTGACGCGGAGCCCGGCCGGTACTCCGTCACCGCCACCGGCGTGTCCTCCCGGACGCCGGCGACGGCCACCATCCAGGTGACCGGGCAGCCGGAGAAGCCGACCTACGATCCGCAGGCGGCGCTGACGACCACCGCCGGACCGCACGGTACGACGATCACGCTCGACGGCGCCGGATTCGCTCCGAACGAGGAGGTCACAGTCAGCTTCGGTGACGGCCTCGCGGTCAGCACCGTGCGCGCGAACGGTGACGGTGTCATCGCCGGCGCGACGGTCAGCGTCCCCGGGGCGGCGAAGGCCGGCTCGACAGTGATCACGCTGGCGGGCGCCAGGTCGGTGACGCGGGTCACGCTGCCCTTCACCGTCACGAACTGAGTCGGCGGTAGCGGTAGCGCGTGGGGCGGGCCGGATCACGGCCCGTCCCACGCGCTGCTAGCGTCGGCCATCGTGGACGGTCTCGTGCTGCTCGCGTCCGGACGGGAGGCGGACGTCTTCGCGCTCGACGAGGCGCGCGTGCTGCGCCGCTACCGTGCCGGCGGGGACACCGCGCCGGAGGCGGCGGTGATGGCGTACGTCGCCGCAGCCGGTTATCCGGTGCCGGTGGTGTACGCCGCCGACGGCCCCGACCTGGTGCTCGAACGGCTCGACGGCCAGACCCTGCTGGAGGCGCTGCTCTTCGGCGGGATCGACATCGACTCCACCGCCGAGCTGCTCGTGGACCTGCACGACCGCCTCCACAGCCTGCCGGCCAGACTCCGCGCCGAGCCAGCGGATCGCGTCCTGCACCTCGATCTGCACCCGCTCAACATCATGCTGACCTCGCGCGGTCCGGTAGTCATCGACTGGCACAACGCGGCCGAGGGACCGGCCGACTTCGATCTGGCCATGACCGCGCTGATCATGGCGGAGGTGGCGGTCGGTCCGGATGCCGACCTCGCCGAGCGCAGCCGGGCGGGCCTCGCCGCGTTCCAGCGGTACGCGGAACCGCCCCGGGCCAGCCAACTGCGGCGGGCGCTGGACGTTCGACGGGTCAATCCCACCCTCTCCGCCGTCGAGAAGGCCGCGCTGGCCCATGCCGCCACCCTGGTCCACACCCGCGCCGGCTGACCGGTGACCGTCGTCACCGACTGGACCGCCGACACGCCGATGCCCGAGATGTGGGGTGTGACAACGGCGTCGTCCCTATATATGGTGTCGAGCGCAGCTGGTTCGGCCGCTCATCCGCAGTGGTCGAGGCAAGAGGGAACCCGGTGGAAATCCGGGACTGCCCCGCAGCGGTGAGTGGGAACGACCGCCGTCATCAGCACTGGGCCGCCAAGCGGCCTGGGAAGCGACGGCCAGTAGGAGACCGGCGAGACCGGTCGTGCCCACAAGTCCGAAGACCTGCCAGCGCGCCGTGCACCCGCACCCGGGTGTGCGGCGGTCCGACGCCGCGTGGGACGGCCGACGCCCCCTGACCCACGCCCGGCGTGGCGTCCGCCGGTGTCTGTCTCCTCGCGTCCGAGGGCCATCAGGTCTCGAACTCGCGAGGAGTGAGTGGTGACAGTCACCCAGGTGGTCCCGACCGGCGGCGACACCGCAGTGCCGGGCCGGCGGCGGACGCAGATGCACGTCCGCAAGCGCGACGGCGCCAGCGAACAGGTGGACGTCAACAAGATCGTCCGCGCGGTCGAGCGGTGGACCGACGACCTGACCGATGTCGACCCGCTGCGGGTGGCGACCCGGACGATCAGCGGCCTCTACGACGGCGCGACCACCGCGGAGCTGGACCGGCTGTCCATCCAGACCGCGGCCGAGATGATCGGCGAGGAGCCGCAGTACTCGCGCCTCGCCGCTCGGCTGCTCGCCGGCTACGTCGACAAGGAGGTGCGCCGGCAGGGCATCACCTCGTTCAGCACCGCGATCCGGATGGGCCACGCCGAGGGCCTGATCGGCGACGAGACCGCCGCCTTCGTCGCCGCGCACGCCCGGACGCTCGACGACGCCGTCGACCCGGACGGCGACCGGCGGTTCGAGTACTTCGGCCTGCGCACGGTGTACGACAGGTACCTGCTGCGCCACCCGACCAGCCGGCTGGTGCTGGAGACGCCGCAGTACTGGCTGCTGCGGGTGGCCTGCGGGCTGTCCCGTACCCCGGACGAGGCGGTCGACTTCTACCGGCTGATGTCCAGCCTGGCCTACCTGCCCAGCTCGCCGACGTTGTTCAACTCCGGCACCCGGCACACCCAGATGTCCTCCTGCTACCTGGTCGACTCCCCGCGCGACGAACTGGACTCGATCTACCAGCGGTACGCGCAGGTCGCCAACCTGTCCAAGTTCGCCGGCGGCATCGGCATCGCGTACTCCCGGGTCCGGTCCCGCGGTGCGCTGATCCGCGGCACGAACGGGCAGTCCAACGGGATCGTGCCGTGGCTGCGCACGCTGGACGCGAGCGTCGCCGCGGTCAACCAGGGTGGCCGGCGCAAGGGCGCCGCCTGTGTCTACCTGGAGCCGTGGCACCCGGACGTCGAGGAGTTCCTGCAACTGCGGGACAACACCGGCGAGGACGCCCGGCGTACCCACAACCTGAACCTGGCCAACTGGATCCCGGACGAGTTCATGCGCCGGGTCGAGGCCGACGAGGTGTGGTCGTTGTTCGACCCGCACGAGGTGCCGGAACTGCCCGACCTGTGGGGCGACGAGTTCGACGTCGCGTACCGGGCGGCCGAGGCGCAGGGCCGCTACGTGCGGCAGGTCCCGGCGCGGGAGCTGTACGGGAAGATGATGCGCACCCTGGCGCAGACCGGCAACGGGTGGATGACGTTCAAGGACGCCGCCAACCGGCTGTGCAACCAGACCGCCGAACCGCGCAACGTGGTGCACCTGTCCAACCTCTGCACCGAGATCATCGAGGTGTCCAGCGACGCGGAGACCGCGGTGTGCAACCTCGGCTCGGTGAACCTCGCCGCCCACCTCGCCGACGGCGCCATCGACTGGCAGCGGCTGCGCGCGACGGTCCGTACCGCTGTCACGTTCCTCGACCGGGTCATCGACATCAACTACTACCCGACCGCCGAGGCGGCGGCGAGCAATCCCCGCTGGCGGCCGGTCGGGCTCGGGCTGATGGGCCTGCAGGACGTGTTCTTCGCGCTGCGGTTGCCGTTCGACTCGCCGGCCGCGCGGGAGTTGTCCACCCGGGTCAGCGAGGAGTTGTACCTGACCGCCCTGGAGACCTCCGCCGAACTGGCGCGGCGCTTCGGCGCGCACCCGGCGTACCCGCAGACCCGGGTCGCGCGGGGCCAGTTGCAGCCCGACCTGTGGGGTGTCGAGGGAACGCAGACAGCGCGCTGGGCAGCGCTGCGGGAGCGGGTCGAGGCGTACGGGCTGCGCAACTCGCTGCTGGTGGCGGTCGCCCCGACCGCCACCATCGCCTCGATCGTCGGTTGCTACGAGTGCGTCGAGCCGCAGGTGTCCAACCTGTTCAAGCGCGAGACCCTGTCGGGCGAGTTCCTCCAGGTCAACACCGCTCTGGTACGCGAGCTGAAGGCCCGTGGCCTGTGGACCGAGCCGGTCCGGTCGGCGATCAAACGGGCGGAGGGGTCGGTGCAGGACATCGCGGAGCTGCCGGCCGCCGTCCGGGAGCTGTTCCGCACCGCGTGGGAACTGCCGCAGCGGGCGCTGATCGACCTGGCCGCCGCTCGCGCGCCGTTCATCGACCAGTCGCAGTCGCTGAACCTGTTCCTGGCCTCGCCCACCATCGGCAAGCTCTCCTCGATGTACCTGTACGCCTGGAAGGCCGGACTGAAGACGACCTACTACCTGCGGTCCCGCCCGGCCACCCGGATCCAGCAGGCCACCGTGGCGCCCGCCGCCGTCGCCCTCGCCGCACCCGTGGCGAGCGCCCCGGAGGCGCTGGCCTGCTCGCTGGAGAACCCCGAGTCGTGCGAGGCCTGCCAGTGACCGCCGCCGACACCACCACCGACACGAGGACCACGCACATGCTGCTCGACCCGGGGATGGACCTCACCCTCCGCCCGATGCGCTACCCGCACTTCTTCGACCGGTTCCGCGACGCCATCCGCAACACCTGGACGGTCGAGGAGGTCGACCTGCACGCCGACCTCGCGGACCTCGACAAGCTCTCCCCGGCCGAGCGGCACCTGGTCAGCCGGCTGGTCGCGTTCTTCGCCACCGGCGACACCATCGTCGCCAACAACCTCGTGCTCAACCTCTACCAGCACGTCAACAGCCCGGAGGGCCGCCTCTACCTGTCCCGGCAGCTGTTCGAGGAGGCGGTGCACGTCCAGTTCTATCTCAACCTGCTCGACACGTACGTGCCGGACGAGAGCGAGCGGTTCGCCGCCTTCGCCGCCATCGAGAACATCCCCTCGATCCGCCGTAAGGCCGACTTCTGCTTCCGCTGGATCGACTCCCTCACCAACCTGCGCGAGCTGCGGTCCCGCGAGGACCGGCGGAAGTTCCTGCTCAACCTCATCTGCTTCGCCGCCTGCATCGAGGGACTGTTCTTCTACGGCGCGTTCGCGTACGTCTACTTCCTGCGCTCTCGCGGCCTGCTGCACGGTCTCGCCTCCGGCACCAACTGGGTGTTCCGCGACGAGTCCATGCACATGGCCTTCGCGTTCGACGTCGTCGATACCGTCCGCGCCGAGGAGCCGGACCTGTTCGACGACGATCTCGCCGGGCAGGTCCGCCAGATGCTCACCGAGGCCGTCGAGTGCGAGGTGCAGTTCGCCGAGGACCTGCTCGGCCACGGCGTGCCCGGCCTGACGCTGACCGACATGCGGGAGTACCTCCAGCACGTCGCCGACCGGCGTCTCGTCCAGCTCGGAATCGCGCCGCACTACGGGTCGGCCAACCCGTTCGCCTTCATGGAGTTGCAGGACGTGCAGGAGCTGTCCAACTTCTTCGAGCGGCGGGTGTCGGCCTACCAGGTCGGGGTCAGCGGCACCGTCGCCTTCGACGACGACTTCTAGCGGGTCCGGCTGGCGCAGCCGACACACGTGCTCGCTGAGGGGCGGGCGGCGAGTCGTTCGGCGGGAATCGGGCGGGAGCACCGTTCACACACGCCGTAGGTGCCGGCCTCGACCCGCCGCAGCGCGACGTCGAGTTCGGCGAGGCGCCGGCGCGTCGCGTCCAGGACGGCGGTGAGCTGGGCCCGTTCGAACGCGATAGTGCTGCCCTCCGGGTCGTGCTCGTCGTCGGCGTTGGACGACCGGGAGGCCTCGAAGAGGCTCCGCAGATCGCTGTCCAACGCTGCGGCCTGGGCCCGGCTCTGGTCTCGTAGGTGGAGCAGTTCCGCACGGATCGAGCTGACATCCCTGTTCATGGCGGCTCAACCGTACTGCTCGTTGGCGACCCACCCGGTATCGCTACATGAAGTTGCGGGTGTGCAGGGCGGAGAGCGCTGCCGCCTCGTCGGGCCGGAAGCCCAGCCGTACCAGCCGGCGTTGCCGGCCCTGATCCATCACGTGCTGCAGCCTCTGCACCTGCTCGAAACCGGCGGACACGTCGTCGGGGTGCCAGCCACCGGCCGCGAGAACCACCAGCGCGTCGAACACGTCCGCGTTGAGCCCCGCGGTGTCGACGAGCGCGTCGTGGCGGCGGTGGATGGCCGCGCGGAGCCGGTCCCGCAGCGGGGGGTCCACGGTCGCCTGGTGCTCGAGGTGTGCCATGCCGAACACCACGTGCCGCCGCTCGTCCTGCATCGCCAGCCAGCAGACACGACGGGTCACCGGGTCCGGCGCGTTCTGCTCCAGGAACGAGAGCAGATCGACGAAGCTGCCCTCTCCGAGTACGGAGAGCAGGAACGAGGCCAACGCGAAGTCGGACTCGGTGACGAGTGTGAAGAGCGACTGCCGACCGCCGGCCGACGACGTGCCCAGCTCGGCGCCCCGGAGCAGCGCCCGCCGACCGAACACCTCCATGTGCCGGGCCTCGTCGGCCATCTGCACCGCGAGGAGCTGCATCACCTCACGGAAGTGCGGGTGTATCCGCCCGACGAACCGTGCCGGCACGACGAGTGCGGCCTGCTCGTTCTCGACAAGGTAGGTCATCACCTGCACCACCGCCGCCTCGACGTCGGCCGGCAGCGCGAACGCGTCGTCCCACGGCACAGCGGTCTCCGGGTCCCACTGCCGCGCCGCCGCCTGCGCGTACAGTTTGGGGGCGACATCGGCCCACACCAGATCGCGGTCGTCCAGGTCGAACCGGGCCTCGGGGCCGCCGGCTTCCAGCAGCGCACCGCGGGCGCCGAGCCCCCACCGGGGCGGCGGGTGGCTGCTGAGCGCCGAGGGCAGGGCGGGCCCGGCGCGCTCCGCGCCGAACCAGCGGTCGTCATCGGCCGCGCCGCGGACGACCACCGCGACCAGGTCGCTCCGGTCGGCCGGATCCGGCCATTCGAGCCGGTGGCCCCGGCTCCGGCACCAGGCGGGCAGGTGCACCGGCAGGGCGGGGTCGAGGCCGGAGACCGCCAGCCGGCCGCCGGGCGGGAGCGAGGCGAGGCCGCGTTGCACCAGCAGGTGCGCGCCCCGGCCGAAGCCCAGGCCCCCGAGGTGGATCTCGGCGTCGGACGCCGGCGCGCTGCTCACGGCCGGTAGTCCGCGGCGGTCACCCGCCCGTCGGCCGCGTAGAACCCGCTGGCGTCGACCGCCCGGGCGAGGGCGTCGTACCCCGTGCTGCGGCCGTCCTCCCAGGCGGTCAGTCCTTCGAGGTCGAGCAACGGGCGTACCTCCGGGTCGGCGTAGGACATGCCGCGCAGCAGCGCGCCGAAGAGCCGGACCCCGGCGGACGCCGGGTCGCGCACCGTCATGTTGCAGTGGTCGTACCGTGCGGTCTGCGCCACGATCCGGGTGCCGTCGGGCGGCAGCGTGCCCTCCTGGACGAACGCCAGGTGGTTGGCGTCGATCATGCAGGCGGCGTCCACCTCCTTGGCCACCAGGGCCCGGGCGGCGTCGCGCTCGCCGCCGATGTGGTCGCCGTGCAACCCGACGCCGACGTCGAACCGGCGCACGTCAACCTCGACCCCGGCCGCCGCGAGGTGCCCGAGTGGAATGAGCGTCGCCTGTGGACTGTCCACCGCACCGACTGCGACGAGCGAGCCGGACAGGTCCTCGACCCGTCGGACGGGTGAGTCGGCCCGCACCACCACGACCGAGGTGAGGTCCCGG
This sequence comes from Micromonospora coriariae, assembly GCF_900091455.1. Classification (NCBI taxonomy): domain Bacteria; kingdom Bacillati; phylum Actinomycetota; class Actinomycetes; order Micromonosporales; family Micromonosporaceae; genus Micromonospora; species Micromonospora coriariae. The sequence continues at coordinate 6,673,368 of NZ_LT607412.1, read as the reverse complement.
TCGGTGTCGCGCATGGTGAGCGCGCTCACGGTGCCACAGTTGGCCGCCGCCAGCCGTTCGGCCCGCAGCCAGGCGAGCGGCGAGTTCCACGCGGCGTTGATCCGCCCGGCGACGAGATCCTCGACCTGCCGTTCGTAGTGCGAGTAGAGGACGAAGTCGAAGTCCAGGCCGCGCCCTCGCAGCCAGGCGCGGAAGCCCTCCCAGATGGTCACCACCTTGGGGTCGTACGCGACCGCGCCCATCAGGACAGCCGGCGCCGCCATCAGCGGTTGGCCTCGTCGAGCAGCGGCAGCCCGGTGGCGACACGGCCGACGAAGTCGTGCAGGGCGTCGGTGGTGGGTGCCATCACCCGGGCCGCGCGGGAGTCGCGGAACCGGCGTTCGAGGCCCAGTTCCTTGCGGAACGCGCTGCCGCCGCAGAGCTGCATCGCGCCGTCGGTCACCTCGGCGGCGGTCTCGCCGGCGAGCGCCTTGACCTGCAACACCCGCAGCGTCGCGTCCTCCCGGCCGGTCTCCAGCGCGGTCAGGGTGTCGCCGAGGAAGGCGCGCAGGGCGTCGGTGCGGATCTTCAACTGGGCGTAGCCGCGCCGGGTGACCGGTGCGTCGCGAAGGGCCGCGCCGGTGTGCGCGAGTGTGGTGGCGCTGAGATGTCGACCCGCTTCGGCGACCGCGCTGTCCGCGAGACCGAGGCAGAACGCGGCGTTCAGCACCAGGAACCAGGGGAGGACCGCGCTGAGCGCGGTGTCGAGGCCGGCGCCGTCGGCGGCCAGCATCGCGCTGGGGGGAACGCGGACCCCGTCGGCGGTCATCGGCCGGGAGCCGTTGCCGCGCAGGCCGAGCCCGTCGAAGTCGCCGGCGATGCTGAGGCCGGCGCTACCGGCGGGAACGAGCCACAGCGTCATCGGACCCGCTCCCGACGCGAGCGGGAGGCTCGACCAGACGTAGCTGTCCGCCTCGCCGGCCGAGGTGACCCAGCTCTTCCTGGCGTCGAGCCGGACCGCACCGTCGTCCGTCGTCGCGGTGCCGGTCGGCGACCAGAAGTGGCTGCGTGAGCCGAACTCGGAGAACGCCAGGGTGCTCAGGTGCTCACCCGCGGCGATGGCCGCACGGACATCGCGCGGGCCGTGCGCCTCGATGACGGCGGTCGCCGTGTAGTGCATGAGAACGACCATCGCCGTGGAGCCACACTCGGCGGCCAGTCGTTCGATGACCTCCGCGACGGTGCGCATATCCCGGCCGCCGCCACCGACCTCGGTCGAGGAGGCGAGGCCGAGCAGACCAGCCGCGGCGAGGGCGTCCACGCTCTGCCGGGGGAAGGTGCCGTCCCGGTCGACGAGTGGAGCCTGGGGGCGGATCACGTCGTCGATCAGCGTGGTGAGGGTGGTTGAATCGTCGGAGTGGGGGCGAGCATTGTCGACACTGGCCGTCATGCGGAAGTCCCTTCGGCCGGACCGATGGCACCGCCATCGACGCTAGCCCAACTGACCGTCGCGAGGCGAGAGCGTCGGATGGCCGACATGGATGCGAACCACTCGCGTGGTCCTGCCGCACAGGACGACCAGGACAGGCAGCCAGCTCAGCGTCCGGCGTGGGTGTCCTCGCGGTGCGGCCGGCTGTGCCCGTCATCCCGGTCGATCCGCAGCTCCCGCTCCAGCTCGGCGATCACCGCGCGCAGGTCGTCGAGCCGTTGGCTGATCGCGATGCGATCCACCTCGTCCGGTACGCCGTCGCCGTCCTCGTCGTACCCCGGGGCCAGCCGTTCGGTCATCTCCAGCCGGCGTGCCTCCTCCATCGAGTTCACGATCACCGCGATGAGGATGTTGAGCAGCAGGTTGACGGTGATGACCACGTAGCTGACGTAGTAGAGCAGTGTCCACGGTGAGATCGTCATGCCCTGCTGGATGAGGTCCGGCAACGTCTCCAGGGAGAGCAGCACGAACAACGTCAGCAGGGACCGGCCGATGTCGCCGTACTGGTCCGGAAACCTGCTGCCGAAGATCAGCCAACCGGCCATGCCGTACACGTAGAGCGTCACCACGGCCAGCGCGAGGAAACCACCGACGCCCGGCAGGCTGCGCCACAGGGCGGAGACGATGGTACGAAGGCCCGGAGAGAAACGCACCAACCTGACCATCCGGGCGACCCGCACCACACGCAGCAGCGCCGGATCGCCGTGCAGGCCCGGAATGAAGATCGCCGCGATCACGGCGAAGTCGAAGACGTTCCAGCCGTGCCGGAAGAAATCCTGGGGTCGGCGGCCGTAGGCGGCCAGCCGGATGCCGATCTCGACGACGAAGACGGCGCGGAAGAACAACTCCAGCCAGTGCAGGGCGGTGCCCGCCACGGTCAGGCCCCGGTACGTCTCCAGGCCGAGGACGATCCCGTTGGCGAGGATGACGGCGACGATGCCGACCTCGAAGGGGCGTGACCGGGCGATCCGAGCGCAGGCGTCGACCAGTCTGGACCGGACGTGCGCGGGTGCCGCCGATTCACCTCGCGGGACGGGTACGCGTGCCCCACTCACCAGTCGCCCGACCCGGTGGTGTGTGCGGAGGCAGCCGGTCGGGCCCACCTCCGGCCGTCGTCGTGGCGGGGCGGGCGGCGTGCGGGCATGTCCATCACCCTAACCAAGCGCCCGACCCGCGGCCGACCGTCGCCGCTCGGCCACGGGTGGGGCGACCCGCGCGGCGCGTCAGGGGTGGCCCGTCCGTTCCGGCGTGACCGGGGCTCCGAAGAACGTGGCGAACGGATCCACGAACCTTGGATAGGCCCGGTTGACGGCGTCGTGGCCGCTGCGGGGAATCACCAGGGTCCGGGCCCGGGGCAACGCGCTGGCCAGCGCCTCGTTGAGGTCGACGTAGTAGGGCGGGCCGTCGGCGCCGCACGCGAGCAGCACTTCGGCGGTAACGCCCGCCCACCGGGTGGCAGGGCCGTCGTGCGCCCGGATCAGGGCTGACTCATCGAGGGTCATCGGCAGCAGGTCGGCCATCATCCGACCGATCGGCGTACGCATGAACGCGCGGACGATGACCAGCCGCACGCCGAACGGGAGTTTCGCCGCGGCCATTTGCGGATTGATGCCGGCGGCCGTGATGGTGAGGCTCCGGGCGATGTCGCCGGACCGCAGCGCCTCCTGTGCGGGGTCGAGCCACGCGGCGGGAAAGCCGCCGTCGATGGAGACCGCGGCGTCGTAGAGGGCGAGCCGGTCGATCGGCAGCCGGAGCGCGGCCTGCAGCGCGACGAAGCCGCCGGAGCTGTGGCCTATGACGTTGCGGGACCCGGTGTGCTCCAGCACCACTGCGAGGTCGTCGATGTCCTGCTCAACGGTGTAGGGCGTCGACCTGGGCGGGGCGTCCGCCCGTCCCCGCCGGTTGTAGAGGTGCACGGTGAACCGGTCGGCGAGCGCCGTGGCCAGTCGTCGGTACATGTCGATGGTGACGCCGCCGCCGTGCACCACGACGATCCCGGGCCCGGTGCCCGTGGAGTGCAGCACGATGCTCGCGCCGTCCCGTGCCGTGATCCGCTCCATCGTCAGCCCACCTCTCGACTTAAACTGCGAACGGCGTTTGCAGTTTACAGTAGATCGGTGAGCGACGCACCCACGAGATCCGACGACGGCGGCTCCGACCGGCAACCGATCTGGACCAGGCCCGCACGCGGCAGCCGCGGTCCCGCCCCGGCGCACAGCCGCGACGCCATCGTCGCTGCCGCCATCGCCTTGGCGGACGAGGACGGACTCGCCGCGGTCTCCATGCGGGCCGTCGCCACCGCGTTGGGCACCGGGGCCGGGTCGCTCTACCGGTACCTGTCATCCCGGGACGACCTGCTGGACCTGATGACCGACCGGGTGGTGGGGGAGCTGCGGCCGTACCCGCGGGCGGAGGGCGACTGGCTGGACGGGATGTTGCTGCTGGCCCGCCGGCAGTTGGCGCTGCACCGCCGGCACCCGTGGCTGATCGACGTGATTCACCGACCGTCCGGCATCGGCCCCGAGAGCCTGGCCTGGTTCGACAACTGCCTCCGGATCCTGGAACCCGTTGGGTGCGCCGTCACGGCCAAGTTCGAGGCGATCGCGATGGTGACCGGCGTGGTGAGCCTCTTCGCCCGCAGCGAGGCCACGGCGGGGTCGATCACCTTCGCCGGCGCCGACCTCGCGGCGTACCCGCACCTGGTCGCGGCGTTCAGTCAGCCCTCGCCCCCCGCGCCCCGGACAGACCTGTTCGAGCGGGCCCTGCGCAGCCTGCTGACCGGGCTGCTCCTCGCCGAGTCGGCCGGATAGTCCACCACGCCCCGCCGGCAGGTGTGGGCGGAGCCCGACGGCGGGCGGCGGGTGAGGACGCCCGTCGCCCGCCCGGGCTACCGATCGGGCCGGCCGACGGTCAGGCCCGCGTGGCCCGGATCGCGTCGCGCAGCGGGGTGCTCGGCCGGCCGATCAACCGGGTGAGGTCGTCGCTGTCGGTCACCAGCTCGCCGAGGGCGATCGAGTGGTCGAGCGCGGCGACGAACCCGGCCGTGCCGGCGTCGAGCCCGACGTTCTTCAGGGCCGAGGCCAGCTCGGCGGCCGACAGGTCCTGATGGACGACCGTGGTCCCGGTGACCTCGGTCACGGCGGCGGCCAGCTCGTCGAAGGTGAAGGCGGTACCGCCCAGCTCGTAGACGGCGTTGCCGTCCTCCTCGCGGGTCAACGCCGCGGCGGCGGCGGCCGCGTAGTCGGCGCGGGTCGCGGCGGAGACCTTGTTGCCACCGGTGGCGCCGAGGATGGTGCCCGTCTGCAGGTACTGCGGCAGCTGGTCGGTGTAGTTCTCGGTGTACCAGCTGTTCCGCAGCACGGTGTGGTGCAGGCCCGAGGCGGCGAGGACCTCCTCGGTGGCCTTGTGCTCCGGCGCCAGCGGGTTCGTTGTGGTGTCGGCGCGCAGGATGCTCGTGTAGATCAGGCGCTGGACACCGGCGAGCTTGGCCGCGTCGATGACCGCGCTGTGCTGGCGCACGCGCTGGCCCGGCGTGTCACCGGAGATGAGCAGCAGGTGGCGTACGCCCGCCACGGCGCCGGGCAGCATCGACGGGTCGTCGTAGGTGGCCCGACGGATCTCGACGCCACGCGCGGCGAGGTCAGCGGCCTTCTCCGGGGTGCGGACGATGGCGGCGATCTCGGCGGCGGGCACGCCGGTGTCGAGCAACTGCTGGATCACCAGGCGGCCCAGGCGGCCGGTGGCGCCGGTGACGGCATAGGTGGGCATGACGACCTCCGATGGGATGATGCGAAACTGTAAGCACTTACGAATCTACAGCACATGCTAAGCAGTAACTGTGGGGTAGGCTGGCGAGGTGAGCGACATGCCGGCCCGGGACCCGGCGGGGCCTACCCAGGAACTCGTCAGCGATGTCTTCGCGCGGGGCTGCACCTCCCGCGCCGCCTTCGAGGACGTCACCTCGAAGTGGGCCTCGCTGGCCCTGCTGGCGCTCGGCGAGGGTCGCTACCGGTTCAACGCGCTGCGCCGCCGTATCGACGGGGTCAGTGAGCGGATGCTCTCCCAGACCCTGCAGACCCTGGAGCGCGACGGCATGCTCACCCGCGAGGTCCTCACGGCGATCCCACCGCGTGTCGAATACTCGCTCACGCCGCTCGGCGCCCGGGTCGCCGAGCAGCTGCGCGGCCTCGCCGACCTGCTGGAGGCCTCGGTGCCCGACCTGCAGGCCGCACGCGACACCCACGAGCGCGACCGGGGCTAGCGATCACGTCGCACACGTGCCGCATTGATCATCCCGCGGAGACCGGGCGGTAGCCTCAGCCCCCATGAGCTGGCTGCCTGACGAATTCGTACACCCCGTTCACGTACCCGTGCCCGGCACCGCGCTGCATCTGCGGCCGATCCGGGAGGCGGACACCCCGCTCGACTACCCGGCCGTGATGGGCTCGCGAGAGCGCCTGTGGGAGATCTTCGGCCCGGCCTGGGCCTGGCCCCCGGAGACGATGACCTACGAAGAGGACCGCATCGACCTGCTGCGACATGAGAAGGAGATAGCCGCGCACAAGTCGTTCAACTACGCGCTGCTGGACGAGGAGGAGACGGCGATCCTCGGCTGCGTCTACATCGACCCGCCCGAGCGCACCGGCTCCGACGGCGAGATCTCCTGGTGGGTGGTCGACGACCTCGTCGGCGGCGAGGAGGAGCGCGCGCTCGACGCGCTGGTGCCGCGGTGGATCGCCGCCGACTGGCCCTTTCGTCAGCCCCGCTATCTGGGCCGCGACATCACCTGGCAGGAGTGGCTCACGCTGCCGCGCGCCTCGTGAGCCGTCCGTGACGGTGCCCGACCTGGCCGTCAGGCGTTGAGCGTCTCGCGCGGCGGTACTCCGTAACTGGCGTGGTACCGGGCGGTGAATCTGCTGTGGCTGGCGAATCCCCACCGACTGGCGATCTCCGACACGGTGTCCCGGCGGGGGTCGGCCCGGAGCAGGTCGCGGTGGGCCCGATCGAGCCGGACCTGACGTAGGTACGCCATCGGAGTGGTGTCGAGATGACGGCGGAAGGCGAGTTGCACGGCCCGTAGCGAGACCGCGGCGGCGTCGGCGATGTCGGCCGCCGTGATGTCCCGGTCGGCGTGCTCGTCCATGAAGGCGATCGCCCGGCGCAACGTGGCGGTGCTGGCGTCGCGCCGGTCCTGAGCGGTCGGATCGGTGACCGCGGTGTTGGGGAAGACGGTGAGCGCCGACGCGGCGAGCATTCGCGCGGCGTTGCCGATCACCAGCGGCTGCGCGCTGGCGATCGGGTTGTTCAGGACGACGTCGCTGACGTAGCTGGTGGTGTTGCGCCACTGTCGGGCGAGGTTCGCGGAGACCGGGCCGATGTCGGTGAACCGGATCTGACCGGGTCGTCGGCCCGGCGCGGCGGTGGCGACCTGCGAGAGCACCGCGAGGTCCAGCACACAGACCTCCACCTCGCCGGGGTGCCAACGCACGCTGTACGGCAGGTCGGGCCTGGTGGCGAGAAAGACGTCGCCCGCAGCGAAGCGGTGGGCCGCGCCGTCGCAGGTGCGGTCGACCCGGGCGGTGTCAGCGCGGCAGATCACCAGTCCGTCGATGGCGCCCACCTCGATGTCGAGGTAAGCCGTCTGCCCGGTGGTCGCGACGGCGAACGGCCCGGCGTCGACACGTTTGTGGACGAGCCGGTATCCGTCGTCCCCGCCGCGCATGCGCAGGTCGGTGTCGTACGTCCTGGCCAGGAAGTGGCGGATGGCCGACGGATCCCGGCTGTCGAACCCTCGGGTCTGCACTGGTGACGTCATCCGCTGTCTCCGTCCGGGATGGTGCCGCCGGTTGGTGGACCAGGGCCGGCGGCGAGGTCGGGACGTGTCCGTGCGTGGAGGCGGTGTCCCGGCACGAGGCTGCCGGCGGTGCGGTTGCTGATTCCTACTATGGCAATCGCTATTGATGGGAATTCCACCCTACGATAATCCGCCAGTGTTTCGCTCGCTGTTGGTCCACCGTGTCCGGTGGTCGACTTCGTTTTCCGGCTATCGCACGCGGGGATCGTGCGTCCGGTGGCCTAGCCATGCAGGTTGCACCGGCGGAATTCTTTTCATGATTCCCGGGGGGCCGTGGGGATGCCGGGCGACTGGCCACGTAGGGGGAGACCATTGGACAGTACCGAATCTGACCGCGTCGTCCGGTTCGCCGTCGCCGAGACGCTCGCCCGGGTGGCGGGCGAGGACAGCCTGGCACTGGGCGAGACGGACGCGTTGCAGAGCCTCGGTAGTGCGCTGCGCGAGGTGCTGCGCCGGGCGCTCGACGACCGGGTGCCGCTCACGACGCCCGAGTTCGTCGACCTGTGCCGCGACCTGCACCTGAACCGCGACTCACTGGACCTGCTGGGGCACCACCTGCTGACGGCGCTGCTGACCCACCAGGTGGGGCCGGACGCGCTGGTCCGCGTCGGCGCGCTCCTCGGCACCGTCCGGCGCTACCTGCCCGCCGGCCGGCAGCCCACGCACCGCAACGGCGGCCCGGTGCCCCGGCGACGTGACACACGCCCGGACAACAACGTCGTGGGCCGGTACCGGCCCAAGCTGCCGGAGCACCTGCCCAGCCCACCGACCTGGACCTGCACCGGATGCGGTCGCGACTGGCCCTGTGCCACCAAGCAGAGTCAGCTCCTCGCCGAGTTCGGTGGGGCACGCGCCGCCCTCGCCGTGTACCTCGGCTCCTGCCTCGTCGCCGCCGCACAGGACCTGCCCACGCTGCCGTTGCCCGGGGCCCGGCTCCGGTTCCTGGGCTGGTTGCCCCGCGCCCGGATCTGAAACACGCCCTAGGCAAGACGGGTATCGATGCGATGGAATGTCATCCACGCGCCGCACCCTGTGGAGGACACCGATGTCGCCCGCACTGTCGCCCGTCCGCACCCGTGCCCGGGTCGCCGCCGTCCTGACCGGCCTGCTGCTCGCGGCGCTGCCCACCGCCCCGCTGGCCGCCGCGCCGACGCCGACCGCCACCGATGCAGCCGAGGCGGTAGCTCGACACCGCCCGACCCCGCCACACGTCGTCGGCGACCGCACGGTCCCCGCGTACTCCTATGCCGACGCGATCCGGGAGAGCGTCTGGGTGGAGACCCGGGCGGACAGCGATGGTGACGGCGTACGGGACCGGGTGGCGGTGGACCTGGTCCGACCCCGCGAGGCCGCCGTCGCGGGAGTCCGGGTGCCGGTCATCATGGACGCCTCGCCCTACTATCTCTGCTGCGGTCGGGGCAACGAGAGTGAGCGCAAGACGTACGACGCGGCCGGCGTGATCGCCAAGGCGCCGTTGTTCTACGACAACTACTTCGTTCCGCGTGGTTACGCCTTCGTCGCGGTGGACCTCGCCGGCACCGCCCGCTCGACCGGCTGCGAGGACGTCGGCGGCCCGGCCGAGGTGGGCAGCGCGAAGGCGGTGGTGGACTGGCTCAACGGGCGGGCCCGCGCCTTCGCCGCCGACGGCCAACCGGTCAGCGCGGCCTGGAGCAGCGGGCGGGTCGGCATGATCGGCAAGTCGTGGGACGGCTCGGTCGCCAACGGGGTCGCCGCCACCGGCGTGCCGGGACTGGCGACCATCGTGCCGATCTCCGCGATCTCCAGTTGGTACGACTACATGCGCTACCAGGGGGTGCTGCGGTCCGCCGACTATCCCGGATACCTGCACTCGTACGTCAACGGCCGGACCGACGGGGCCTGCGCGGAGGTGCTGGCCCGGCTGCGCGCCGACAGCGCCGAGGAGACCGGTGACCACAACGGCTTCTGGGCGCAACGCGACTACCGACCCGCCGCGGGCCGGGTCCGGGCCAGCGTGTTCGTGGCGCACGGCGTCAACGATCTGAACGTCACGACCAACCAGTTCGCCCGCTGGTGGCAGGAGTTGGCCGAGCAGGGCGTGCCCCGCAAGCTCTGGCTCTACCAGGCCGGCCACGAGGACCCGTTCGACGTCCGGCGCGCCGAGTGGGTCGACTCCCTGCACCGCTGGTTCGACTACTGGTTGCAGGGGTTGCGCAACGGGGTCATGGACGAGCCGCGGGTCGACCTGGAGACCGCGCCCGGAACGTGGACGACGCAGCGGGACTGGCCGGCGCCCGGCACCCGGTCGGCCCGGGTCGCCCTCGGCGCCGGGGACGGCGTGGCCGGCACGCTCGGCGGGCGCGGCGCCCGGCCGGGCCGCGAGCAGGCGTACGTCGACGAATCGCTCACCGAGGCCGAACTGGTCGCCGAGCCGAACACCGCGACCTCCGGGCGGTTGGTCTTCCTCTCCGGAGCGCTCGCGGCGCCGGTACGAATCTCCGGCAGCCCTTCGGTGCGACTGCGGGTCCGGGTGGACCGGCCGACCACCGAGCTGACCGCCCGGCTGGTCGACTACGGCACCGCCGAGCGGATCCGTTACGACAGCTCGGAGGGCGTGCGGACGCTGAGCACCGAGTCCTGCTGGGGAGCCTCCACGGCCGCCGACGACGCCTGCTACCGGGACACCGAGGAGATCACTGCGGTCTCCGACCACGCGGTGCTGACCCGGGGCTGGCTCGACGCCGCCCACCACCGCTCACTGCGGTTCCGCACCCCGCTGCGGCCGGACCGCTGGTACACGGTGACCGTGCCGCTGAACGCCTACGACGCGGTGCTGCCCGCCGGCCACGTGCTCGGGCTGGTGCTCGGCCAGAGCGACCCGGAGTTCACCGAGACCGACGACCGGGACGCCACCGTCCGGGTCGACCTGGGCCGCAGCGAGCTGATCCTCCCGCTCACCGGTCGGGCCGGGCTGCCCACGGTCGACGTCGCGCCACGGGTGGTCACCGCGCCGGCCGACCCGTCGGCCGCCCGGACCACGCGGGACACCCGGCAGGTGCCCTGACCGGGCGGCCCCGCTCCGGCACCCGGCGCTGTCACCGGGTGACCGACCGCAGCGTCCCGCCGCTGACGGCCGAGCCTTCAGTGGGTCCGGGCGGGGTGTTCATCGTGGACCCGCACCCCGTACAACCGCCGTTCACGACCCTCTCCGAGGCTGCTTCATCGAAAGAGCATTCGCTTGATCGAGGAGAGGCTCGCACGTGAGGGACAAGCAACCCGAAGAGGTCGAGCGCGCGCAGCTGACGCGGCGCAAGCTGGTCAAGTACGCGGGCGTCGGCGCGACACTGGCCGCGGCCAGCCCGCTGGTGGGCGGCGGCGCGGCCTGGGCCGACGAGGAGCGCCGGCCCGGCGACGACAGGAACGACCGGGGTGACTCGAAGACCCGGGCGTGGCGCGCCGGTGACCACCACGTCCACTCGGAGTACAGCGGCGAATTCGACACCACGAAGTCGCCGGTGGTCTTCCACAAGGGCGCGGACGCGGTCTACCCGATCGTCACCAACGCCATAATGGCCAAGAACTTCGGCCTGACCTGGGCGATGTGCACCGACCACGGTGGACCGACCCACTCGAAGGTGAACATCGAGCAGGCGTACCCCGACCTGCTGCGCTCGCGCAAGCTGGTCCCCGAGGTGCTCCAGTTCTGGGGCATGGAGTTCGACGCGCCCTCGCTGGATCACCACACGCTGATGATCCCGCGCCACGACGACGAGGCGAAGCAGCTGTTCGAGCTGGAGAGCCGCTTCGCCAAGTACGACGCGTTCCCCACCGACCCGGGCCGGGACACCGAGGCCAAGATGGTGGAGTTCCTCAAGGTCGCCCGGGGCATGCCGCACAAGCCGCTGGTGATCGCCCACCACGCGTCCCGCTCGGCGCCGGGGCTCGGCGTCTACGGCCAGGACACCCCGCGCGAGTTCCGCAACGGCAACAACGCCGCACCGGACATCTACATCGGCTTCGAGGGCGCGCCCGGACACCAGGCGGGTCCGCTCAACGGTGGCGCGCGGGGCGGGTACGGCAACCACCCCACCTACGGCGGCTTCGACCAGATGACCGCGCGGGTCGGCGGGCTGTGGGACTCGCTGCTCGGCGAGGGTCGGCGCTGGTGGATCACCGCGACCTCGGACTCGCACGTGCACTGGACTCGCGGTGGCTCGGACTTCTGGCCGGGCGAGTACAGCAAGACCTACGTGCACGCCCGCCAGGACTACGGCGACATCATGGACGGCCTGCGCAACGGCCGGATCTGGGTCACCACCGGCGATCTGATCCGCAGCCTCGACGTCACCGCCAAGTCCCAGGGCAAGACCGCCGAGGTGGGCGAGACGATCACGGTGAGCCGTCGCAACCGCACCGACGTCGAGATCGAGATCAAGTTCCGTCCTCTGAACGGCGAGAACGCCAACGGTGACCGGCCCGAGGTCCGTCGGGTCGACCTGATCGTCGGCCAGATCACCGGTCCGAGCGCGAACCTCGACGCCGACACCAACCCCACCACCAAGGTGGTGGCCCGTTTCGGCCCCCGTGACTGGCGCCGGCAGGGTGCGGATTACGTCATCCGGCACACCCTGCGCGACGTCGAGGCCGACACCTACGCGCGGGTCCGGGGCACCAGCACCGACGAGGCCGAGCCGCTCGCCGACGGGCTGGAGAGCCCGTGGGACGACCTGTGGTTCTACTCGAACCCGGTGTTCGTGCACGTGCGCTGACCAGCGCGACAGCGGATCGAGGGTCCGCCGGTACGGCTCGACGCACGACGGTCGGGCGGTGCTGGCGGACCCGCGCCGCACGTCATCGACCAGCTCAGCGACGAACCGGGCCAGATGCCCCTCGGGCAGCCAGTCGTCCAGCGACGGCGGCGGCAGCAGCACCTGGTGCGGGTCGAACGCCCGGAACCGCTTGTCCACCGGCGAGGACGGGCTCTGCGCCCGAGGTACTACCGCAACCGGATCGAACAGGCCAGGCTCATCGACGGACACAGCTCACTTCGCCCGCCTGAAAATCACTGCGCGGGGCGAACGTGGCCCCGATGCGTGACCCACTCATCGCCCAGCAGGGCCATGGTGTGCGCATCGATCCACTCCCCGTCCCAGCACAGCGCATCCCGTTTGGTTCCCTCGTGGACGAAGCCAATCTTCTCGTAGACGCGCCGGGCCCGCGGATTGAACGCGTAGACCTCCAACTCGATCCGGTGCACACCGACGGTTTCGAAGGCGTGACCCAAGATCATCCTGCTCGCCTCGGTGCCCAACCCTCGGCCGAAGAACCGGCGCCCGAACAGGGCAATCCGAAACGAGCAGGAACTGTTGTGGACGTCAAGCTCTGTCAAGACCACCTCACCGACGGTTTCGCCGGTGGCTCGTTCGACGATCGCCAGATCCAACCGGTCGTCGTGTTCGGCCCGGGAGGAATACCAGCGTTCCAACGCCTCAAGACTGAACCTGCTGTGGGTGCCGGTCAGCCGATCCACGTCCGGATCGAGCGCCGCCGCAGCCAACGCCGACGCGTCGGCCACGCAGACCGGACGCAGAACCACGAGGTCACCGGTGAGCGTGGGCTTCTCACCGAAAGAAATCTTGGAAGACACGGCAGCGATCATGCCCGGTACCCGCCGCCCATCGTCAACACGTTTACTGACCCAGGCTCCTAGCGGGCGACTCGCCCGGAATTCAGGCGGTGCCGCGGCGACGGGCTCGGGTGGCGGGCGCCCGCCGGCCCGGCTCCGGCGCTGCCCCCGACCGGTTCGGGCCAGGGCTGGCCGGGTCAGACCGCACCTGCGCGACCACCTCGCAGAGGTCGCGCAGCGGGTCGACCGCCTGGGCCGAGCAGGCGACCCGCTGGAGCAGGGCCCGCAGCGTCGCGGACTCGGCCGGCGCGAGCGCCCCCAGCAGGTGCGACTCGACCTGCCGCAGCGCCCGCCGCCGCTGCTCCCACGCCGCGCGGCCGGTGTCGGTGACGTCCACCAGCCGGCTGCGCCGGTCGGCCGGGTCCGCCCGGCGGGCCACGAACCCGGGGCGTTCCAGGTCGTCGATCAGGTAGGTGAGCACGGTGCGGTCGATGCCGAGCTCCTCGGCGATCGCACCCTGGTTCCGGGCCGGTCCGTTGATCGCGGCGGTGAGCACCTGGTAGCCGCGCGGCCCGCCGGGGAAGTCGGTGAGCGCGTGCTCGGCCGCCCGGACGTAGCCACGGAAGACGATCCCGAGCATCCAGCCCAGGTCCTCGTCGAGCGGATCGGGCCGGTCCCGCGTGTCAGTGGCACCCGTCATGCGTCGACAGTAGCGCAGCGTCGCAGACCTTGTTGGCAGCAGATGTTCTGTATGACATAAGGTTGAGGTCATGACGCGTCGTACCGAGGCGTCGCACGACACGGGAGGCTCCGCAGATGGGCGACTACGGCCACGACCTGGTCTTCGGATCGTTCACCACTCCGGCCAGCGATGATCCGGACCACACCGTCGGCCTCGCCGTCCTGGCCGAGCAGGTAGGGCTGGACCTGGTCACCTTCCAGGACCACCCGTACCAGCCGAGGTTCCTCGACACCTGGACGCTGCTGAGCTACGTCGCCGCGCGGACCAGCCGGGTGCACCTGTCGGCGAACGTCACCAACCTGCCGCTACGCCCGCCGGCCGTGCTCGCCCGCAGCGTCGCCAGCCTGGACCTGCTCAGTGGCGGTCGGGTCGAGCTCGGGCTCGGCGCGGGGGCGTTCTGGGAGGCCATCGAGGCGATGGGCGGCCGACGGCTGACCCCGGGACAGGGAGTGCGGGCCCTCGAGGAGGCCATCGACGTCATCCGCCAGCTCTGGGACGCCGACGCGCGGGGAGGAGTGCGGGTCGACGGCGAGTTCCACCGGGTCGTCGGCGCCAAGCGGGGCCCGGCCCCCGCCCACGCGGTGCCGATCTGGCTGGGCGCGTACAAGCCGCGCATGCTCCAGCTCACCGGCCGTCGGGCCGACGGATGGCTGCCCTCGCTGGGCTACCTCCAGCCCGGTGACCTGGCCAAGGGCAACGAGATCATCGACGTCGCCGCGCGGCAGGCCGGCCGCTCGCCCGGGGACGTCCGCCGTCTGCTCAACATCTCCGGCCAGTTCGCGTCCGCCGGGCACGGCCCGCTGCACGGCCCCGCCGAGCAGTGGGTGCGGGAACTGGCCGATCTCGCGCTGGGCGACGGCATCAGCGCCTTCATCCTCGGCAGCGACGACCCCGACGACCTGCGCCGGTTCGCCGGTGAGGTGGCGCCCGCCGTCCGCGAGCTGGTCGCCGCCGAGCGCGACCGGGGCACCGCGCCGACGCGTACTCCGGTCACCGAGCCGGCGGCCGTCGTCGAGCCCCCGGCGCGGCCGCGCGTGACCGGCGGCGCGTTCGCCGTGGTGCCGACCCCAGACGACGGCCGGCGGCTCAGCGACCAGCGGGTCTGGGACGAGTCGGCCCGGCCGAGCGGGCCGGCGCCCGACCCGACCCGCACCTACACCGCACACGAGCAGGCCACCGGCCAGCACCTGGTGCAGGTGCACGACGGCCTGCGCGGCGAGCTGGCGCAGATCCACGACCTGATCGAGCAGGTCGCGGCCGGTGAGATCGACGCTGGCGCGGCCCGGTCGCAGATCAACACGATGACCATGCGGCAGAACAGGTGGACGCTCGGCGCCTACTGCGAGTCCTACTGCCGGATCGTCACCACCCACCACACCATCGAGGACCAGGCGCTCTTTCCGCGGCTGCGGCAGGCGGACCCCCGGCTCCGCCCGGTCATCGACCGGCTGGAGCAGGAACACCACGTCATCCACGACGTCCTGGAGGGCGTCGACCGGGCCCTGGTCGCGTACGTCGGGGCGCCTGACGGGTTGGCCGAGCTGCGCGCCGCGGTGGACCTGCTCACCGACGCCCTGCTGTCCCATCTCAGCTACGAGGAGCGCGAGTTGGTCGAGCCCCTGGCCCGGCTCGGGGTGAGCTGACCGCGGCGATCCGGTGGGGACGGGGTTGCCCGGAGGAACCTGAGAGACTACTTTCGAAACATGTCTCTCACGAACCCCTACGGGGACTTTGAGATCACCGAGCCGCAGGCGCTACGGGCGCTGGCCCACCCGGTCCGGCTGGCCATCCTCGACCGCCTCCAGCGGCACGGCCCCGCCACCGCCACCGGGCTCTCGCCGCACGTGGGCGCCACACCCTCGGTGGTCAGCTGGCACCTGCGGCATCTCGCGACGTTCGGCCTGGTCACCGACTGGGACGGCGCCACCAGCAAGCGGGAACGCTGGTGGCAGGCGGCCGCCCGCGGCTTCCGCTTCACGCTGCCCGACGACGCGGAGGGTCAGGCGGCCGCCCGTCAACTGCGCGGCGAGATGTTCGCCCGTACCGCCGACGCACCGCAGCAGTGGCTGCTGCACGACGAACCCCGGTTGGACGCCGAGTGGCGCGGGCTGGCCGGGGTGGCCGACACCCGGTTCGTGGCCACCGCCGACGAGCTGCGGGAGCTGGAGGACGCGATCGAGCAACTGCTCGCCCCGTACGTGCGACGCAAGGACGAGCAGACGCCACCGGCCGGCGCGCACCTCGTCCGGATGCTGCGTTACCTGCTGCCCGAGCCCGGCGACGACCCGGCCACGTCGTGACCACCGTCGACATCGCGCCAGCGCCGGCCCTGCACCGGGACCGGCGGTTCCGCACCTTCTGGATCGGCGAGACGGTCTCCCAGTTCGGCGACCGGATCAGCGAGCTGGCACTGCCGCTGATCGCCGTCTCCCTGCTCGCCGCGACGCCCGCGCAGGTCAGTGTCCTCACCGCGTTGATCTGGCTGCCCAACCTGCTGGGCCTGTTCGTCGGCGCGTGGGTCGACCAGCGCACCCGCAAGCGCCGGCTCCTGATCATCGCCGACCTGGTCCGCGCGGCGGTGCTGCTCAGCCTGCCGGTGGCCTACCTCTTCGACGCGGTCACCCTCACCCAGCTCTATCTGGTGGCGCTGCTGACCGGCGCCGGGGCGGTGCTGTTCGCCATGGCCCGCCAGACGTTCTTCGTCGCCCTGGTGCCGCCGTCGGCCTACGTCGACGCGACAAGCAAACTGAGCATGAGCCGCGCCGTGTCCTTCATGGCCGGCCCGGCCGTCGGCGGGGGACTTGTCCAGGCGCTGAGCGCGCCGGTCGCCGTCATCGTCGACGCGGTGTCGTTCCTCGGGTCCGCGCTGCTGATCAGCCGCATTCCGGTGACCGAGGCGCCCCCGCCGCCACGGCGGTCCTCCACCCTCGGCCTCGTCCGTGAAGGTCTCGTGCTGGTGCTACGCCACCCGGTGCTGCGCGCCGCGCTCGGCTGCACCAGCACCGTCAACTTCTTCACCTTCATCGCCACCGCGTTACTGGTGCTGTACGCGAGCCGCGAGCTCGATCTGTCCGCCGGCGCCATCGGCGTCGCGTTCGGCGCCGGCGCGATCGGTGGGCTCGCGGGCGCGGCGCTGGCGCCCCGGGTCTCGCGCGCCATCGGGTTGGGCCGTACCGCGATGATCGGCGCGGTGCTCTTTCCCGCGCCGCTGGCGCTGACCGCGCTGCTGAGCGGACCGACCTGGGCGAAGGTGGCCATGCTGGCGGCCATCGAGCTGGTCTCCAGCGTCGGGGTGATGCTCATGGACGTCAACCTGAACGCCCTCATCACCGCGGTCACGCCCGACGACGCGCGGGGCCGGCGGGCCGGCGCGTACGGCGCTGTCAACTACGGGATCCGGCCGCTCGGCGCGCTGGTCGGCGGCGCACTGGGCACGACCATCGGCCTGCGGCCGACGCTCATCGTCGCGGGCCTGGGCGGCGCGCTCGCCGTGCTGTGGTTGGTCGCGTCGCCGGTGCCCCGCATCGCCAGCCTCGACGACACGGCGACCTGACCGCCCCGGCAGACGATCGGCGGTGCGGCGGGCGCCGCACCGCCGCCCGGGAGCGCCGACGTGGAGAGCCACCACCGCCTGGGCGGCCCGGGGCAGATCAGCCCGCCGCGGCCAGCAGCACCTGGGCCAGCTCGGCGGGCTGGGAGATCATCGGCCAGTGGCCGGTGTCCATAGTGACCAGTCGCCAGTGCTCGCTGGTCAGCAGCCCGGCCACTGTGTCGTTGGGCTCAGGCCCGTCGAGCAGGCACTTGACGTACGTGGTCGGCAACTCGCCGAGCGGGCGGGTCAGCACGGCCGGCTCGGTCAGCGTGGCGCCCGGGTGCGGGGTGAACCCCTTGGTCAGCCGTGCGACCTGCTCGTCGGTGAGCCCCTGGCCGTCGAGATCGTCCCCGCTCAGCGGTGGCCAGTAGCCGTCGTTGTCGGCGAGCAACGACTCCAGCGCCGCCGGGCCCTGCCACCAGCCGGACGCGAACGACCCGCCGTCGACCGGCACCTCCGAGTCGAGGAAGACCACCCTGGCCAGCCGGTCGCCGATCCGCCCGGCGGCCTGACCCACCGGGATGCCCGAGTAACTGTGCCCGACCAGCACCACGTCGCGCAGGTCTCGCCGCTCGATCTCACCGACGATGTCCTGCACGTGGGTCTGCTGCCCGGCCGGCACACCCTGCTTCTCGGCGAGGCCGGAGAGGGTCAGCGGGTGGATGCCGTGACCGGCCGCGCGCAGCGGCGGCAGCACCTCGTCCCACGCCCACGACCCGAGCCACGCCCCCGCCACCAGTACGAATTCCGCCATGGACCGCACCCTAGCGGGGCCCTCCGACACCGTCGCCGAACCCGGCCGGAGCGGGCGCGTGTCACGGCCAGGTCCGGGCCTGGGCGGTGAAGACCTCCGGCGGGCTCGCCACCGGCACGACGCAGACCAGATGCCCGCCGGGCGCGCGCAGGGTCCGACACTCCAGCCATCGCGACACCTCGGTGGCACCGAGGGCGACCAGGCGCGCTGTCTCGGCCGCCACATCGTCGCTCTCGATGTCGAGGTGGAAGCGGGGCGCGTCATCGACTGCCTGGACCGCGGTGACCAGCCCGGGCACCGCCTCGTGCAGATCAGTGAAATGCGGCTCGGCGGGAACGGGCCGGGCGCTGACACCCAGTGCCGCCGACCAGAACGCCGCTGCCCGGTCGACTTCCGGCTCGGGGGCGTCGATCAGCAGGGCGTAGACGCGGCTTCGATGCATGCGAGGCAGGATATCGACGGATCCACGCGCCGCGCCGCCCGAGACCGCCGGCCCGTGGGTAGCCGCCGACCGCCGGCCGCACCGCCGATCGGGCCACCCGGCGGGAGGCTCAGCCGGACGGCGCGGCCGGTCGGTCCACCAGGGCGACGAGTCGCTTCGGGGCGAGCAGGCAGTAGCTCTCGGTCAGCAGCTCGGCGACCTCGTCCCAGTCGGTGTCGTCGTCCACGACCATGCCCAGCACGGTCGGGCCCCACTCCGGCTTGTAGAAGGGATGCCCGCTGGCCACCAGCCCGGCGATCTCGTCGGGCGGTGCGCGGAAGATCAGCAGGCAGGTCGGGTGGTCGACGTCCGTGGCCCGAGCACGGGCGGCCTGGTGGTCGGAATCGACGGTGAGCACGTGGGCGAAGGTCCGCTTACGGATCCGCCAGCGGGTGCCCACCCACGCCGGCTCCTCGTACGTCTCCGGCAGCCCGAGGCAGATCGGCCGCAGCCGGTCGAGGACCTCGGGTGGGACGTCTCCGGGTTCGGTCACGGTCCGCGACCC
The DNA here is from genome assembly GCF_900091455.1 of Micromonospora coriariae. Lineage (NCBI taxonomy): Bacteria > Bacillati > Actinomycetota > Actinomycetes > Micromonosporales > Micromonosporaceae > Micromonospora > Micromonospora coriariae. The sequence continues at coordinate 6,654,367 of NZ_LT607412.1, read as the reverse complement.
TAACCGGACGGTACGACGATTCGCCCGGCACGGCCGGTCGGGGCGGCGGACCTCGGTGTTCCCACGATCTGCCATCCCCTGCGGCACGGGTGATCCGGGTGGTTTCGGCGTGCGAGCCCGGGGGACATGTGCCTGCACGTACTTCGGGCACTCGACCGCGAGTTGCCCCCGCCGGGCGCGGGGAACCCCGTCGTGGCGGCGCGGTGACCCGCACCCTGCTGGTCACCCGCCTGCTCACCGCCGGCCGGCGGCGCCCCGAGGCGAATCGCCGTGCACGCCGGCGACAGCCGCGTCAGCTGGGCAAGGCTGCTCGACCTCGCCGGCCGAGCTGCCGGACGCGGACCCGGGCACCGTCGTGCTCAGCGACAAGGACCGGATCCAGGAGCTGGCCGGGCGCCGTTGACGCCGCCGGCGGTGGTGCGCGCCCGGCCTATCCGTCAGGATGGGCCGGGGCGTCGCCGGGCTGGCGCCCCGCGCCGAGTCACCGCCGCGCCCGATGAGGAGTGCCGTGCCGTCCACCCTGCTCTCCCGCCGCGACCTCGACTTCCTGCTGCACGACTGGCTGCGGGTGTCCGAGCTGGTCGAGCGCCCCCGCTACGCCGAGCACTCGCGGGAGACCTTCGACGACGCCCTGGACCTCGCCGAGCGGGTGGCGACCGAGCAGTTCGCACCGCACAACCGGGCCGCCGACCTCGCCGAACCGACATTCGACGGGCAGCGGGTACGGCTGATCCCGCAGGTCCGCGCGGCGCTGGACAGCTTCGCCGAGACCGGCCTGCTCAGCGCCGGGCTGGACGCCTCCGTCGGCGGCCTGCAACTGCCGCACGCCGTCGCGGCGGCCTGCTTCGCCTGGTTCCAGGCCGCCAACGTCGCCACCTCGGCCTACCCGTTCCTCACCCTGGGCAACGCCAACCTCCTGTTGACGCACGGCAGCGCGGAGCAGGTCGACACCTACGTACGACCCATGCTCCAGGGACGGTTCTTCGGCACCATGTGCCTGTCCGAGCCGCACGCCGGCAGCTCGCTGGCCGACATCACCACCCGCGCCGAACCGCAGCCGGACGGCACGTACCGGCTCTTCGGCACCAAGATGTGGATCTCCGGCGGTGATCACGAGCTGGCCGAGAACATCGTCCACCTGGTGCTGGCACGGATCCCCGACGGCCCGCCCGGGGTCAAGGGCATCTCGCTGTTCATCGTGCCCAAGGTGCTCGTCGGGCCGGACGGCTCGCTCGGCGACCGCAACGACGTGGTGCTGGTCGGGCTGAACCACAAGATGGGCTACCGGGGCACCACCAACACACTGCTCAGCTTCGGCGACGGCGCGCACGAACCAGGTGGCCGTTCCGGCGCGGTCGGTCACCTGGTCGGGCCGCCGCACCAGGGGCTGGCCCAGATGTTCCACATGATGAACGAGGCCCGGATCGGGGTGGGCGCCAGCGCCACCGCGCTCGGCTACACCGGCTACCTCAAGAGCCTGGCGTACGCCCGCGAACGGCCGCAGGGCCGGCCGGTCGGCGCCAAGGACCCGGGCACGCCGCAGGTGCCGATCATCGACCACCCCGACGTACGACGGATGCTGCTGGCCCAGAAGAGCTACGTGGAGGGGGCGCTGGCCCTGGTGCTCTACTGCGCGCGGCTGCTCGACGAGGAGAAGACCGCCCCGGACGAGGCTGACCGCAAGCGGGCGCACCTGCTGTTGGACGTCCTCACCCCGATCACCAAGAGCTGGCCGTCACAGTGGTGCCTGACCGCGAACGACCTGGCGATCCAGGTGCTGGGCGGCGCCGGCTACACCCGCGACCACGACGTGGAGCAGCACTACCGGGACAACCGGCTCAACCCGATCCACGAGGGCACCCACGGCATCCAGGCGCTGGACCTGCTGGGGCGCAAGATGACTATGCACAACGGCGCCGGTCTGACCCTGCTGACCTCGACGATCCGCGAGACCGTCGCCCGGGCCGGGAAGGCCGGAGGCGAGGCCGCCGAGCTGGCCGACCGGCTGGGCGGCGCGGTGGACCGGGTCGTCGCGGTCACCCGCCGACTCTGGGCCGACGGTGACCCGGTGCTCGCGCTGGCCAACGCCAGCGTCTACCTGGAGGCGGTCGGGCACGTCGTGGTCGCGTGGATGTGGCTGGAACAGGTGCTGGCCCTGCCGCCGGAGGGGGCCGGCGACGCGTTCCACGCCGGCAAGCGCCAGGCCGCGCGCTACTTCTTCACTGTCGAGCTGCCCCGCACCGGGCCGCAGTTCGACCTGCTGGACAGCCGGGACCGGACCACGCTGGACATGCGCAAGGACTGGTTCTGACCACGCGGGCCCTCACCGTCGCCTGGTCTGGTGCTGCATCGCCTGCCGTCCCTTGACCACACCCAGGATGATCACGATCACCAGCGCGATCAACCCGATGATGATCAGCCAGCGGACCGCCTCGAGGATCAGCCCGAGCAGGATCAGCACGCCGGCGACCACGCCGACAACCCAGAGCAGTGCGCGCATGTCCACCTCCGGTAACCGGTCGCGCCCACGGCGGCGACCTCCCGGCCACCTTCCCGGTCCGGCCGAGATCATGCCCGAGCGTCGCGGCCGCTCAGAGCGCCGTGCGGGCGACGTAGACGGTGTTGGCGGACTGGCCGCCGGTCAGCGGGTTGGCGAACGGCACGACGTGCGCCCGCGCGGTCGCGAACACCTCGGTGAGCGCCGTCGTGAACTCGGCGTCCGGCGGGTCGTCCGACCAGAGCGCGAAGACGCCCTCCGGGCGTAGCTGGGCGGCCAGGCGCCGCAGCCCGGCCGGTGCGTAGAAAGCGGCGTGGCTCGGGTGCAGGACGTTGCGCGGAGAATGGTCGACGTCGAGCAGTACGGCATCGAACCGTCGCCCCGGCGCCTCCGCGTCGAACCCGGTGTCGCCGGCCACGGCCGCGAAGAAGTCGGCCTGGACGAACCGGGTCCGCGGGTCCTCCGCGAGCCCCGCCGCGAACGGCAGCAGACCGCGCCGGTGCCAGTCGATCACGTCCTCGATCGCCTCCACCACCAGCAGCGACCGCACCCGCGGGTCGTCCAGCGCGGCGCGGGCGGTGTAACCCAGCCCGAGGCCGCCGACCACCACGTCGAGCGTGTCACCGGCCAACTCGGCCAGGCCCAGCCGGGCCAGCTCGATCTCCGCGACCGGGAAGAGGCTGGACATCAGGTACTCGTCGTCGAGCTTGACCTCGTACACCTCGACCTGGAGTGCCGGGTCGCGGCGCCGGCGCAGGCTGATCGCGCCGATCGGGGTTTCCCGCCAGGCCAGCTCCTCGAAACGCGTGCCCACGGGTGCCCTCTCGCCGCCGGATTCGTCCCCGGATGGTACCGGCCCGACCGGCGCCCGCCACGCAGGGTCCACGAGACATCGACGCAGCGCATATCCTGTGCCGGCCGATACAGCCGGAAGGGATCTCATGCCGTCGCGGCAGGACCAGCTGCACTCCTACCAGTTCAGCGTCCAGCGGGCGGTCGCCGCCCTGGTGATGCGCGAGACCGATCCGGCCCAGTCGCCGTTCCGACGGCTGGCCGGCGCCGCGCTGGCCAGCGTCCTGGTCGCGGCGATCGGGCTGGGCGGCTCGGCGCTCTACGGCCTGTTCGCCGGTGGCGGCAGCGGCTGGCGCGACCCGGGCGCGGTGATCGTCGAGAAGGAGTCCGGCGCCCGCTTCGTCTACCGGGAGCAGAAGCTGCACCCGGTGCTCAACTACGCGTCGGCGCTGCTGATCGTCGGCGCCGACCGGTCCAAGACCGTGCTGGTCTCCCGGCGGTCCATCGACGGCGTGCCGCGCGGGCTGCCGCTGGGCATCGCCGACGCGCCCGATTCACTGCCCGCCCCGGGTCGGTTGTCCGCGGCGGCGTGGACGGTCTGCTCCACGATCCCGGCCGGCGCGGCCGGTGAGGCACCCCGCTCCGCGCTGCTGATCGGCACCCAGCCCGGCGGTGGCCGGACACTCGGCGAGGACGCGCTGCTGCTGCGCCACCCGGACGGCGGGCTGCACCTGGTCTGGCACCAGCGGCGCTACCTGATCCGCGACCCCAGCCGGGTGCTGGCGGCGCTGGCAACCACCCGGGCCCGGGCGGTCCCGGTGGCTCCCGCCCTGCTCAACTCGCTGCCCGCCGGCGCCGACCTGGCCCCACTCGCCCTGCCCGATCTGGGCGGACGCGCCTCCGGGGTGCCGGGCGCCACGATCGGCCAGGTGTACCTGGTGCGCAACTCCGGCGGCGGCCGGCAGTACGCGGTGGCACTCGACGCCGGGCTGGCCGGGATCACCGAGTTGCAGGCCGGGCTGCTGCTGGCCCGCACCGGGCAGGGCGAGCCGGAGCCGATGACGTTGGGTCGGTTCGCCGCGCTGCCCACGGTGCCCGACCTGGCCCCGAACGGTCCGACCGCTCCGCCGCCGGCCCCGCCCCGGCTCGCGGCCGGCGACGACGGGGCGCTCTGCACCCGGGTCGGAGACGACGGGGGTGCCGGGGAGGTGCGGTGGGGCGTACCGCTGCCGGACCTGGCCGCCGTGCCGCGGACCGCGCCGACCGGCGGTGCCGTGCTGGCCGACCACGTGGTGGTGGAGCCGGGCCGCGGCGCGGTCGTCGAGGCCGCCGCGGCGCCCGGCGCGTCCGGCGGCGCGGTCTCCGTGGTCACCGACCTGGGCCGGCGGTACGTGCTGGCCGACCGGGACGTGCTCGCGATGCTCGGCTACCGCGACGTGCGCCCGCTGCGGCTGCCGGCGGGCCTGGTCAGTCTGGTGCCGGCCGGCGCGACCCTCGACCCGGCCGCCGCGAAGGCGGTCGCCGCCCCCGCCTGACCGGTGGCCCGGCTGGTGCCGGTCAGGCGGCCGGACGGCGCAGGATGGTGACCGCGAAGGACGCGTCGTCGCGCCACGGGCGCAGATCCCAGGTGGCGAAGCGGTGCTCCAGGCGCAGCCCGGCCGCGACCGAATCGGCGTCGAACGCGGTCAGCGGGTAACCACGGTCGGTGCCGAAGCCGACCGCCAGCACGCCGTCCGGACGCAGGTGCCCGGCGAGCCGGCGCAGCACCTCCGGCTCGGTGCCGGCGGCGACGAAGGCGAGCACGTTGCCCGCCAGCACCGCGGCGTCGAACGGCTCGGCCTCACCGAGCGCCGGCAGGTCCAGCTCGGCCAGGTCGGCGACCAGCCAGCGCGGGCCCGGGTAGTCGGCGCCGGCGGCGGCCACCAGCGCGGGGTCGGCGTCCACCCCCACCACGGTGTGCCCCCGCTGAGCCAGCGCGGCGCCCACCCGGCCGGTGCCGCTGCCGGCGTCGAGGATCCGGGAGCCCGGCGTAACCAGGGCGTCCACCAGCCGGGCCTCGCCGGCCAGGTCCGCTCCCTCGGCCGCGAGCTTCCGGAACCGGTCGATGTACCACTGCGAGTGCTCGGGTCCGGTGTCGGTCGTCCAACGGGTCGGCTTGGCCATGTCGCCACCGTAACCGGGGCCGGCAGCGCCGCGACGCCCAACCCAGCCCCCGCCCTGCCGCCCCGCGCCCGCCGCCCCCGCGCCCGCCGCCCCCGCGCGCCGGCCCTCGTCGCGCCGATCTAGGGCATATCGTCGTCCGTGGAGATCAACTAGCGCTGATTTGCCCTAGATCGACGCGGGGCCGGGGCGGGGGGCGGGGTGGGGGGACGGGGACGGGGCGGGGAAGGCGGGGTTAGCCCTTTTCGGCGCCGGTGGTCAGGCCCTCGGTGAGTAGGCGCTCGCTGGAGAAGAAGAGGATCACGATGGGCAGGGTGAGGACGACCGACCCGGCCATCAGCACCGTCTTGGGCACCTCGACCCCGTCGGCGAGTAGGGACAGGCCGAGCGACACCGTCCACCGGTCGGGCTTGTCGACCAGGAACAGCAGCGCGAAGAGGAACTCGTTCCAGGCGATCATGAAGTCGTAGAGCGCGACCGCCATGATCGACGGCATGGCCAGGGGCAGGCTGACCCGGCGGATGATTCCGAGCCGACCGGCGCCGTCGATCGCGGCGGACTCCTCGAGACTGACCGGGATGGTCTCGAAGTAGTTCTTGAGCATGTAGACCGAGACCGGCAGCGTCTGCGAGATGTAGACGAGCACGAGGCCGAACAGTGAGCCGCGCAGCCCGGCCCGGGTGAAGACCACGAACAGCGGGATCGCGATGACGATCGACGGGAACAGGTAGACCGCCAGGAACAAGAAGTCGACCTGCCGCCGGCCGAAGAACCGCAGCCGGGCCACGGCGTACGCCCCGGGGATCGCCACCAGCAGCGTGAGCAGCGTCGCCGCGACGGCGACCAGGCCACTGTTGCGGATGAAGGTGAGGAATCCCTGACCGCCGTCGTCGGTGGCCTTGAGCACCTCGGCGTACGTGGCGACGGTCAGCTCACCGAAGCCGACCACCAGTGAGCCGGGGTCGAGCAGCAGCCGCTCGATGGGGCGTACCGACAGCATCAGCATGTAGTAGAAGGGAAAGACGGTGATCACCAGGAACGCGGCGATCACCAGGCGGCGCAGCCAGCGCAGGCTGACCGTCTCGACGAGGTCCCGGTCCATCAGCCGACCCTCCGTCCGAAGAAGCGCAGGTAGATCAGCACGAACACGATCAGCACCACGGCCAGTACGACCGCCTGCGCGGCGGCGGCGCCGATGTCGGTTCGCGCGGTGAGGAACTCGTACACCCGTACGCTGACCACCTCGGTGCCGGCCGCGCCGCCGGTCAGCAGGTAGACGTCGTCGAACTTGTTGAACGTCATGATGAAGCGCAGCACGCCCAGCAGGGCGATCACCGGCAGCAGTTGCGGCAGCAGGATGTGCCGGAACCGCTGGGTGGGGGTGGCGCCGTCGACCCGGGCGGCCTCCTCCAGCTCGCCGGGCACCGCCTGGAGCCGGGCCAGCAGGAACAGGAACGCGAACGGGAAGTACCGCCACGCCTCGAACACGATCACCGTGGCCAGCGCGGTCGACTCCTGGGACAGGAACGGCACCGGGGCGTCCCAGCCGAGCAGCCGCCGGCCCCAGTCGTTGACGATGCCGAGCTGCGGGTCGAGCATCACCTGCCAGACGAAGGTCACCGCGACCACCGGCGCCACGTACGGCAGCAGCATGGACGCCCGGACCACTGTGCGACCGCGGAACGGCCGACGGACCACCAGGGCGGCGACCAGGCCCAGCAGGATCGACCCGACGGTGCCGCCGAGGCTGTAGACCAGGGTCGTCCACAGGGTGCTGGCGAAGCCGGGGGTGTGCAGCACCCGGTCGACGTTGTCCATTGTGAACTCGCCGAACAGCCCGGTCTTGCGCAGCGTGGCGAGCCGGACCCGCTGGAAGGCGAGCACCACGGTCCAGACGATCGGGATGCCGATGACTGTGATGGTGACGAGCAGGGTCGGGGCGACCAGCGCGAGCCCGGCGCGGGACTCTCGACGACGCAGGGTCAGCGGTCGGCGGCGGGCCGGCCGCGGTCGCTCACGGGTGGGGGAGCGACCGGGGCCGGGTGCGGTGGTGGTCAATTGACGCCTGCCTTGATGGCGTCGACGTCCTTCGTGGCTCGCGCGGCGGCGGCCGCCGCGTCGGACTTGCCGGAGATGACGTCGTTCAACGCCTTGGGCACCGGCAGTTCGCCGAGCATGGCGCCGACCAGCTTGCCCTGCCCCTGGCTGAGCCCCCAGCGTTGGAAGGTGTCCGGGCTGCGGCGCAGCGTGGCCAGCACCTCGTCGCCGTACACGTCCGCGAGGGGCTTCTTCGCGTCCACGCCGGCCTGGCTGGTGTTCCACCGGGTCAGGTACGCCTCGGGCTCGGCCGGGGTGCCCTTGCGCACGGGGAAGCGGCCCTCGGGCGACATGCCGAACCAGCGCGGGTAGCCGTCGCCGAGCATGTACTCCACGAAGGACTTCGCCGAGTCGGTCGCGGCGCCGTCGAGCACCGCCCACGAGCTGATCTCGCCGTACTGGGCCGGTTCGGTGCCGTTCGGGCCCTTGATGGCGGTGACGAATCCGCTGTTCTTCGCCAGGAACGTCGGGTCGGCCTGGCACTGCGGGCAGGTCGGTTTGGCGTCGTTGCGCAGCCCGGCCAGCTCGTCGAGGATGAACGGCGACCAGACGACCATGGCCGCCTTCCCGGCGAAGTAGGTGGCCCGGGTGGTGTCGACGTCCTGTGCGCCCTTTATCGAGCTGGTCCGGATCAGGTCGCCGTAGAAGCGGAACGCTTCGACGCACTGCGGCGAGTCCAGGGTGACCTTGCCGCTGTCGTCGGTGAGCTGGCAGCCGTTGGCCAGCGCCAGGTGCTCGAAGGTCTGCTGGGTGAACACGTCGCTGGGGGCGGTCGCCGCGGTGATCCCGGCGACGCCGCCGGTGTTGAGCCTCGCCGCGGCGGCGGTGATCCGCTCGTACGTGTCGGGGGCGGGCAGGCCGGCGGCGTCGAAGAGGTCCTTGCGGTAGACGAGCAGCTGGCCCCAGCCGTCGCTGGGCACGGAGAGTTGCCTGCCGTCGTCGGAGGTGAGCTCCAGTGCGCGGGGGGAGAAGGTCTGCTTGCCGAGCGCGTCGACGATCTCGGTGTTAGCCGAGGCGTGCAGCAGTTCGTTGCCGGCGAGCGTGCGGATGCCGGCCAGGGAGACGGAGCCGACCACGTCGGGGAGGTCGCCGGCGGCCGCGTTGGCGGCGATCAGGGAGGGGAACTGGTCCTCGTTGACGGTGACCAGTTCAACCTGGATCCCGGTCTTCGCGGTGAAGTCGGCGATGATCGCCTTGGTGGCGGTGACCCGATCGGCCACGTCCTCCAGGCTCCACACGGTGATCTTTTTGCTGTCGCTGTCCGGTTCGTCGTCGCCGCAGGCCAGCAAGGTGGACGCGGTAAGTGCCATGATCAGGGTGGTGGCGAGTATCCGCCTCGGAGGTGTTGACATCGGTGGCACTCCTCTCGAAGGGTACATGAAGGATTCAACGCCTTCGATTGATCAATAACAAGACATATAACGATTTTTTGCCTATCCTGGAGCCCAGTGCTACCGGGATGTGACTCATGGTCAACTGGGTTGTCTCTCTCGCGGGGCCTCGACGGATCAGCCTCGAGCCCTGCCCACCGGATCCGCTCGGCCCCGGCCAGGTCCGGGTGCGTACCTGCTACTCCGGCATCTCGGCCGGCACCGAGCTCACCCTCTACCGGGGCAGTAATCCACGACTCAGCAAGGACTGGGACGACGCCGCGCGGATGTTCGTGCCCCGGCAGACCCCGGTGCCGTACCCGCTGATCGGCTTCGGCTACGAGGAGGTCGGCGAGGTCGTCGAGGTGGCCCCGGACGTCACCGACCGGCTCCCCGGGCAGATGGTCTGGGGCATCTGGGGGCACCGCGCCGAGGCCGTGCTCGCCGCCGGGGCGGTCCGCCCGTTGCCCGCCGGCCTGGACCCGCTCGCCGCGGTCTTCGCCCGGCCGGGCGCCATCGCGCTGACCGCAGTGCTCGCCGGGGACCTGCACCTCGGCGACTGGGTCGGTGTCTTCGGGCAGGGCGTCATCGGGCTGCTCGCCACCCGGCTCGCGGTGCTCTCCGGCGCCCGGGTGGTGGCGGTCGACCGGATGCCCGGCCGGCTGGAGCACGCCGCCCGCTACGGCGCGCGGTCGACGGTGGACGCCGCTGCCGAGTCCGCCGCCGCCGTGCTGCGGCAGGCCACCGGCGGCCGGGGCGCGGACGTCTGCCTCGAGCTGTCCGGGGCGTACCCCGCGCTGCACGAGGCGATCCGCTCCACCACCCATGCCGGTCGGGTCGTGGCCGCCGGCTTCTACCAGGGCCAGGCCGACGGGCTCGGCCTCGGCGAGGAGTTCCACCACAACCGCATCCAGTTGGTGGCCGCCCAGGTCTCCGGCCCCACCCCCGCGCCGAGCATGGCCGGCCGGTGGACCGGTGACCGGGTGACGCAGACCTTCATGGAGTTGGTGGCTGAGCACAGCGTCGACCCGTTGCCGCTGGTCAGCCACATCGTCGACGCCAGCGCCGTCGCCGACGCCCTCGCGCTGCTCGACCGCGGCGCCGGTGACGTCCTTCAAGTGGTGTTGAGGTTCTGATGACCACCATCGCGCTGGCCTGCCAGGAACAGCTCCTGCCGGGCACCGACCTGATCCAGAAGTACGCCCTCGCCGCCGCCCTCGGTTACCAGGGCATCGAGCTGCGCGGGCGCGGCGACCTCGCGTTCGCCCGCCGGCTGCCCGAGTTGCGCCGGGCCCGCGCCGCCGGGGTGGTGATGCCCACCGTCTGCGTCGAGATGGACCACTTCATCGGCGACTTCGACCCGGCCCGGTCCGCCGACGCGGTCCGCAACCTGCGCTCCCAGCTCTCGGTGATCGCCGAGCTGGGCGGCGTCGGGGCGATGACGCCGGCATCGTGGGGGATGTTCTCCCGGCGGCTGCCACCGTTCGAACCGCCGCGCCCGCCGACCGGCGACCGGCAGGTGCTCCTGGAAGCCCTCGGCGAGCTGGGCGAGCACGCCCGGGCCGAGGGGGTCACCCTCTTCCTGGAACCCCTCAACCGGTACGAGGACCACATGGTCAACCGGCTCGACGAGGCGGTCGCGCTCTGCGCGGCGGTCGGGTTGCCCTCGCTGCGGGTGGTCGCGGACACCTTCCACATGAACATCGAGGAGGACGATGTGCACCGGGCCCTGCGCGCCGCCGCGCCGTATCTCGGGCACGTGCAGGTCAGCGACTCCAACCGGTACCAACCCGGTGCCGGGCACCTCAACTGGCCGGCGCTGGTGCGGACGCTGCTGGAGCTGGACTACCGGGGCTGGCTGGCGCTGGAGTGCCGGCTGCGCGGCGATCCGGTCCGCGCCCTCCAGCAGGCCGCCACGGTGCTGCGGCACGCGCTGCCCCGGCGGGCCGCGGCATGACCGCCGGTGCCCCGGCCCGCACCGGCGCGTCGGCCGACCTCGCCGGGCTGCGCCGACTCGCGGTCGCCACCCTCGACGCCAACTGGGAGCACGACCACACGGTGCCCTCGCGCACGCTCTACCCGCACCAGTGGAGCTGGGATTCCGCGTTCATCGCGGTCGGGCTGGCCCAGGTCCGTCCCGAGCGGGCCTGGCGGGAGCTGGCCAGCCTGTTCCGGGCGCAGTGGGCCGACGGGAGGGTGCCGCACATCGTGTTCAACCCGGCGCTACGGGTCGGCGCGTACTTTCCGGGGCCGGAGCTGTGGCGCTCGGCGACTGCCGCGGGGGCGCCGGCCGTCGACACCTCCGGCCTGGTCCAGCCGCCGGTGCACGCGCTCGCCGCGTGGCTGGCGTACCGGCGGGCGCCCGACCCGGCCGGCCTGGCCGCGCTGCGCCGTCTCTATCCGGCGTTGGTGGCCCAGCAGCGCTACCTCACCGAGCGGCGGGACCTGGCCGGCGACGGGCTGGCCTGCATCGTGCACCCGTGGGAGTCCGGCCTGGACAACAGTCCGGCCTGGGACGAGCCGATGGCCGCGGTGCCGGCCGAGGCGACGGTGATGCGCGCGTACCGCCGGCACGACACGGCGCACGCGGACGCCGCGCACCGCCCCACGGACCTGGACTACGCGCGCTACCTGGCGATCGTCGCCTCCTACCGGGACGGTGGCTACTCCGACCGGGGTCTGGCCGACGGCCACCCGTTCCTGGTGGAGTGCCCGCTGTTCAACGCGGCGTTCGGTGCGGCCGAGCACGCGCTGGCCGAGATCGCCGCGCTGGTCGGCGCCGACCCCGCGCCGCACCGGGCCCGTGCGGCCCGGATCACCGAGGCCCTGGTGCGCCGGCTGTACGACCCCGCCACTGGCAGGTTCGCCCCCCGCGACCTGCGCACCGACCGGCTGGTCCCGGCGCGCACCGTGCTGGGCCTGGCGCCGCTGATCCTGCCCGACCTGCCAACCCGGCAGGCCGAGGCGCTGGTCGTGGAGGCCCGGTCGGCGCGCTTCGGGGTGGCCCGGCGGATGGACCGGCCGCTGCCCAGCCACGACCGGACCGCTCCGGACTTCGAACCGCTGCGCTACTGGCGCGGGCCGAGCTGGCTGAACGTCGGCTGGCTGGTGCGGCGCGGGCTGCTCACGCACGGGCACCCGGAGCTGGCGGCCGGGCTGCGCCGGTCCATGATCGGGCTGGTCGCCGGCGCCGGCTGCCACGAGTACTTCCATCCGGACACCGGTGCCGGGCTGGGCTCGCCGGCGTTCAGTTGGACGGCGGCGCTGCTGCTCGACCTGCTGGCCGAGGACGCCGGGACCGCGCCGGGCTGAGGACGTCTGCGCCGGCGTACGGTGTCCCCGTCCCACGACGCGAAGGAGCACGGTGCCCGAGATCGACAAGGTGGCCTGGATCCTCATCGAGGGCGGGCGGGTGCTGAGCACCCGCTCCCGAGGCAAGGATGTCTGGTACCTGCCGGGCGGCAAGCGTGAGCCGGGGGAGAGCGACCTGGACACGCTGCGCCGGGAGGTCGCCGAGGAGTTGAGCGTCGCGGTGGACGTCGCCGGCGCCGTACACGTCGGCACGTTCACCGCCCAGGCGCACGGTCACGGCGCCGACACGACGGTCCGCATGACCTGCTACCGCGCCGAGCACGACGGCGAGCTCAGGCCGGCCAACGAGATCGCCGAGCTGGCCTGGCTGGGCTACGCCGACCGGCACCGCACCTCCCCGGTCGACCAGATAATTTTCGATCATCTGTTGGCGGCCGACCTGCTGCGCTGACCGCGCAGTTTGTCGGCACCCGCCGGGGGTAAGCGCCCGGGCGTGACCGACAGCGCGGGCGGCGGGCAGTTCCCACACTTCATCGACGCGGTGTCCCGGCGGTCCGGCCTGCCGGCCGAGCAGGCCGCCGCCGTCGCCCGCGCCGTGCTCCAGACGATGGCCGAACGGGTGAGCGGTGGCCCGCCCGACCCCCTCGCCGGGCACCTCCCGGACGACCTCGACGGCTACCTGACCGACCCGACGCCGCCAGCCGCGACCGCCGGCCCGGACAGCGGCGGGGTCGGGCTGGACACCGGTGTTGGCCTGGACGTCGGCGGCGCCGCCGCGCCCCCGCCGGCGCCGGACGCCGGGCCGGCGGAGTTCCTTCGCCGGGTGGGTCAGCGCGCCGGGGTGGACCCGGCCACCGCCCGGACCGGGACGGGCGCGGTCTTCGCGACCCTGCGGGAGGCGGTGACCGTCCGGGAGTTCCGGGAGATGGTGGCGCGGTTGCCGCGCGACGGCGACGGCGAGGTCACGCCCGCCCCGCCCGATCCATACGGGAGCTGACCCGCGCACGCGTACGTTTCCGGGTGAGATCCACTCCAGGTCGCCGAAATTGCGGTATGCCTGACATTCGAATCCCCCGAATCGGTGTCGATCATCCGACGAGTGGTCTGTCGACCACGCGACTTCATTGTCGTCGATCGGGAAATTCCACCGCGCAAGAAACATTGCACCGCAAAATCGGCCGCTGGCAGTCGTGTTAGGCGAAGATTCGCCGTTGCGCCAGGGGGATGATCGGACGATATTCATCGTCCCTCGTCCGAGCCGGAGTCGACCCTTTGGCTCGACTCTAATCGATGATCTTTCCCGGCAGTCATCGAACCCTATGCTCGTTCCATTGTGAAGTCCTGGGGGGGATCATGATCATGCCTGCCGATTGCCGTGCGCCCGTCTGTTGTGGATCGGTGTCCGCGTCCTGAAATGGGAACCTCGACGCTGATCCATCGCTTCGGCGATGCCGCCGCCGCTCGTCCCGACCATCCCGCCGTACTCGGCGACACCGGCCCGCTCAGCTACGCCGCCCTCGCCGGCCTGGCCGGGGGGCACGCCGGCCTGCTGGCCGCGGCCGGCGTCCGGCCCGGTGACCGGGTCGGCCTGCTGACCGCGCACGGCGCCGGCACCATCGCGGCCATCCTCGGCACCCTCGCCGCGGGCGCCGCCTACGTGCCGCTCGACCCCGGCTTCCCCGAGCAGCGGCTGCGGCACCTGCTCGACGGCGCCGACGTCACAGTCCTGCTCTGCGGTGGCGAGCACACCGAGCTGGCGCGTCGGCTCGCCGCCGACCGGCCCGGCCTGCGGGTCGTTCCGGCAGTCGACGTGCGGCCCGCGCCGCTGCGGCCGGTGCCGGTGGCCTCGGACGCGCTCGCGTACGTGCTGTTCACCTCCGGTTCCACCGGGCGGCCCAAGGCGGTCGGGCAGAGCCACCGCAACCTGACGCATGTGGTGGACAACCAGATCGCCCTGCTCGCCCTGCGGCCGGACGACCGATTGAGCCTGCTCGCCTCGTTCAGCTTCGACGCGGCCATCCCCGACCTGCACCCGGCGCTGCTCACCGGGGCCACCGTCGTCCCGGTCGACCTGCGCCGGCACGGGCTGACGTACGCCGTCGAGCAGCTGGCCCGGCACGGCGTCACCGTCTACCACTCCACGCCGACCGTCTTCCGGTACCTGTTGGACACCCCGGGCATCGAGCGGCTGGACCGGATCCGGGTGGTGCTGCTCGGCGGCGAGCAGGCCAACTACGCCGACGCCGCCCGCGCCCGGGGCCGCTTCGCCCCCGGCTGCGTCCTGGTCAACGGCTACGGGGCCACCGAGATGACCTTCGCCGCCCGGTACGCGCTGCCGCTGGCCGACGTCGACCCGGCGGCCACCGGCCCGCTGCCGATCGGCACCGCCCTGCCCGGGTACGCGCTGCGGCTCGCGCCGGACGGCGAGATAGTCGTACGCAGCCGGCACCTCGCCCCCGGCTACCTCGACCGGGCCAGCGACCGGTTCGGCCACGACCCCGACGGCGTGCCGCTGTACCGCACCGGCGACCTGGGCGAGCTGCTGCCCACCGGCGAGCTGCGCTGCCTCGGCCGGCTGGACCGGCAGGTGAAGGTGCGCGGGTTCCGGATCGAGCTGACCGAGATCGAGTCGGTGCTCGCCGCCGAGCCGGGCATCGCCGAGGTGCGCGCCATCGTCCGCGACGGCGAGGTGCTGGCGTACGTCCGGCCGGCCGGGCCGCCGCTGGACCCGGCGGCGCTGCGGGCCGCCCTGGCCCGGCAACTGCCCGAGTACGCGCTGCCCCAGGCGGTCGTGCCGATCGCCGAGTTCCCCCTGACCACCAGCGGGAAGGTCGACGAGCGGGCGCTGCCGGACCCGGCCCGGGCGGTGCCACCCGGGGACCGGCCCGCCACGCCGACCGAGCGGGTCGTGCACGACATCTGGTGCGCCGTGCTCGACCGGGACGCGGTCGGTCGCACCGACAGCTTCTTCGACGTCGGCGGGCAGTCCCTGCTACTCGGCCAGGTGCAGCAGCGGCTGGCCGAACGGTTCGGTGTGGCGGTGCCGCTGCTGCGGCTTTTCGACCACCCGACCATCGCCGCCCAGGCCCGGTTGGTCGACCCGCCGACACCAACCACCCCGGCGCCGCCGGTTGCCTCGGCGTCGACCCTGCCCGCCGCGCCGCCGACCGTCGGCAGCCCGCCCGCCGCCCCGGCCGGCGCGCGGGAGTACACCGGCGACGAGATCGCCGTGGTCGGTCTCGCCGGCCGGTTCCCCGGCGCGCCGGACGTGGCCACCTTCTGGTGGAACCTGTGCGCCGGGGTGGACGCCATCCACGACCACAGCGACGAGGAGCTCGCCGCGCTCGGCGTCGGCCCGGGGCTGCGCGCCGACCCCCGGCACGTCAAGGCCACCGGCCGGCTCGACGGGGTCGCCGACTTCGACGCGGAGTTCTTCGCCTTCGGCGACCGGGAGGCGGCCCGCACCGACCCGCAGCACCGGCTCTTCCTGGAGACGGCCTGGGAGGCGCTGGAGGACGCCGGTCACGACCCGGACCGGTTCCCCGGCCTGGTCGGGGTCTACTCGGCCACCTCGGTCAACCGCTACTTCCTGTTCCACCTCATGGACAACCCGGCAGTGGTCGGCGACGTCGACCCGGACGACTGGGAGGCCCGGCTCGTCGGGCGGCAGCTCACCGACCACCTGCCCGGCCAGGTCGCGTACCGGTTGGGGCTGACCGGGCCGGCGGTGGCCGTGCAGAGCGCCTGCTCCAGCTCGCTGGTGGCGGTCTGCCTCGCCGCGCAGAGCCTGGCCGACTACCAGTGCGACATCGCGCTGGCCGGTGGGGTGAGCGTCACCTGGCCGCGGCACCGGCACACCACCGGTGGCCTGGCCTCCCCGGACGGCCGCTGCCGCGCGTTCGACGAGGCCGCCCAGGGGGCCGGCTTCGGCTCCGGTGTGGGGGTGGTGGCGCTGCGCCGGCTCGCCGACGCGCAGGCCGACGGCGACCGGATCTACGCGGTCCTGCCCGGCTGGGCGGTCACCAACGACGGCGGTGACCGAGCCGGCTACGCCGTTCCCGGGCCCGCCGGCCAGGCCGCCGCGGTGGCCGGCGCGCTCGCCGCCGCCGAGGTCGCCCCCGGCGAGGTCCGCTTCATCGAGGCGCACGGCAGCGGTACGCCGCTCGGCGACGCCATCGAGGTGGCCGCGCTGCACGAGGTGTATCAGGGCACCGCGCCCGCCGAGACCTGCGCGCTCGGCTCGGTGAAGACGACCATCGGCCACCTGGACGCCGCCGCCGGCATCGCCGGGCTGATCAAGGCGGTGCTCGCCGTGCGGCACGGCGTCATCCCACCGAACCTGCACTTCACCCGCCCGCACCCGGAGATCGACCTGTCCGCCGGCCCGTTCTACGTACCGACCAAGGTGCGCGACTGGCCGGACGCGCCGCGCCGGGTCGCCGGGGTCAGCTCGTTCGGACTGGGCGGCACCAACGCGCACGTCGTGGTCGAGCAGGCCCCGCCGGCCGAGCCGGTCGACCCTGCGCCGGCCGGGGCGCACCTGCTGCCGGTGTCGGCGCGTACCCCGGCGGCGCTGCGGGCGGCGTTGATCCGGCTGCGGCGGCACCTCGCCGGCACCACCCCGGCGCTGGCCGAGGCGGCCGCGACGCTGGCGCTGGGCCGGCGCGCGTTCCGCCACCGGGCCGCCGTGGTGGCCACCGACCCGGCCGGCGCGGTCGCCGCCCTCGACGAGTTGCTGACCACCGACGCGCGGGTGGCCGGCGACTCCGGGCCGCTGCGTGAGCTGGCCGCCGCCTGGGTGGCCGGGCGCGACGCTGACCTCACCACCCTGCATCCCGCCGGCACCATCCGGCGAACCTCGCTGCCCACCTACCCCTTCCAACGGCAGCGGTACTGGATCGACCCCCCTCAGAAAGGCGTGCGGTGAACTGGTTCATCTCCGCCGGCAGCCGCGACCCGGCGCCGGTGCAGTTGTTCTGCCTGCCCTACGCCGGTGCCGGCGCCAGCGCGTTCCGACACTGGCCCGACCGGCTCGGCCCGGACGTCGAGGTGCTGCCCGTGCAGCTCTCCGGCCGAGAGAACCGGATCAGCGAGGACCCGCGGTTCCAGATCGCCGACGTGGCCCGGGCCATCGCCGGGCGGGCCGACCGGCCGTACGCCATCTACGGGCACTCGATGGGCGGCCGGGTCGGCTTCGAGGTGGTCCGCGAGCTGCGCCGCACCGGCCGGCCGCTGCCACTGCGCCTCTACGTCGGCGGCGCCCGCGCCCCGCACGTCAGTGAGCCCAGCGTCTTCGACGGACTGTCCCAGGTGGACGACGCCGAGCTGCTGCGCCGCCTGGATGCCGGGGGTGGGCTCCCCGCCGGGCTGCTGGAGCACCCCGAACTCGTCGAGCTGCTGATGCCGCTGCTGCGTGCCGACTTCGACCGGGTGGACGGCTACCGCTACCGGCCCGATGCGCCGCTGCCGGTGCCGATCGTGGCGTTCAGCGGCCGCACCGACCGGGCGGTGACCCGTGAGCAGAGCGCCGCGTGGCGGGAGCACACCACCGCCGGCTTCACCCTGCACGAGCTGGACGCCGGGCACTTCTTCCTGCACGACGCGCTGCCGGCGCTGGCCGCCACCATCCGCGCCGACCTGCGCGCGGCCGTCGCCGGGAGCGCCGCGGAGGCCGGCGCCCACCGGGTGCCGTTGGGCGACACCGGCTGGTCGGTGTGGCGCGACGCCCTGCTGCGCAGCACCGGGTTCCCGGCCGACGGGCTGACCCTGCTGGCCGCGCCGCAGGCCGCCGCGGCCGCCGACGAACTGCTGGTCACCGGCGCCGGGGTCGAGCAGTTCGACAAGGAATTCGACGAGGCCCTGCTCGCCAGCGCCGGTCGGCTGACCGACCTGGCCGCGGACCCGCTGCTGCGGGAGGCCGTCACCTGGCAGAACCGGGGTGCGCTGCCCGCCCTGGACGGGCTGGTCCGCGGTGGCGCCGAGGCCACCCGCAACGTGCGCCGGCGGGAGCGGGAACGCGCGCTGCTGAAGTACTGGCAGCGGTACTGCGGCAAGAACGAGACTGTCGGCTTCTTCGGGCCGAGCTGCTGGGTCACCATCGACCCAGACCTGCCGGCCGCCGCCGAGGTCCGCCCGGGCGCGGCGCTGACCCGCCGCCGCTGGGTGTGGTTCGAGTCGTGGGCGCTGGCCGCGTACGCCGAGCGGATCGGCGCGGACCCGGCGGTGCGCCGGTGGTGGGCGCCCCGGCTCGCCCCGCACCTGCGCCTCGCCGGGCGCGAGGTGCTTCGTCCGGCCCGGCCGCCGGTGCCGCTGTCCCCGGTCGAGGCGGCGCTGCTGGCCGCCGTCGACGGCCGCCGCGCGGCCCGCGACGTGATCGCCGACGGGTCGATCGGGCTGCGCCGACCCGAGGACGGGTACGAGCTGCTGGACCGACTAGTGCAGCGAGAGCTGATCACCTGGGACGCCGCGCTGCCGGTGAACCCGCAGGCCGAGGAGGTGCTGCGCCAGCGGATCGCGGCGATCGGCGACGCCCCGGCCCGGGCCGCCGCCGAGGCCGGCTTCGACCGGCTGTGTGCCGCCCGGGACGCGGTCGCCGCGGCGGCCGGTGACCCGGACCGGCTGCGGACCGCCCTGGACGCGCTCGACGAGACGTTCACCGAGCTGACCGGGCAGCCGCCGCAACGGCGGGCCGGGCAGATGTACGCCGGCCGCACACTCTGCTACGAGGACACCAGCCGGGACCTGGACGTGGTCTTCGGCGCGCCGCTGCTGGACGAGCTGGCGGCGCCGCTGGCCGTGCTGCTGCGGGCCGCCCGCTGGCTGGCCGGTGCGCTGGAGGAGGCGTACGGGGCGGTCTTCCGTGAGCTGTACGACGAGTTGCGCGCCGAGGCGGGTGACGGCCCCGTCGCCCTGTCCGACCTGTGGTTCCTGGTGCAGGGCCTGTTCTGGGGCACCGGGGAGCGCCCGGTGGACGCCGTGGCCGCGCAGTTCGCCGTCCGCTGGGCCGAGCTGTTCGGCCTGGCCCAGCAGCCGTCGGGCGTCACCGAGGTCCGGCTGGACGTGGCGGACCTGGCCGCCCGGGTCGACGAGGCGTTCCCGCCGCCGCCGGCACGCTGGTCCACCGCCCGGCTGCACAGCCCCGACCTGCAGATCTGCGCCGCCGACGCGGACGCGCTGACCCGCGGCGAGTACACAGTGGTGCTCGGCGAGCTGCATGCCGCCTGGCCGTCGTTCGACACCTACGCGGTGACCCCGTCGCACCCCGACGTGGAGCGGCTGCGCGCCGCGCTGGCGGCCGACCTCGGCCCGCGCCGGATCCGGCTGCTATACCCGACCGACTGGCCGCGGCGCACCAGCCGGGTCGCCGAGTCGCTGGCCGGCCCGACCGACCGGCAGTTGGCCTTCGCCGCGGCACCTGGCGCCGAGGACGACCGGGTGCTGCCCACCGTCGCGCTCACCGTGCACGACGAGGCCGGCCGGCTGGTCGTCACGGCCGAAGACGGGCAGCGCTGGTCACTGACCGAGGTCTGCGCCGCCCTGCTGAGCACCCATGCCGTCGACGGGTTCAAGCTGGTCGCCGCCGCACCGTGCACGCCCCGGATCACGCTGGACCGGCTGGTGGTGGCCCGGCAGACCTGGCGTACCACGGTGGGGGAGTGCGGCCTGGCCACGGTGACCGGCGACCGGGCCCGCTACCTGGCGGTGCGCGAGTGGCGGCGCGGGCTGGGCCTGCCCGAGCAGGTGTACGTCAAGCTCGGCACCGAGACCAAGCCGTGCTTCGTCGACCTGAGCAGCCCCGCGTTCGCCAGCCTGTTCTGCACAATGGTCCGGGCGGCCCGCCGTGACGGCGGCGACGACGTCACGCTGGTGGTCAGCGAGATGCTGCCCACTCCGGACGACGCCTGGGTGCCCGACGCCGCGGGCCGGCGCTACTTCAGTGAGCTGCGGCTGCACATCGTGGACGCCGCCGAGCCGGAGTCGTCCCGATGAGCCACCGGCTGCCGCTCGGCGAGACCGGTTGGTCGGTGTGGCGCGACGTGGTGCTGCGTACCGCCGGGTTCCCGGCGGTCGGGCTGGACGCCTTCGCCGCCCCGGACGCGGCCGACGCCGCCGACGCGCTGCTGGCCGGTGAGGTCGCCGCCGAGGTGTTCGACAAGGCGTTCGCCGAGGCGCTCGCCGACGCGTCGGCCACCGCCGGCCGGATCGCCGCCGACCCGCTGCTGCGCGAGGCGGTCACCTGGCAGAACCCGGAGATGCTGATCGCCCTGGACGGTCTGCTGCGCACCGACCCCACGGTGCGCAACGTCCGGCGGCGCAAGCGTGAGCTGAGCCTGCTGCGCTACTGGCAGCGCTACTGCGGCAAGGCCGAGACGATCGGCTTCTTCGGCCCGGTGTGCTGGGGCACCTTCGACCCCGCCGACCCGTCCACCCGGCTGCGGCCGGGGCCGACGACGCTGTCGAGGCGGGAGGTGCACTTCGAGGCGTGGGCGCTTATCGCGTACGCCGACCGGCTCGCCGACGACCCGGCCGTACGCCGCTGGTGGGCGCCGGCGTTGCCGCCGCACCTGAGCGTGGTCGGCCGGCTGCTGCACCGGCCGCTGCACCCGCCGGTGGAGTTGCCCCTTGCGGAGGCGCGGTTGCTGGCCTGCTCCGACGGGCGCACCCCCGCGGTACGGCTGGTCGAGCGGGTGCTCGCCGCCGGCGATACCGGCCTGCGCACCGCCGACGACGCGTTCCTGCTGCTCGATCGACTGGTCGAGCGGGGCCTGCTGACCTGGGACGCCGGCCTGCCGATCAGCCCTCGGGCCGAGCAGGTGCTGCGCGAGCGGCTGGCCGCGATCGGCGACCCGACGCTGCGCGCCGAGGTGAGCGCCGGCTTCGACCGGCTCTGCGCCGCACGCGACGACGTCGCCGCGGCGGCCGGCGACCCGGACCGGCTGGGCGCCGCGCTGGCCGCGCTGAACGAGGAGTTCACCGCGGTCACCGGCCGACCCGCGACCCGGCAGGCCGGTCAGATGTACGCCGGCCGCACCGTCGTCTACGAGGAGACCTCCCGCGATCTCACGGTCACCGTCGGCGCGGCGGTGCTCGACGCCCTCGCCGCGCCGCTGGCCGTGCTGCTCCAGGCCGCCCGGTGGCTGACCGCCGAGATCGGCGCCGCCTGCGAGCGCCTCCTCGCCGAGCTGTACGAGGAGCTGCGCGCCGACGGGCCGGTGCGGCTCGCGGACGTCTGGTCGCTGGCCCAGGGGCTGCTGGTCGCCCAGGACGGGCCGCTGGCCGCCGCCGGGGCCGGTTTCACCGCCCGCTGGGCCGAGCTGTTCGACCTGGCCGCGCTGCCGCCCGGGCAGCCCGAACTGCGGCTGCGCGGCACGGAGCTGGCCGAGCGGGCCCGGCGGGTGTTCCCGGCGGACGCGCCGGGCTGGCCGTCGGCCCGGATCCACAGCCCGGACGTGCAGATCAGCGCCGTCGACCTGGCCGCGCTGAACCGGGGCGAGTTCCTGCTCGTGCTCGGCGAGCTGCACCCGGCCACCCCCACCTTCGACAGCGCGGTCTTCGTGCCGTTCCACCCGGACCCGGCGGCGCTGCGCGCCGGGCTGGACACCGACCTGGGTCCGGCCCGGGTGCGGGTGCTCTACCCGGAGGGCTTCCCCCGGGTCACCACCCGCACCACGTACGGGTTGACCGGCCCGGCTGACCGGCAGCTCGGCATCGACACCGCCCGGGGCGGCGAGGTGGACCGGCTGATACCGGCGACCGAGGTGCGGGTGGTGCCGGTCGGCGACCGGCTGGCGGCTGTGCTGCCCGACGGCAGCCGTTGGCCGCTGGTGGAGGTCTTCGCCAACCTGCTCGGCTCGCTGCTGGTGGACGCCTTCAAGCTGCTCGACCCGGCGGCGCACACACCCAGGATCACCATCGACCGGCTGGTCGTGGCCCGCCGCACCTGGCGGACCACCGTCGCGGACAGCGGGCTGGGCGGGGTGACCGGAGAGGCCGAGCGGTTCCTCGCGGTGCGCCGGTGGCGGGCCCGGCTCGGCCTGCCCGAGCGGGTGTTCGTGAAGGTCGGCACCGAGGTCAAGCCCTGCTACGTCGACCTCACCGGCCCGCTCCACGCGCAGTCGCTGTGCGCGATGGTCGACGCCGCGGCCCGCACCGGGCCGGACGTCGCGGTCGTCGTCACTGAGTTGTTGCCGGCACCGAGCGAGAGCTGGGTGACCGATGCGCACGGGCGCGGACACGTCAGCGAGCTGCGTCTGCAAGTCACCGATCCGAGCAGCTACCCCGGGGGGAACGGGTGACCGACATCCTGTCCATCAGCGCCGTGACCGGTGAGCCCCTGCCCTGGCCGGACGCGACGATCGCCGAGCTGGTGGTCGCGCAGGCCGCCCGTACCCCGGACGCGGTGGCGGTGCGCCAGTGGGACAGCCGGCTCACCTACGCCGAGCTGGTGGCCCGGGCTGCCGGGGTGGCGGCGGCACTGCGCGTGCGGGGCGTCGACCGGCAGAGCCGGGTGGGGGTGTGCGGCGCCCGCCGGCCGGAACTGGTAGCCACCGTTCTGGGGGTGTTGCTGGCTGGCGGTTGCTACGTGCCGCTGGAGCCGGGCGGCCCGCGTCGGCGGCTGCGCGGGATCGCCGCCGACGCGGGCGTGTCCCTGGTGGTCGGCGACGCCGCCGAGGCGGAGTTCGGCGACGTGCCGGGCGTCGAGGCGCTCGGGCTGCCCGGCCCGGCCCCGCTCGCGCCCTGCCCGGCCCGCCCCGGTGATCCGGCGTACGTGCTGTTCACCTCGGGTTCCACCGGCCGACCCAAGGGGGTGCTCACCAGCCACCGCAACGTGGTCGAGTTCCTCACCGGCGTGGTCGCGCTCACCGGCGCGGACGCCGGCGTACGCAGCCTCGGCATCGCCTCGCTCGGCTTCGACGCGGCCACCATGGACCTGTTCGTGCCGCTGCTGCTCGGCGGCGCGGTGCAGCTGCTCGGCGCCGAGGATCGCGCCGACCCGGTTCGGCTGGCACAGTTCATCGCCGCGCACGAGGTCAACTGGGGCTTCGTCACGCCCACCCTGCTGGCCATGCTGGACCCGACCGAGCTGCCCGCCTGGCGCACGGTGCTGTGCGGCGGCGAGGCGGTGCCGGCCGCCCTGGCCTCCCGCTGGGCGCCCGGCCGTCGATTCTTCAACGGCTACGGCCCCACCGAGACGACGGTGCTGGTGGTCAGCGGCCCGTTGAGCGCCACCGAGACCGAGCCGGTGCCGATCGGCCGGCCACTGCCCAACCATCGGGCGTACGTGGTGGACGTGACGCTCGACCCGGTGCCGCCGGGGGAGATCGGTGAGCTGCTGATCGGCGGGCCGGGGCTGGCCGACGGCTATCTTGGCCGGCCCGCGTTGACCGCCGAACGCTTCGTTCCGGACCCGTTCTCCGGGCTGCCCGGCGAGCGGTTGTACCGCACCGGCGACCTGGTCCGGCTCGACCCGGACGGGCGGATCGCCTACCTCGGCCGGGCCGACCGGCAGGTCAAGATCCGTGGGCAGCGCATCGAGTTGGGCGAGGTGGAGGCGGTGCTGGCCGAGTTGCCCGGGGTGACCGGGGTCGCGGTCGAGGCGGTGCCCGGCCCCGCCGGTGTCGAGCTGGTCGCGTTCCTCACCCCTGCGGACGCGCCCGACGACGCCCGGCTGCGCGGGTACGCCGGCAGCCGGCTGACCGCGGCGATGCTGCCGGCCCGGGTGCTGCGCCGCGGCGCGCTGCCGGTCAGCGCGGTCAGTGGAAAACTGGACCGGCCGGCGCTGCGCGCGCTGGCCGCCGCCGCGCTCGTCCCCTCCGCCGACACCACCACCCCCGCCGCCGGTCCGGCCACGCCGGACGGATCCGTGGCGGCGGCGGTGGCCGACATCTGGACCCGGTTGCTCGGCGTGGCACCCGAGCCGGCGACGGACTTCCTCGCCGCCGGTGGCAACTCCATCGCGGCGATGCGCCTGGTCGCCGCGCTCCGCGCCGAGCTGGGCCGGCAGCTCGACACCCGCGAGGTGTTCACCCAGCGAACCTTCGGGCGGCTGGTCGAGCGGGTGGCCGCCGCGCCCAGCGGCGGGGACGGGCTGCGTACCGGTAACCCACCCACCCTCTCCCCGCCGCAGCGCCGGCTCTGGTTCGTCGACCAGCTCGCGCCGTCCAGCGCGCCGTACAACATCGCGGTGGCGCACCGGTTGCGTGGCCCGCTGGACACCGCCGCGCTCGGGGCGGCGCTGCGGGCCGTCGCCGAGCGGCACGACGTGCTGCGCTGGCGGATCCCGCAGACCGCCGGCGTGCCGTACGCCGTCTGCGCCGAGCCGACCGACGTGGCCGTGCCGGTGGTCGACCTGACCGGCAGCGTCGAGCCCGAGGCCGAGCTGACCCGGATGCTCGCGGCCGGCGCCGCGCACCCCTTCGACCTGGCCACCGGGCCGCCCTGGCAGGTGACCGTCTACCGGCTCGGCCCGGCCGAGCACGTGCTGGCCGCCACCTGGCACCACGCCGTCTTCGACGGTTGGTCCGAACGGGTCTGCTACGACGATCTGGCGGCCGGGTACGCCCGGGCGGTGGCCGGCCAGCCTCCGGCGCTGCCCGAGCTGCCCGCCCACTACGCCGACTACGCGGTCTGGCGGGCCGAACGGGACCGGCTGCGCGGCGCGGCGGACCTGGCCTGGTGGACGGCGCACCTGGACGGCGTGCCGACGGTGCTGGACCTGCCCCGGGACCGACCCCGACCCGCGGTGCAGACCTACGCCGGCGCGGAGGCGGCCGTCCGGCTGCCCGCGGACACCGACCGCGCGGTCCGCGAGCTGGCCGAGCGGCGCGGCACCACCGTGGCGTCGGTGCTGCTGGCCGCGTTCGGTGAGCTGATCGCGCGGCTCACCGGCGGCGACGACCACGTGCTCGGCGCGATCGTCGCCGACCGGAGGCTGGCCGCCTTCGACGACGTGATCGGCTTCTTCATCGACACGGTGCCGGTGCGGGTCCGTACCGGCGGGGCGAGTTTCGCCGAGCTGGTCGACCGGTGCTCCGGGGAGCTGCACGAGGCCACCGCCCATCCCGGGGCGCCACTGGAACGGATCGTCGAGGCGCTCGGCGCCGGCCGGGACACCGCCCGCGCGCCACTGGTGCAGGTGCTGTTCAACGTGCTCAACTTCGCGCCACCACGGCTGACGCTGACCGGGCTGACCGCCGAGCCGGTCCCGGTGCCCAAACCCGGCTCCCCGTTCGACATCACCGTCTACGTGGTGCAGCCCGACGGCCGCACCGGCGTCGAGGTGGTCTACAACCCGGACCTGTTCGACGCCGGTCGCATCGACGACCTGCTCGCCGACCTGGCCGAGCTGGTGGGCGCGCTGGCCGGCGCACCTGACACGCCGGCCCGCGAGGTGGCCGCCGCCCTGCCCCGGCCGACCGTGCGGGTGCCGCAGCTCGGCGCGATGACGGTGGCCGGCGGCGACCGGCCGGCGCTGGTGCCCGCGGGTCCGGACGGACTCACCGAGACCGAGGAGCTGATCGCGGGGATCTGGCGGAAGGTGCTGGAGCGCGAGCGGGTCGGGGTGACCGACAACTTCTTCGACATCGGTGGGCATTCGCTGGCGCTCGCGGCCGTCCACGCCCGACTGACCACCGCCACCGGCCGGTCCATCAAGATGCTCGATCTGTTCCGCCACCCCACCATCCGGGCGCTCGCCGCCAGCCTCGACGGGGCCGCCGACCGCCCGGAGCTGGCGCGGGCCGC